>JAAVHR010000095.1 GCA_014799595.1 Clostridiales bacterium | reverse complement strand
GAAAACTATAGTGGATTTATCAAAACGTTAATGCAGAATGATATTGAAGGAATGAATTATTATATGAATGAGATATCTCTACAGATGTTTAGCTACTTTGACACAGGCACACAACCTTCTGCCCGCAGTCACCCCGAGAAGTTTTACCATGGTTTTGTTCTTGGGCTTATAGTGGAACTGCGTAACAGGTATGTGATTACCTCCAACAGAGAAAGTGGTTTTGGCCGTTATGATATTATGATGGAACCTCTTCATGGTGAGGATGATGCTATTGTGATTGAATTTAAGGTATTCAATCCACAAAAAGAACAATCTTTGTCTGATACACTCACTTCTGCTCTTGCCCAGATTGAGGAAAAACAATACGAACAAACATTAGTTGCAAAGGGAATTCAGAAGCAACGGATTCGGAAATACGGATTTGCCTTTGAAGGGAAGACCGTGTTAATTGGATAATAATGGAGAAAAAAGGAAGACTGGATGGTCTTCTTTTTTACTTACTCTTTTTTCCTATTAAATGCAGAAATTTATAAAATATTCTTGATATAGTATGGAAATTACAAAGAAAATAGATTTAGAAAAATTTATTTTTCATATTGGATAGAAATAGAAAAATAATTTCGAAATATTTTATAGACGAGGGAAAAGAATCCGGAAACACAACTTCGTAAGCATGAATCAAAAAATGAGGTGATTATATGAAAAAGGTAGTAAAACACATAACCATAATAATGCTAGTATGCATACTTACCGTTACTGGATGTGGCAGGTCTTCTTCTGTAGATTCTTTTGTAGAAGAAACAGACTATCAGTATCAATACGTTTATGGGGGTGGTATGGGAGGTTATATAGCAAGAGCAAAGGATACCATGTATTTTAAGATTGGTTCCTATATTTACCAGATGGATGAGCAAACAAAGATTTTAATGCCATTGTGTAATAAACCTAATTGTCTGCATGACAAAGAGACAGATGATGAAAGAATAGAAGAGTGCTATGCATATTTTATAGAGAATCATGGAACTTCTGCTTCTGGTCCTGAGGGTGCTGGATTTGCTTATATGAATGGATATATTTATTATGTTACAGAAAAATGGGAAGATGGTGAACCTCACTCATATAGTATTTTATATAAAATTGCAAAAGATGGTTCTCAAAGAGAAAAGGTATATCAATGGGATGGGCTTATATATAATTGGGTTATGCACCGAAATGTGATGTATTACATAGAACATACATTTGATGAGAGTGGCAAGGAAGAGTATGCTGTAAAGGAAATGAATTTAGCAGGTGTGGGAAAGTTAAAACCAGAGATTTTTTATAAACCTGATCCTGAAGAGAAGATAACAAGCGTTTCTTATTCAGGCGTTTATGGAAATCATCTCTATATGGAAGAGTTTGTTGGAGGTTATGAAGAGTGTACTATAAAGACCTTACAATATAACCTGCAAGATAAAACTCTTACAGAAATTCAAATACCAAATCAGTCAGATACAGAATATGTAAGTTGTGTTACTTTTTGGAAAAACCGAATTGTATATCATGTATTTGATATGGAAAAAGATGGGCAATATGATGCTACAGAGGATGTTTACATTGCAGATTTGGATGGAACCAATGCAGAGATACTTTTAAAGGATATACCAATGTACTATCAATTTTATAGTGACGGAAATTATTTATATGTATCAAACTGTAGAGAGTGTGAGATTAAAATTTATGATAGTCTCGAGTATCAAAATAACATGAATAATTTAGAAAATATGAAGTGGGATTTTAAACTGCATGTGGATGTGTATAACCAGGATATGGAACTTGTGGATTCTGTGGAGCCACCTTTTCATGATTTTCCTTATGAACCTGATTATGGCATTGGTGACAGAGTGTATGTCAAAATAGAGGATGAATCCGGGGATGGAGTATCTATTCAATATTGGGACAAAACAAAAATTGGAACTTATCATGGAGATGAGTACAAACTTACTAAGTTATGTGACCAGACATATTCTTATCTTGACAAAAAAATAAGAAAAAATGAATACTTGAGAAAAAAATAAGAAAAGGGGAATAAAGATGGGGAAATTATGCATATATGAATGGAAGAAATTGTTTAGACAGCATTCCTTTCTTTTCTTTACAATTATACTGCTGTTTGGCAATCTCTTTACCTTGTTTCAATATGAGAAACATACAGATTACTATACATATTTTTACCGATTTAAACAGGACTGGCAGAAATATAGGAATGGTGATACTGTTGTGTCAAATGCAGAGTATTATCAGTATTTCGAAGAAGAGGAAGAAAATTATGTATCTTCTTATGACGGATTTTTAAAACAGATACCCGAGCAGGCAGAGAATTTAAAGAAAACTAAGGACTATCAAAACCACAATACATATCTGTATAGAAACCTAACAAAAACAGTCTCTGATTATAAAAATTTATCCGCAGATGGAATCAAAGGAGAACCTAGTATTGGAATTAAGGAATTGGCATCTTATAATTATGGAATATACTTTCAGCTAATATTTTTATTTATGCTATCTTATTTTGTTATATCTGCAGAGCGGAAAAAGGGATTATTTCTCTTAACCAAGGGAACGAAAAAAGGACACACACCTTTAGCAGCAGCAAAACTTTTAACCATAATATCTGCCAGTGTACTGTATGGATTTTTGCAGGAGTGTGGAGTTTTCATGGTATTCGGATACTACTATGGATATGGAGATTTTACAAGAAAAATACAGTCAGTTTCTATATTTCGGGATTGTAGTGTTTCATTTACCGTTGCCCAGACAATGATGATTTTATTTGTAGTCCGGATATTAATTGGTATCCTTGTTGCACTCTTGATCTTTGGCTTGACAATTAGTTTCCGGAGGGAAGGCACAGCATTGCTAATATATGTTGGTGTACTTGTGGTAGAAATGCTTCTGAATTATGGAATACAGATTAGTAGTTCTTTAAATATCGCAAAATGTGTGAATGTATTTTTTGCATGGAATATGAAAAATCTTTTTGGAACATACGTTAACCTGAACCTATTTGGTTATCCAATAGGAAAATCCTTGGTGACACTGGTTGTTGGAGGTATTCTGGCATGTATTTTTATTATTGCCGGATTGTATCGATTTTCTGCCAGTTGTCAGATTTCAGCAGGAAATCTACTGGAAGAAATCAGGGAAAAAATTGCAAAGAGAATCTCATTTGGATGGCATCATACCTCTGTGTATCTGTTTGAGTTCCAAAAGGTATTTTTTCAACAAAAGCGGGGATATCTGTTTTTGTTTTTGCTTATATGGTGTGTGCTTTGTACTAGAGAAATTATGGAACCATCTTTTTATAACGATCCGGAAGAAGCAGAATACCATAGGATTCTATCAGAAATCAGCGGACCAGTTACAGAGGAGAGTTTGAGCTATATTGCAAGCCAAAGGGAAGAGTTGGATGCTTTGTATGAACAAGTTGGAGAGTTACAAGAGCAATCAGGAGCACAGGCAAAATTTCAGATGCTGCTTCTAAAACATGAAATTCAGAATCGTAAGGGAGGCATTAGACTGGTAGAAGAGCAAAGAGATAGGTTACTAGAAAAAACAGGAGATATTTTTAGTAAATTCTGGGTAGATGAGAAAGATTACATCAATACTTTTTGTGCTTATAAATATGACTTAAAAGTATTTTTTGTGGGAATGATTGCACTTGTTTTATGGATGAGCGAAATAGAAGCAGAGGATAATAGAAAGAAGTTGTATCCATTGTTATATGCAACAGTGGCAGGAAAAAGGCACATTCAGAAGAAGAAAAAACAGGTATGTATAACAGGAATGCTCTGGTGTATATTGTGTACGCTGATTCCACAGTTTTTACGCTATCATAAGATAGATCATTTCGAAAGTACAGGACAGAAACTACAGGATTTTACAATGCTGGAATTAAATACATCTCTTTCTATTGGCACATTTGTACTGCTTCTTTTATTAGTAAAAATTGTACTTTTTATTCTTGCATGCAGGTTGTTGCTTATGTTGGTGAGAAGAGTATGTAATATGGAGCTTGTAATTGGAGCCGGAGCCGGCTGTATAGGATTAGTTATATTATTGTTATGGTATTTTCGTATAGATTTGACTATAGTTTTCTTGAGAGCATTTAGTTTGTGATAAACAGGGAGGAAAGAGAGTATGGAATTAACATTAAACCACTTATCAAAAAGTTATGATGGGGGAAAAACATTTGCATTAAACGACTTTACAAAAACACTTCATTCCGGAGTATATGGACTATTAGGGGCAAATGGTGCAGGAAAAAGTACATTGATGAACCTTATAACACAAAATTTGAAGTCCGATAGCGGAACCATCTGTTGGAATGGAAAAGAAATTGACTCCATGGGAAAAGAATATCGTGCGTTATTGGGATATATGCCACAACAGCAGAATCTTTATGATAACTTTACAGGAGAAGAGTTTCTGTGGTATATGGCATCCCTAAAAGGATTAAAGAAAAAACAGGCTGGCGAAAGAATAAAAAGTCTGATTAAAACAGTTAATCTTGAAAAAGCCCAGTTTAAAAGAATTCATACTTATTCTGGAGGTATGAAGCAACGGTTACTGATTGCACAAGCATTGCTAAATGATCCTAGTATATTAATTATGGACGAGCCTACTGCAGGATTAGATCCTAAAGAACGTATCAGGATAAGAAATTATATTAGCGAGATTGCATCAGGGAAAATTGTAATTCTGGCAACCCATGTAATTTCAGATATAGAGTTTATTGCTAAGGAAATTTTACTTATCCGGCAGGGAGAATTGATTCAGCAGGGAGAGCCGAAAGAATTGCTGGAAAATTTAAGTGGAATGGTTTGGAATGTATATATGAATGAAGCTGAATGGAAACAATATGAGGAAGCGGGAATACGGATTGTGAATTTGACATACGCTGGAGAAAAAATCTGTGCAAGGATTTTGAATTCGTCCAAACCAGAATGGGGAATAGCAGAAGAAATACAACCTACATTAGAAGATGTATATTTATATTATGAATCAAATCTTCAATAAGAAATATCAATTTGGATAAAATCTGGTAAAAATGTATAGTGGGTTTTAGTAGGAAACCATTATATAGGAGGGTGATTTATGAAGATTACAGAGGAAAATTTTATCAAACAGCTAAAACATAAAAATGAAAAAGCAATGGAATATGTGATTACAACGTATGGCTGGCTGGTAAAATCTATTGTATCAGCAAAGTTGAAGTCGCTGCCTAATGATCAGGAAGATTGTATGAATGAAATATTCTGGGCAGTCTGGCTTCATGTGGAGTGCTATCAGAAGGAAAAAGGAAGTTTTGAAAATTGGATAGCAGGAGTTGCAAAATATAAATGTATAGATTACTACCGGAAACATGGAAAAAATAATCTTGATGAAAATATTGATAATGTAAGTATTGCTGCAAGGGAAACGGCAGAGGATAGCATAAGACAGATTTGGTTAGAGGAAGAGTTTGAAAAGTTGATTTCCTGTTTATCAGAAGTGGATAAAGAAGTTTTTCGAAAGTATTTCTGGGAAGAAAAGGAAATTGAAGTAGTAAGCCACGAAACAGGAATCAAAAAAGCAAATTTATATAACCATTTATCCAAAGGAAAGAAAAAAATTAGAAGAATGTTTGGTTAGGAGGAGGATAATTATGACAAGAGAAAAATTGGAAAGAAAATCCTACAGCAATATGGCATCCCTAAAAGAAGAAGAAAATGCGATGGAGGTGAGGATGATGAGTAAGGAAGAAGAAAATAAACAAATAGAGTTGTTTAGAAAAAGATTACAGAAAGAAAATAGTAGAAAAACAGCGAAGAATAGTTACAAAAAATGGGTAGCAGCAGTTGCACTTGTAATATTATTACCTGGTTCTGTTTATGCAGCAACACATCATGAAAATGTAAAAGAAATATGGTTTCAATATTTTGCTAATAGTAAACTGAAACTTGCTAAGATTCATGATGAAAACTGGGGAAAAGAAGAAAGTCAGAAAGAAATAGTTTATGAGGCCTTTGGAGTAAAACTTACCATTTACTCTTGCTTTTTTGACCAAGCAGAAAGTGCGTTTTATGTATCTTATAAAATGGAAGATACTAGTAAAATTTCCAGAGTTCTTGGAGGCATATTTGGCGATGAGAGTACAGCTCTTGCTTGGGCTGAAGAAAAAGAGGCAGTTTGTATAGATGTTGTGGGTGTTGATGAAAAGGAGGAGGTTAGTGAGTATGTTTTTGGTTCAACGAGATGGTACAATGCTGAAACAGGAATAATATATAGTAAGATTGGTTTAAGTACAATTATAGAAAAGAAGCTAACACCTCAAATTGAATTTACAAAAAGAATCAATGATAATTGGACAGATCCATTAGAAGATTGGAAAATAGAGAAGAAAAAGTGTTTCGTTATGCCGAAAGCAGAGCGTCTGGAGACACAAACCATTCAGGCAGAAGAGAATAAGACAATAAAATTAAAAGTTTCCCAGCAAAGTTTAGTTTTTTGTGTAGATAATTTGCAAATTGGTATAGATGATTTTTATAAATTAATACGTGAAAAAGCAAAGTTATATACAAAGGATAAAGTAATTTCTTTAGATTATTCAGAAGCATACTATAATGATGGAACAAATGGGGAATTACAAAGTATAAATAAGATATGGCTTTTAGGAGGTGCAGACCTTTCCAAAATAGAAAAGATAGAAATTGGAGAGTATACCTTCAAGTTTTCACAATCCTAGAAGAATATTGCCGCTAAACTTTTGTATGACGGAATCATTAACCATTTTCCAATAACTTTGTTCTTGACATCTTCTGCAAATTCGTTTATTCTTATAGAGTAAAAACCGATGATTGAGAAGAGTAGCATATCTTGATGATAATCCAGAGAGTTGCCAGAAGGTGAGAAGGCAGCAAAACAAAGATAGGTGAATGGACTCATAAGGGTGGAAGGAACGGCATACGCTTAGTAATATCCAACGTCTGTCCCACGTTACAGGGAATACGTGTAGAATGCACGAATGAGAGCATGTAAGATACATGAATTTAGGTGGTATCGCAGGAGATATTATTTAGTATTATAATACTCTTGTCCTATGGAAGAATTTCCGTAGGGCAGGAGTTTTTTTACTTTATAGGAAAGTTCGTCCTATAAAGTAAAAATGCTCCGCTTAGGATGTGCACAGATGCGTAAGGAATATCGTTGCAAAAAACATGCAACACGCATCTGGCACACAAAGTGTGCAATCCCCTCATGAATGAGGGGTTAGAGTAGTTGATGTGGGCTTGCCCACTTTGTTATTTTTAAATAGGAGGTTGACAACATGTCAAAAGGAAGATTTGGTATTCATGGTGGACAGTACATCCCTGAAACATTAATGAATGCTATGTTAGAATTAGAAGAAGCCTATAACCGTTATAAAGATGATCCAGAGTTCAACAAAGAATTACAGGATATGTATAACGAATATGCAGGAAGACCTAGTCATTTGTATTATGCAGAACGTATGACAAAGGATTTAGGTGGAGCAAAGATTTACTTAAAGAGAGAAGATTTAAACCATACTGGTTCCCATAAGATTAACAATGTTATGGGGCAGATGCTTCTTGCAAAACGTATGGGTAAGACTAGAGTAATTGCGGAAACAGGTGCAGGTCAGCATGGAGTGGCAACCGCTACTGTTGCAGCTATGATGGGGATGGAATGTGAAGTCTACATGGGAAAGGAAGATTGTGAGAGGCAAGCCCTTAATGTTTACCGTATGCGTCTGCTTGGAGCAAAGGTTCATCCGGTAGAAAGCGGAACAGCCACATTAAAGGATGCTGTATCTGAGACATTCCGTGAATGGACAGCAAGAATTGAAGATACCCATTATGTACTGGGATCTGTTATGGGACCTTATCCATTCCCAGAAATGGTAAGGGATTTTCAATCTGTTATCAGTAAGGAAATCAAAGAACAAATGCTGGAAAAAGAAGGAAGATTGCCGGATACAGTGATAGCCTGTGTGGGAGGCGGTTCCAATGCCATAGGAGCTTTTTATAATTTTATAGAAGACAAGGAAGTGCGTTTGATAGGATGTGAAGCGGCAGGCAGGGGAATTGATACCTTTGAGACCGCAGCAACCTTAAATACAGGAAAAGTAGGAATATTCCATGGTATGAAATCATACTTCTGTCAGGATGAATATGGCCAGATTGCACCAGTTTACTCTATTTCCGCAGGACTTGATTATCCGGGAATTGGACCAGAGCATGCATATCTGCATGATATTGGAAGGGCAGAATATGTGGCAGTAACAGATGATGAAGCAGTAGAGGCATTTGAGTATTTATCAAGAACAGAAGGAATAATTCCGGCAATTGAGAGTGCACATGCGGTGGCATACGCCATGAAGATTGCAAAAGATATGAAAAAAGATGAGATTATTGTTATCAATATTTCAGGACGAGGAGATAAAGATTGTGCAGCAATTGCACGTTACAGAGGGGAGAATTTATATGAGTAATATATATAAAGTATTTGAAAATGGAAAGGCATTTATCCCATTTATTACTTGTGGAGATCCAACCTTAGAAACAACAAAGCAGGCAGTAATGGAAATGGAAAAAGCAGGTGCAGATTTAATCGAACTTGGAATTCCTTTTTCGGATCCCACCGCAGAAGGTCCGGTAATTCAGGAAGCGAATATACGGGCACTTAAAAACAATGTTACTACGGATGATGTATTTCAAATGGTAAAGGAACTTAGAAAAACTGTGAAAATTCCAATGGTATTTATGACTTATGCCAATGTGATTTTTTCTTATGGGGCAGAGAAATTCATGAAAAACTGTAAAGAAGTTGGTATAGATGGTATGATTTTACCAGATATTCCGTTTGAAGAAAAAGAGGAGTTTAATCAGATGTGCAACAAGTATGACCTTGCATTAATTTCTATGATTGCACCAACTTCTGAAGAGCGTATTGGAATGATTGCTAAAGAAGCAAATGGATTTGTATATTGTGTATCTTCCCTTGGTGTAACTGGTGTGCGTACTAATATTACTACAGACATTGGGGCTATGGTAAAAAAAGTAAAAGAAGAAAAAGATATTCCTTGTGCAGTTGGATTTGGAATTTCTACGCCAGAACAAGCAAAGAAAATGGCACAATACGCAGATGGTGTTATTGTAGGATCTGCTATTGTGAAACTTTGTGCTACTTATGGAGAGAATGCTCCAATGGAAATTGGAAAATATGTAAAAGAAATGAAGGATGCGGTTTCATAAATGATTAAAATAGATGTGGTTACTGTTCACACCTACGGTGCTAACAGTAACGGAATCCAGCCTATTTATAATTCGCTTTTGGCGAAAGGCTGGATTCTTGGCTGTTTTATGTTCTTGGCACATAGCTTGACAGCAAGTGTCAAGCTTGTGAGTGAACAGTAACTAGATGTGACAATATTTATCAAATAACAGCAGATGTTTCTGGACAGTTACAATTATATTTTGTATAATAAAGATGTACATTTACAATAATCGAGGAGTAAGCATTTGGAAAGTATCATCTTTCTTAGCAGAATCAAAAAAAGGATGAAGGAGAAACATGAGATGAACAGAGTAGAAATTTCAGAGAGTATCAAGTATATTGGTGTAAATGATCAGGCAATTGACTTATTTGAGAGTCAGTACATTGTGGAAAATGGAATGTCTTATAATTCCTACCTGATTCTGGATGAAAAAATTGCCATTATGGATACTGTTGACCAGCGGGCAACGAAAGTCTGGCTGTCTAATCTTGAGAATGCATTAGCAGGAAGAGAACCAGATTATTTGATTGTATCCCACATGGAGCCGGATCATGCCGGAAATATTGGAACAGTAGTAGAAAAATATCCGAATATGAAATTAGTAGGAAACGCAAAGACCTTCCAATTTTTAAGCCAATTTTTTGATTTGGATGTGTCAGAAAAGCAGATTGTGGTAAAAGAGGGAGACGAATTATCCCTTGGAACACATACATTACAGTTTATTATGGCTCCTATGGTACACTGGCCGGAAGTTATGGTTACATACGAAAAAACAGAAAAGATTTTATTTTCAGCAGACGGATTTGGCAAATTTGGTACTTTAGATACTGACGAAGACTGGGCATGTGAGGCAAGAAGATATTATTTCAACATTGTTGGAAAATATGGGGTTCAAGTACAAGCCTTATTAAAAAAGGCTGCGAATCTGGATATTCAGATGATTTGTCCTTTGCATGGACCAATCTTAAAAGAAAATTTGGAATATTATATTGGAAAATATCAGGTATGGAGCAGCTATGAGCCAGAAGACAAAGGTATTTTGATTGCTTATGCATCCATACATGGCAATACAAAAAAGGCAGCAGAGCAGATTGGTACTATGCTGGAAGAAATGGGTGCAGAGAAAGTAGTTGTATCTGATCTTTCCAGAGAAGATATGGCGGAAGTGATTGAAGATGCATTCCGCTATGACCGTATGATTTTGGCAGCAGCAACATACGACGGTGGAGTATTCCCTGTTATGGAAGATTTCTTGAATCACTTGAAAGCAAAAGGATTCCAGAAACGTAAAGTTGGTTTGATAGAAAATGGAACATGGGCTCCAATGGCAGCAAAGAAGATGCAGACTGCTTTGGAAGAAATGAAGGATATCACAATTTGTGAAAACCAGGTTTCCATCAAATCTACGGTAAATGATACATCTCTTGCTGCTATGAAGGCATTGGCAGAAGAAATGCTTGTTACTGTTCACACCTATGGTGCAGACAGTAACGGAATCCAGCCTATTTAAAGTTCGCCTTCGGCGAAAGGCTGGATTCTTGGCTGTTTTACATTTTTGGTACATAGCTTGACAGCAAGTGTCAAGCTTGTGAGTGAACAGTAACAAATACTTTCAAGTAAGTAGAAGAGTGACATTACAAGATTTACTTTTTCTCAAGTCACATTTANTATAAAAGGGAGCAGCTATTTTATATTGCTGTTCCCTTTTATATTATAGAGCGAATTGTAACAGTTACCAGTTATTTATTCTGTCGGCATTTCTGAGAGTAAGTTTTCTTGTTTTTTCTTTTTTATCATATAATAGACGATTATCAATACAATGGTTGCTACAGCAATACCTACACCTAGTAAAAATCCAGGAGAAGTATACTTCATTACAATAGTATGGTCTCCCTCACTAGCTGTAAAAGTCAGAAATGTTCCAGCATATTTTTCATAAGAAGTCTGTTTACCATCTACATAAATTTTCCAACCCTCATCGTATGGAATAGAAGTCATAATTTTGGAACTGGCAGGTACATGAATAGTTCCTGTCAGGCTGCCATGGTTGTGTTTTGTAATATTCATTTCATTTGCTGCAAGTCCCGTAAGTGTAGATTCTGCCTGAACTTGGTCTAACTGCACAATTCTGGAATAATATACAGATATATTATCTGAACCAGAAGCTGCTACAGTGACGGTAACAGTTTCCCCGGCTTTGAAATCTCCTAAATATAAAGTACCACTAGTTTCATAAGAAAAATAATTTCCTCTCCAATTTTCATTCACATATACATCTGCCCATGAAGCACCGTTTGCCCGCATATATAAGTATGTTGGATTATCAGAAACTGCGGTAAAGGTATAAGTCCATTGGGTCGGTGTCTGTTGCTCCATATACGGATTACAATCTAGAAAATAGTTCATTTCCTGACCGGTAATTCCATTGATAAAATTATTTTGATTAGTAAATGGATCTCCATCACTAACATAAGGTTCAGGATTTGCCACTGGTGCAGTATAGGCAATTGATAATCCCAAAGGATTGTTATAGGAAGCAGAACCAAGAGGAGTACTCTGTTTTAGCAAATAGGATTGTGGAACCGGTTTGTCAGAAATCACATATTTTACACCAAGTAAACTATTTAAAAGTATATTAGAACCATATCCTGAATTCCAAAAATAGCCTTGGGCTATACCTAAGCTTGGTGTCAATGCATTAATAGCTGCATTAAAGGTGGAAGAATAATGGGTTAAACCATTGTACCCAAGCAACATAGCATCATTTTTTGAATATTCGTATTCTTGGTTAATACGGTAAAAGGAGGAGTCGGTTTCTTTTATATCATCCACTAAAGGTTTGGTCTTATCAATAAAACTAGTATATTCGGTCATGCTTCTATAGTGGAATTCGTTATCTAAACCTTGTATCAAAGCCTTTCCATTCATTCCCATTTCTACAGTAACACAAATAACAAGAACAAAAAGTGAAATTGTTTTTACAACAGACCAAGATTTTGTTTTATGGGCAATTGTTTCAAGCCAGTTCTGTTTAGAAAGATGGCACATGGCTTGTGATGCCATGTATATTTCAAAAAAGCTAAATAAGAAAGCATAACGGTATGGGAACCAGTTTGGATATTGAAAACCATGCCATATCATGTCCAGCTTTACAAAATAGAAACTTGCAGTCATACATCCCATAATAACCAATGCACCTAATTTTTCACGGAGTTTTATTGTACGTATCAAAAAGAATATAAGAGCAAGAGCAAGCATAATGTATCCACAATAGATTGCTGGAAGCCCACTATTTGTAATACTGTCATATTTTCCATTTAAAAGTTTTTCAAAAAATTGGCTAAAGGCAAAGTTTGTATGTTGGCTTGCCTGATAGTTTACATTTTGGGAAGAAAGTTTCCCTTGTTGTAAATCTTTCCAAACACTAATAAGTAAAGGTGCTGAAAGTCCTATAGATAGTAAAGTTGAAATAAATATACGGACAGCTTTTTGAAATAGTTCTTTTTGTTGTGACTTGTTCCATAGAATTATAAGTTGATACAAAACATACATAGCAGTAAATATTGCAACCATATATCCTGTATAATAATTACTGATAAAGAGAATGGTAAGGCAAATTATATATAGTATGCTTTTTTTGCTCTCTAATATATATTCAACTCCCATAAATATTAATGGAAGTAAAATTACTGCATCTAACCACATAACACTAAGTGAATATACCATATTATAGGAAATCAAAGCATAACAAATGGATGGAACTACCAGAAAATATCCAAGTGATGTTTCTATTTTTTTTGCCAGATATTTGGCAAAAAAGGAAAAACTTAAACCACATAATCCGACTTTTAGTACCAGTAAAATATCCATAGCAAGTGGAAGTTCTTTAATTGGGAAAAAAAGGGTAATAAAAGAAAATGGACTTGCTATATAATATGCAAATAGACCAATATAATTACCACCAACAGAACGAGACCAGGAATAAAACAATGAGTTGTCACCCCATAAGGCATCCCGCATGGAAGCAAAAAAATTCATATACTGTTCCCGCATGTCCATAATAAGGGCAGATTTATCACCAAAGGGGTAGAATTTCTCCGTATACAAAATCCACATCATTATTAAAACTGGAATAAAAAAGGATAGTGCATGTGGAAGTTGGTTATGTATTTTCAATTTTTTTATATTCTGATTCATTAGAATTTCACCTTTCTTTTTTATAATATAATGTATTTATAGTATACACAAAAACTGCATTTATTTCTATCCTTTATAAAAATAAAAAAAGTAAAAAAATTAAAAAAAATGCTTGACTTTCTAATTGCACTATAGTATACTATTAAATGTGTTCGGCAGGAGAGAAAAATGAGAACACAAAATAGTATGCGCGAGTGGCTCAGTGGTGGAGTATCGCCTTGCCAAGGCGAGGGTCGCGGGTTCGAATCCCGTCTCGCGCTTTTATTTTCCGTAAATCATTAATATGGTTTACGGTTTTTTTACTTTATAGGAAAGTTTGTTCTAAAAGGGGATATTTTTCATAAACAAAATAAGTAAATTTATGAAGAGGTGATAGTGTGCCTATTATAAATATTGGGATTTTAGCGGATAATACTCCCGTTTATCGGGAAAATGTATACTTTTGTCGGATTGTAAGAAGAACGATAATAAAATGTGATAAAATGGATACAAGACTGACTGGTTTTATGCCTATATGTGGAGTTGGCTGTAAAAAGCTTGAACTTTGAAAAGGTTTAGTCTTGAAAAAATAGAAAGAAGGAAAAATTATGAAAAAAACAAGTATGTCTTACATTTTAACCTTTGCAGGAATTATTCTTGCTATTGGAATCGTAGTAGGAGTTGCTGTACCCCTTATTGTATCACAAACATTGAATGGAACTATGTTTGGTGTAATCTTTTTTCTGTATTTTGTTATAGTTGCAATGCTGATATATCCGTTGTTTACGAACATATCAAAAAGTATAGCAAAGAAGACTATGAATAAGCTAGAGAATATGGAATTTGAAGCACAGAATACGTTTTATGCAGGAAGTGCCATTCTTGCTATGGATTTGGACAGAGGAAAGCTGGCATATGTGTCTTACTTTAATCCCAAAGAATTACAAATAGCAGATGTTGCTAAAGTGGAGCGGATAAAATCCAGTTATGTAAAGGGTCCTCTTGGTGGAGCAACTTGTGTATATTTTGAGTTCTATTATGAAAATAAAAGATATCGTTTCTCTACCTTTACTTCAAACAAGGCATATATGATTCAATCACAAGAAGTACAAACTGCCATTTCCAAGGCAGATATGTATGGTGAAATGTTGGAAAATGCAGTAAAAAAGAGGAGATAATAGTAGTATGAATCTAATAGAGATTATATTTTCAGTGGTTATTGGGGCATGTTTGGTAATCATTATAGGTGGAAGAATTGTTTTGCAAATTGTGACAAAATACTATGAGAAGAATCCAGATGCCGCTTCTCCAAAGTGCAAGAAATGTAAAATAAGAATGACAGCAGGAGAAGGAACCCTTTATCTGATACCAGCTATGTTCGATATGCAACATGAGGAAAGTGCAGAATACTATTTGAATAATACCAAGAGAATCTATGATGAATCCCAGATACCAAAAGGACAAAGAGCTTGCCGTATGTTTGTATTCCGTTGTCCCCAGTGTGATGAGAAGGTAGTCAGTGTTGTAGACTTCTTACAAAATAGTGAAAATGGAATGATATGTGGTGGAGACATTTATCCTTATGAAAAGTTTCGGGATTTTCTTTCATCATAGAAATATATAAGAGGAAAAGGGGAATTTTTATATCCCAATTGCTAATGTATCTCCCTTTTGACTTGTTACTGTTCATCTCTACAGTGCTAACAGTAACTTTGACTTGTCTTTATGTAAACGAAAGACTTAAAAATAATTGTATAGTTAGGCGGATTTGTGTATAATAAATTTATATGTCTTGTAAACAAGACATTACCATAAATGATAACAGACAGGGAGAATATATATGACAAATGCAGAAAGATTAGTATCTATTTTAATAGAAAAAGAATATCACATATCTTGTGCAGAATCTTGTACAGGAGGGAAATTGGCAGGAGCTATTGTAGATGTTGCAGATGCTTCCAAAGTGCTAGATGCCAGTATAGTAACTTATTCCAATGAAGCAAAGGTGCAGTACTTAGGAGTGAAAAAGGAAACTCTTGCAAAATATGGAGCAGTCAGTGAAGAAACCGCATGGGAGATGGCTGTGGGAATTGCAAAGGCAAATGTAGCCCAAGTCGGTGTGGGAGTTACTGGATTAGCCGGACCAGGAGGGGGAACAAAGGATAAACCAGTAGGAATGGTTTGCTTTGGATTTTATATCAGTGGCGAAATAACCACAATAACAAAGCAGTTTGGTGACATAGGAAGAAATCAGGTAAGAGAAAAATGTGTGGATTTTGTGTTGGAAACATTAATTGAAATGTTGAATTAAAATTAAAGTGGGGCTGCCGCATTAAGGAGAGCTTAGTGCGGCAGCCCCATTATCTGTATTGTCAAATATATCTGTTTTTGTAAATTCTCTGCAATTGTTTATGGTTTTGAATAGTTATAATTCTTTTTAATAAGAATTATCATTTATCATTTTTTTATAACCGTTCCGGTTTTTTCTTTTATAGCAGCTTTTGCATGTTCCCAATTAGTAATAATAGCTTTTCTATTGTCTTTTGCAGAAACAAATTCCACAGAAGCATGTACTTTAGGAAGCATGGAATTTTCTTCAAAATGTCCTTCCTCTGCATATTGGCAGATGGTGTCTACAGATATTTCCGAAATAGCTTCCTCTTTATCAGTTTGGAAATTCAGACAGGCTTTTTCTACTCCTGTTAAGAAAATAAGTGCATCTGCATCTACCTGATCTGCCAGCCTTGCAGCAATGGTATCTTTTTCAATTACCGCACTGGCACCTTTTAACACAGTGTCCTGTTGAAGAACAGGAATACCTCCACCGCCACAAGCAATAACAACCTGATTGGCATCCAGAAGTGCTTTAACCGCATCAATTTCATAAATTTCAATTGGCTTAGGAGCTGCGATTATACGGCGATAGCCGCCCTCTGTTTCTATTGTGTGGTTACCTTTATCTTCTTCTGCCTTAGCTTCTTCCGCAGTCATCAGCCTTCCAATAACTTTCGTTGGATGTGTAAATGCTGGATCAAATGGATCTACACGGACTTGGGTAATTAAAGTAGATACTGTTTTAAAAATACCACGGTTTAATAACTCCGTACGGATTGCATTCTGCAAATCATAACCAATATATCCTTGGCTCATGGCACTACATACAGACATAGGAGCTACCGTATATTCATTATCTAAACGGCTGAATTCTGTCATAGCAGTATGTATCATGCCAACTTGTGGAGCATTACTATGAGTAATGACTACCTGATACTTATCCTCTACTAAATCAGCAATTGCTTTTGCGGCGTTTATGACTGCATTTTTCTGATCTTGAAACTTTGTGCCTAAGGCGGCATGTCCAAGGGCAACAACAACTCTTTTATTTCCCATAATCAATACCTCTCTTTTCTTTTTATTTTCTCTTATTTATTAATTTGTATATATTCACTCTTTTTAGGTAGAACCTTGCACTTTGTTGCAAGGTTTGTAAAGCACCAAGTGCTGCTTTTGCATGTCTATAACATATATTCTTGTTCTCTAGTATACCATAAATCAAGAAAAAAGAAAATACTTTACATTTTTTGATTTTCTTGTGAACCGATTCTAAAGTTATTACAATGTATAAGTGAAGGGCAAAAAAAGCCTTAGGATAGACGTCTTGAATATGGTGGTGGAAAGAAAACATGGATATGATACAGTTAGAACAGTGTATTAATGAGTATGGAAAAGAGATTTACTCATTCTGCTGTCAAATTACTCGCAATAGGCAGGAAGCAGAGGATCTTTATCAGGATACTTTTCTAAAAGCATTAGAATTAGGAGAAAAGATTCACTACGAAAAGAATCCAAAAAGTTATTTTATTTCTATTGCATTACGCATTTGGAAGAATCGAAAACGGAAATATGCCTGGCGTAAACGAATTGTGGGAATGGTGGAATTTGTAGAAGAAGCAGTAAGTGAAGAAGATTTAGGAAGAGAAGCCTCTACAGAGGATATCGTTATTGAAAAAGAATTAAGGGAACAGGTTAAAATGGTAGTAGAACGGTTAGATGAAAAATACCGCATTCCAGTGTATCTGTTTTATACCCTTCAATTTCCAATCGAACAGATTGGGAAGATTATGAAGCTTCCGAAAGGAACAGTAAAAAGCAGGCTGCATAAAGCGAGAAAACTGTTAAAGCAAGAATTGGAGGTTGTTTTAGATGAAACAAAATAAAGAATTGGATCAGATATTACAAGAAGCCCTTTCTCCAGACAAAGAGCCAGATGAATGGCTGAATCAAAAAATATTAAGAAGAGCAAAGGAGACTAATAATATGGATAAAAAATTGAGAAGAAGAATACCTGCAGCAGCATTTGCAACAGCACTAGTACTTTCTGTTGGTTCTGTGTCTGCATTTGCAGCATGGCACTATTTGGCACCAGATAAGGTAGCAGAAGTATTGGATGAACCAGGTCTTATGCAGGCATTCAAAAGCAAAGATGCGATGACAATCGATGAGAGCCAGACCTATGGAGATTTGAAAATTACTGTACTTGGTATTGTATCAGGAAGGGATTTAAGTAAGTATGTAGTTGAAGAAGGGTTGAATAACAGCAAGACCTATGTGGTAACTGCCATTGAAAATGTTGATGGTACACCAATAGACTTTGAAAAATCTTCAGATGTAATTGTGTCTCCATTAGTTAAGGGATTAAAACCATGGCAATGTAATGTTTATACAATGGGAGGTGGAAGTTCATCAACAATAGAAAACGGAATTGAGTATAGAATTACGGAATGTGATAGTGTGGAAATGTTTGCAGACAAAGGATTATATATTTCTGTATCTGATGGTGCACCTTCTTCCAATGCTTATCAATATAATGAGAAAACAGGAGAGATTACAAGAAATGAATCTTATAAAGGCATTAATGCCTTGTTTAATCTGCCAATTGATAAAAGTAAGGCAGACCCTGAGGCTGCAGAAAAATATTTGAAGGAAATGGAAGAAGCAATGACATCAGATGATGATACAGATGAAGAAGATGAACTTAAAAATACATTGATGGATAAAGTCGCAGCATGGGACGGCAAAGAAGTTGAAAAAAACGCGGATTTATTAGAGGAATTGACACAGATACTTACTCCAGATAAAGATGGCATAGCTCACTCTTCTGCCTATAAATTGGGAAATAGTGGATCAGTCGGAAAAGGGCAATTTTCAGTGAAAGATTATTTTGAAGGGAAAAAAGTTGGTGAAACTATTGTTTTTTCAATAGTGAATGGGGACACAGAGGATGAGGTATATATAGACACTTATACATTAAATGATGACGGAACAGTAACATTAAAAGTATATCATTATAGTGAAAAGAAATAGGAAAAAGGTTCTTAGTGGACTGGATAAGAGTATGTAGAAAGGGACTATTATAAATTTAACAGTCCCTTTTGTTGTATGAATAATTATATTTTAACCTCAATTATTACAACTTAACACCAAAAACGGAAACATATAGATTACAAAAGCTTTACTTGCGGTTTTACTTACATATTTGTATAATATAGGTAACTATTTGCAACAGTTCAGGCATGGAAAGATAGTGCCTGCTGATGCAGGAACCACTATAAAAGAAAGTGAGTAATGATATGTTAGATAAGAGTAAATTTATGGAAATGTTGGTAGCAATTACAGAGGTAGCGAAAGTTCAGGAGAACCAGATTACAAAAGAGGAGATCAAGGATTATTTTGCAGGGATGGATTTAGCGGAGAGTCAGTATCAACATATTTATCAATACTTAGGTGAAAATGGAGTACAAATACCAGGTTTTGTGCATAAAGAGTATCCGAAAACAGAAGAGAAAGACGAAACAATAGAACCAAAAAAAGAAGACCGTCCAGTTGCCTTATCTATCTATATGAAAGAATTAGAGGAAATTAGTGGACTAAGCGAAGGGGAGAGAACATCTCTTTTTCTGGCATTGAAAAATAAAGACAAAGAAGCAAAGAGTAAGCTAGTGGAAGGATATTTGCCTGTAGTAGTAGAGATAGCAAAGAACTATAAAGATAAAGGACTGCTTATGGAAGATTTAATTCAGGAGGGCAATCTGGGGTTATTGCAGGGATTAGAAGAAGTAACTACAATATCCAATATAGAGGATGCAGACGCATTTCTACAAGAACATATTAAAATGGCAATGGTTACTGTTATTGATGAAGAAGTAGGGGAAAATGACTGGGAAACTGCTATGGTTGCAAAGACCAGCCTGATTAGCGAGGCAGCAAAAGTATTAGCAGAGGATATGGGGCGTGTGGCAACTGTAAAGGAATTATCTGACTACACTAAGATTCCGATAGAGGAGGTTAAGGATATCTTATCTTTATCTCTTGATGCGGTAAAGGTAGGAAATGAGAATGGATAATGCAGTAAAAACAAGAGGAATTAGTGGGGCAGGTTTAAAGTGGATTGCGATAATCACTATGCTGATTGATCATAGTGCGGCAGTTTTTGGAAGTGAAATTATTACATGTTTTCATAGTATGGTACCCTATTGGGTATTAAGAGGAATTGGAAGACTGGCATTTCCTATCTTTTGTTTTCTTTTAGTAGAAGGATATGTGTATACCAGTAACCACATGAAATATGGAGTGAGATTGTTTATTTTTGCACTTATTTCTGAAATACCATTTGATATTGCACTGAGACATAGCTGGATGGACTGGACAAGTCAAAATGTATTTTTTACTTTAACATTAGGAGTGTTTGCAATAGCTGTTATGGAACACTTTAAGGAAAGTATATGGACAGGGAGAGTGTTGGCTTGTGGAATACTGCTGCTTGCGGAATTTCTTCATACGGATTATGGTGGTGCTGGAGTTCTTTTGATTGCAGGGTTATACATATTCAGGGGGAATGAACTGGGATGTATTTTCTCTGCCATTTTGATGCTTCTGCTAGCTGGAAGTGTACTGGAAATTGTGGCATTACTGGCTTTTATTCCTATTCATTTTTACAATGGAGAAAGAGGAAGGCAGATAAAATATTTCTTTTATATATTCTATCCAGCACATTTAATTCTTTTATGGTGGCTCCACAGTTATTATTTATAGGAAACAAACAAAATGCTTATGTTTTGATTCGTTTCTTGTGCTGGATGCACGCCGCAAAGAGGCATACTTCCTATGTGCATCCATGCACATCCTTGCGGAGCAATTATAGTAGCATTGGATAGGAGAAGAGATACGAACTAGATAAGAAGGAGGAATCTGGGATTGGAACTTAATTTTTTCTTACAAGATGTGATACAGGTAGAAGATAGAGTATATCATGTAAATGGTATTGTTTCCTACAAAAATGCACAGGATGGAAGTTATTGGAAAGAGTACCGGCTTATGGAAGAAGGAACCTATCGGGAATTCTGGCTTTCTATAGATGAAGTTTATCAGGAATATGCCATGTATCAAATGGAGCGTTATCAGAATAGATTTAGTGAAGAAGGAATTGCTGCTGCCAGATATCGGGAAGTAGATTCGGGAGTACAGATAGTCACAAACTATCAGGGAAAACATTTGGATGTAGATACTGGAGAAAAGGCAAAATATTGGGAATATGAAGACAAAACCACAGAAAAGATTATCTCTATTGAGGAATGGTCTGACGGACGGGAATATTCTACGGGTTACTATATAGATAAAGAAGATATCAAACTGATGAAGAGAGGTCAGGGAGAGAATGGAGGAAGTTATGGCGGTTCTTCTGTTGTATCAAGTGCAATAAAAGGAAATATAGGAAAGCTAATTACTATATATGTTTTAATTATTGTTTTTATACTTTTATTTGCTGTTGGGAGGATTTTTTGGAAAAATAATTCTGTAAAAAAATATATAGAAAGTGCCTCCTCCATTTATACATATAGAACCTCTGTTACATCAGATTTAGATACAGCAGAAAAGGCTGATGTATATGTAAGTACCTATAACTTGGATGCCACTGCAAGAGATATTATTCAGGCAGTGGAAGGTGATGTGGAAGATGTGCAGCAAAATACAGAAGATGAAGATGACTCCATAGCCATTTTAACAGACAATGAGTATTGTCTGGTTTATACCAGTTCAGATAATGAGACATTAGTACAGATTAGTGAACGTTCTTATGCATATTGCAGCAGTAATACTCCATATCGCTGCAGAATGGGAACAGGACGTTATTTTAGAAGATTTTATTATTCCAGAGGTTACAGTTCTGATAAAGATAGATATTCTAAGAAAAGAGACAGTTACACTGGTTATGATGATACGACAGTGACATCAACTACAGATACATACAAGAGTTATGCATCCAGTGTAAGGCAGAGTAGTATAGCAAGGAGAAGAAGCTCTGGAGGAGGAACTAGTGTAGGAAAATAATACAGACACAAGGAGGATAAGATATGTTAGCAGAGATTTTAAATGTTGCAATTTATTCAGTAGTAGGGATTATTTTAATGATTTTTGGAACTTTTTTAATAGATTTGATAATTCCTTGTAATTTCCCAGAGGAAATTAAGAAAAGGAATGTAGCAGTTGGATATATTATGGCAGGAGCATCCATTGCAGTTGGTATTATCCTGAAATCTTGTATAATGTCTCCAACGGTAGTGACTCAATTAGAAGAAAAATTTCTAGATGGATTGTTAAACAGTGTAATTTATTTTGCAATCGGTACAGTTTTTTGTATGCTTGGTTATGTAGTTATTAATGCATTTCACAGAAGATATGACTTAAATAATGAAATTGGAGAAGGAAATCCGGCAGCAGGGATTATGGTATGTGGATTGTTCATTGGTTTGGCAATTATCATTAGTGGCGTAATTTACTAAATGGATGATGCTGTTTTGTTAACAAACAAAGTAACAATTGTTAGCAGGACAGCACTTTTTATGTAGAAAGGTGTAACAGTTTAGGTAGTCCCTGCACACCTTGCTGTGCAGGGACGTATGAAAGTGTAAATTAAGTGTGGCTCACAGCAATTTGCATGCGTTAGCTTACTGTGAGCCGTAACAGGACAGCCTTCGGCTGAACTGTTACAGAAAGGTTCGATGGAGAATGCAGAAAGAAAAGAAAAAACAAACAGGATTTCCATATCGGTTATTGATGTTTACCACATTGATAATTTCGGGATGTTCCATGTGTTATGAGTTAATTATCAGTGCGGTTAGTTCTTACTTGGTGGGCGATAGTATCTTGCAATTTTCAATTACCATAGGCTTGTATATGTGTGCTATGGGAATTGGTTCATTTTTATCTAAATTTATAAAAAAGCAGCTTTTTGACTGGTTTGTATTTGTGGAGGTGGGAGTTGGTATATTAGGAGGTATCAGTTCACTGGTACTTTTTATGGCAAATATATATTTAGAATCTTATGTGCTGGTGATGTATATGGAGATTCTTGCAATTGGAACTCTGGTAGGAATTGAGATTCCGATACTTACCCGTATTATAGAAGAGAATGCCAGTAATTTAAGGGTAACTTTATCCACGATTTTTTCATTTGATTATGTTGGTGGACTGGTGGGATCTATTTTGTTTCCGTTGTTGCTTTTGCCACATCTTGGGTATTTTGCCACAACTTTTTTGGTTGGTAGTGTAAATCTGGCAATTGCTTTATTGATTGTATTTCGTTATCACAAGTATGTGGTGCAGGAACTAATTTGGAAAGCCATTGCAATTTTTTCACTAGGGCTTATGTTGTTTGGAGTGTTTTATTCGGAAAATATTGCAAAACAAGTAGAAAATGGTTTGTACCGTGATAGAGTGATAGTATCCGAACAGACACCATACCAGAAAATTGTGGTGACAAAGCACAAAGATGATCTCCGTTTGTTTATTGATGGGAATATCCAGTTTTCTTCTGTAGATGAATACCGTTACCATGAGGCTTTAGTACATGTTCCTATGTCTGTGGCAAAAAAACATAACCGTATTTTGATTCTTGGAGGAGGAGATGGGCTGGCTCTTAGGGAAATTTTAAAGTATCAAGATGTAGAGCATGCGACAATGGTGGATTTAGATGAACGCATGGTAGAACTTTGCCGTACCCATGGAGATATTAAGGAGTTAAATAAGGGTTCTTTAGATAGTAAAAAACTAGAAGTAGTAAACGAGGATGCTTATAAATTTTTAGAGAATAATAAGACTTTATATGATGTGATTATTGTAGACTTGCCGGATCCTAATAATGAATCATTAAACAAACTATATACAGATTTATTTTACCGGCTTTGTAAAAATAGTTTAACAGAAGAGGGAGTTATGACTGTACAATCTACCAGCCCTTATTATGCGGGAAAGGCATATTGGTGTATCAACAAAACCATTGAGGGGGAAGGGTTCTATGTAATGCCATATCATGTACAAGTTCCTTCTTTTGGTGACTGGGGATTCCAACTGGCAACAAGAAGTAAAGTTACTGTAGATAAGATACAATTAACAGTGGAAACAAAATTTTTAGAACAGAACCAGCTTGGAAGTGTATTTGTTTTTGGAAAAGATGAAATGGTGAATAAAGATACATTGTATGCGAACACTCTTTCAAGACCACAGCTTCTTACCTATTATATGGAAGCAGAAAGAAGTTGGGAATAAGTCGCAACAGTTCAGGCAGGTCTTGCACACTCCGCTGTGCAAGACCGTAAAAAAGACTAAAACAGGATTGGAATTGGGCAATTTATAATGCAGAGCTTGCCCAATTCTGTAACAGGTCAGCCCCCGGCTGAACAGTTACATTAAGTCTAAGATATCCTCTCGGATTCTCAATAAAAAATTAAGATTTGAAGTTTAATAATTAAATATTGTGAGATTTTGGGAAAATATCAAATAAACCTAAAAAA
>JAAVHR010000094.1 GCA_014799595.1 Clostridiales bacterium | reverse complement strand
GTAAAGCACCAAGTGCTGTTTTTGCACTTGTGTGCATCCTCGTTTACGAAACACCCATGCGAATATATTTATGGTGATGCCACAGTTTACAATGCATGGGTGTTTTGTAACTGTTCATGGTTCTGAGCAGTTACGCTACTCCAATCCTTTTAGTGCTTCTACAACTTCCTCCATGTGCATTCCTCTGGAGCCTTTTACAAGAATGCCATCGCCTTCTTTCACATAATCCTTTAAAAAAGTAATTGCCTGCTCTTTATCTGCAAAATGTCTGGTTAAAATAGCCTCTGTGTTTTCTTCAATCCCTTCACAAATTGCCTTTGCTTCCACGCCCACACAAATAACAGCATCCAATGGTTTCTTTGCAAGAAAAGTTCCCACTTCATAATGGCAATCCCTGGAAACTTCTCCCAATTCCATAACATCTGCGAGAACCAGAATCTTTCTCTTTAGATCCTCCATAGCAAGAAGCATGCCTGCCCCGCTTTTCATAGAGTCCGGGCTGGCATTATAAGTATCATCTATAATCTTCATGCCTTTTACCTCAAACACCTGTCCCCGCTTATCAATTGGCTGATATTTTTCCAATCCCATCTTAGCTACACTTGGCTTAATACCAAGTTTTTCCGCAATTGCCAAAGCTACTACTGCATTATTTACATTGTGGTTTCCAAGTACAGAGAGAACAACCTCTTCTCTTCCACTTTCTGAAACATAGGTAAAATGAGTTGTCTCTCCAACTGTTTTCATATTCTCTCCACGATATGTACAGTTTTCGCCAGTTCCAAACTCAAACACCTGAATCTGTCCTAATTTTTCATAAGTATCTTCATCAAATAATTCTTCTGGAACTTCTTCGCCCTTTTTTCTCTTATCCACATATTCTTTGATTTCTTCTAAAAGAGGATCGTCACCATTTACATAAACTGGATTATCTCCAGAAAATTCATCAATAATATTCAGCTTTTCTTTTCGGATATTTTCCTTAGAACCCAACTGCCCGATATGAGACACTCCAATATTAGTCATAACTGCCATATCCGGTTTTGCCACAATAGAAAGACGATGCATTTCTCCGACTTCACTCATACCCATTTCAATAACAGCTACTTCCATATCCTCTTCCAGTTCAAACATCATAAGAGGCAGACCTACCTGACTATTCATATTTCCTTTTGTCTTTAGAACCTTCTTCTTGGTACTAAGTGCTGCTGCAATCATTTCTTTTGTCGTAGTCTTTCCTACACTTCCAGTAATTCCAATCAAAGGAATAGAAAATTGGCTTCGATAATAAGCTGCCGCAAGCTGAAGTGCATGGAGGGTATCTGCTACTTGAATATATACTTTTTCCTCTTTATACGTTTTTATTTCTCTTTGGGTAAATGTGGCAACTGCACCAGCCTCCAATGCCATATCAATAAAATTATGGGCATCTACTCTCTCTCCAATAATTGGAACAAAAAGAGCTCCCTGTTGAATTTCTTTTGAATTGGTACTAACAGAGGTTATCAAGAGGTCTTTATTACCAGATAAAATTTTTCCTCCTACTGCTTCTGCCAGTGTTCCTGCTTTAATTGCTTTCATATTTAATGAACCTTTCTTTTTCTATATATTTTCTTCCTTTCGGATTTGGGCAATCAGCTCTCTCTCATCCATGTGATACTTTTTCCCTTTTATTTCCTGATAATCTTCATGTCCCTTTCCTGCCAGAACAATCACATCACCCTCTTTTGCATTCACCATGCAATAACGGATGGCTTCTTTTCTATCTGGTATAGTTACATAAGCACCTTCTGCTTTTGCCACACCAACTAAAATATCCTCAATAATCGCCTCTGGCTCTTCGTCTCTTGGATTATCTGATGTTACTACTGTCAAATCTGCAAACTTAGAGGAAACCTCTCCCATTTCATAACGACGTAATCTGGAACGGTTTCCACCACAGCCAAATAGACATACCAGACGCCTTGGATTATATTCACGCAATGTAACTAATAAGCTTTCTAAACTCATAGCATTATGTGCATAATCTATCATCAAGGTATAGGCATCTGAGATTGGAATAATCTCTACTCTGCCTTTCACCCGGATTCCTAAAAGTGCCTCCTTAATGGCTTCTTCTTTTACGCCAAAATGACGGCAGATAGCAATTGCTGCCATAGAGTTATACACACTGAATCTGCCAGGTACATCCATTTCTACCTTCATATCCATTTTGCCACTTATATCATAGGAAACGCCAAAAAATCCTGGTTTGTTTATTAGTGTAGGCTCACTGGCGCATAAATCCGCCTCATTTGAAAAACCAAAAGTTTCTATTTCACAAGTATGACCTTCTAAAACTTGCTTATAGTGTAAATCGTCCATATTGACAATGCCCATTTTACACTGTTTAAAGAGTAATCCTTTGCAATACATGTATTCCTCAAAGTCTTTATGTTCATTTGGTCCAATATGATCCGGTTCCAGATTTGTAAAAATCCCATAATCAAAAGTAAATCCGCTTACTCGGTCAAGCATAAGCCCCTGTGAGGATACTTCCATAACTACACATTGGATTCCTGCATCAACCATTTCACGAAAAGCCTCTTGTACAACATAAGATTCTGGTGTAGTGTTTTTCGCTGGTATTGTTTTCTCTCCTATTATTGTTTCAATAGTACCAATCAGACCTGTACGAAATCCAGTCTTCTCCAAAATAGATTTTACCATATAGGTAGTTGTTGTTTTTCCCTTTGTTCCAGTAATACCAATTGTTTTTAATTGCTCCGCCGGATATCCAAAATAAGCTGCTGACATATAAGCTAATGCTTTTCTTGTATTCTCCACCCGAATCACTGTTACATTCTCTGGTACTTCCACTTCCTTTTCTACAATAACGGCAGTCACACCCTTTTGTACCACTTCCCGAATAAAGGTATGACCATCTGCAACTGCACCACTAATACATACAAAGACTCCATCCTGGCAGGCTAACCTAGAATCATAAATCAACTTGCTAACCGGCTGGCTAACCTGTCCTGCTATTATTTTATAATCCAGTTTTTCTAACAAATATTCCAAAGTCATGGTATAAAACCCTCCTTATTCCAAAAACTCATAACGTTTCAGCCATGCCATTCATATTTTGCCAGAATAGTAACTGTTCAGAACCATGAACAGTTACGTTCTAAGCCCATGAAAATTCGCCTTCGGCGAAGGGCTTAGAACAATCAACTTTCATTTTTCTTACGAAACACGCAGTAAATGCGTGTTTCTACCTGAATAGTTACCCAGAATATACTTTTGCATGGCTGAATTATTACAAAAACTCGCCTTCAAACACAGTCGTTGCTGGTCCAGTCATAAAGACACAATTCTTCTCTTTATCATATTGAATTTTTAAATCTCCACCAAGTAAATGCACTAATACTTCATCCTCTGTCTTATTATTTAAGATACAGGCTACTGCAGTTGCACAGGCACCCGTTCCACAAGCCCATGTTTCGCCGGAGCCCCTCTCCCATACCCGCATATTTACTTCATGTCTGTCAATAATTTGTATAAATTCTGTATTAACCCGTTCCGGAAACATTTCATGCTTCTCAAATACTGGTCCAATTTTCTCCAAATCCAGATTATTGGTATCCTCCACCCAGACAACTGCATGAGGATTTCCCATAGAAACACAGGTCATCTCATATTCTTTTCCTGCTATTTCTACTTTTTCTCCAATCATTTTCTCTTTATCAAAGATTACAGGAACTTCCTTTGCAATTATAACAGGTGTACCCATATCTACTTTTACTGTTGCAACTTTTCCTTCTTCTACAAAAAGTTCTAAGTATTTGATACCGCTTTTGGTTTCTACCGAAATACTCATCTTATCTGTTAATCCATAATCATACACATATTTTCCAACACAGCGGATTCCATTTCCACACATATTTCCCTCAGAACCATCTGCATTATACATTGCCATGCGAAAATCTGCTACATCAGAAGGCAATATTAAAATCAAACCATCTGAACCAATTCCAAAATGACGGTCACTTACTTTTTTTGACAATTCTTCTGGATTCTCTATTTTCTCTTCAAAACAATTTACATAAACATAATCATTTCCACAACCATGCATTTTGGTAAATTTCATTCTCTTTCCACCTTTCTGTTTATAAATAAAGTGGTAACTGTTCAGAACCATGAACAGTTACGTTTAAGCCCATAATAATTCGCCTTCGGCGAAGGGGCTTAAACACTGTAAAATTTAAATTTTCTTACGAAACACGCAGTAAATGCGTGTTTCTACCTAAATAGTTACATAAAGTGTTACTAAACACTCATGCCTCGCAAGCGAGGCACTACTATGAATGAAAGTTGATTGCTACATTCTGTCCGGTGCTTCCATTCCAAGTAAATCAACACAAGTCTCTAATATTCCCTTTGTTACAGTAACAAGACCAATCCACGACTGCTGTCTTTTCTCATCCTCTTCTGAAATAATTTTATGTTCATGATAAAATCTTGCAAATGCATTGGAGAGTTCATAGATATATTGACATACTTTATGTGGTGCATGCTCATCAAATGCACTCTCTATCATATCATTAAATTTAGAAACTCCTAACATCAAAGCAGTCTCACTTTCATCTACTGCTGGTAAGATTGGGAATGCTTCTGGTTCTTTTCCAATCTTTTCCTTATATTTTGTAAGAATAGACTTAATACGTACAATAGTATATAAAATATATGGTCCTGTATTTCCTTCAAAAGAGGTAAATCTTTCTAAATCAAATATATAATCTTTAGAAGCCTGATTAGACAAATCTCCATATTTTAATGCTGCTACTCCAACTTTTCTTGCTACTTCTCTTGCCTCTTCTTCTGGCATATCCCTATCTGTCATTTTCTCATATACGGCATCTGTAATTGACTGGATTAAAGTTTCCAACCGCATCACACCACCAGCTCTGGTTTTAAAAGGCTTTCCATCTTTTCCATTCATAGTGCCAAATCCAAGGAAAGTAAGTTTTACATCTTCTCCAATAATTTTTGTCTTCTTCGCACAACGGAATACCTGTTCAAAATAAAGTTCCTGTCTCTTATCTACTACATAAGTAATAGCATCTGGGTGAAATAACTTTTCACGTTCTACAATAGTAGCAAGATCTGTTGTATTATAAAGTGTAGCACCATCAGATTTTAATATCATACATGGAGGAATTTCTTTTTTGTCTGTCTCCTCTTTTACATCCACCACTAATGCTCCGTCACTTACATAAGCATAGCCTTCTTCTTTCATATATTTTACCATGTCTGGAATATATGGCTGTGCATCACTTTCTTTTTTCCATAAGTCAAATTCCACATTTAGCTTTGTATAATTCTTCTTCAAATCATTCACAGATACATTTAGTATATGATTCCAAAGAGCCTTATATCCTCTCTTTCCACTCTGTAAAAGAAAAGTAGCATTCTGGGCTTCCTCTTTATACTCTGGATGTTCCTTGGCATAGGCATTGGCACAAGGATAGATTTCTTCTAATTCTGACATGGTAAATGGAGCTGCCTCTGGATATTCTCCTTCATAATTATCATCAAAATACACCCAGTCAGGATTACGTTTCTTACATTCGGTAATAATAAGTCCCATCTGTAATCCCCAGTCGCCAAGATGTGCATCTCCAATTATTTTGTGTCCTAAAAATTTTCCAAGTCTCTTTATGCTCTCACCAATAATAGCCGAACGCAAATGTCCAACATGAAGTGGTTTTGCAATGTTTGGACCACCGTAATCAATTACCATAGTCATTGGATTTTTAGCCTCTTCACATCCATATTTTGCATCTTTTGCCATGGAATTTATATACTCAGAAAGAAACTCTTCACTGAGGACTATATTAATAAATCCTGGTGCTACAGACTGAATATCCCCAAACATTTTATTATCCTTCAAATATTCCACTACTTCATTTGCTATCATAATTGGTGCTTTTTTATATTGTTTTGCTGCCGCCATGGCACCATTACACTGATACTGGCATAAATCCGGTCTATTTGATACAGTAACCATTCCGTATTTTTCTTCGTACCCTGCCTTCATAAAGGCATCTGTTACTTCTTTTTTTATTAAGTCTATTATTTTTTCCATGATTCCATTCCTCTCTCTATTGGTATTTACTATGAAAGTCCTCACAAATGTCTGTATTTCGTGCAAGCTTGCTTGTAAAAAATGCAGACATTTGGCTGGCTAAACTGTATTACTAAATAATCTTTTCCTACTATACCATATTTTTCCCACAAAATCTACATTTACTATAACTGTTCAAAACCATGAACAGTTACCTTTTACTCACTACCCAAATAAAACCAAAATCCTTTCATATCCTGTTTTTCCACACGAAGAACATTTTTCACTGAGTGGGAAAATTTTCTTAGTAATCTGTCTTTAGAATCATACTCCGCAAATTCTTTCCGGCTACCATAGTTATCAATACGATGTTCCTTATAGTATTGCATACTTCCATTTTTCTTAGTATATTCTACTTCCTGTTCTTCCTCTAAATTAAAGGTATTTGCATTTTCATCTATCAAATATTTTTTAATATAGGAATACTCTGCATCTTTTTTTTCTGTTCCAATATTAGAAAATACATTCCACTTAAATTTCTTATTGGTATTCCATTCTCCATAATTACTATTCCATACATACAGATAATACTGTCCTTCGGACAACTCCCCGGAGGTCTCATATTTCATATAAGACTGTCCTACATGTGAGAAAAACACATCTTCTGCTTCTCCCAAATCCAAAACACTGCTAGCCTGTTCTGCTGCCTGTTCTTCATCCGCTTCTTCCTGTCCACTCTTTTTTAGCAATTTCTTTTTATAATTTGTCCCCTTCCAAATTTCCTCTTCTCCAATCATATAAGAAATTCTTGGTTCTCTGCTATTTACCTTTTCTACTTTTATAATTGTAGACAACTCTCTGGAACTTAGCAAAATGCCATCACTTCCTACCTGCTCAATGGCATTTAAAGTTATCCAGTCAAGTTTTTTCGCTTTTTTAGGCTTCTTTGCTTTCTTTTCCATTTTCTTTAGCAAATCTTCCATAGAAAATAACTCTGTTACCTGCTTAGAATCCATATCTAAAGCAATTACGGTATCCTTAATGGATTTACTTTTCTTGTTAGGTTTTGTAGCAAGAATCCACAATTGTCCATATCCATTATATAAATAATCCACATATTGTTCATATTTGCCTATACTATAATGATCCATAACCTGTCCTAGTTTATTCACTAATATAAATTGATTTCCGGAAACGCCATAAAACAAATTATCTTCATAAAACATTATTTTCTGGGAAGTTGTTCCTATTAATGGAATTTCTCCTCTTAAATATCCACTATTGTCATACATCCATATATATTTATCTGAATAGATAGTGTACAATCCGTTAGAAATCTGCTCCTCGCTTTTCCCAACCTTCACATCTATTTTGCTCTTTGCTTTTGAAGCAAGCACTGGAACATCAATAGAAAATATTTTTTGATTTAATAACTTTCCAGAAGGATTATACATATCAAGAATAATATAATTTTTCTTTCCTGGGATAAATCCTATCAATTGATAGCTGTGTTCCCTTGTTACATTATCTTTTTCCCCATTATATAAAGTTCTGGTAAAATTTGGTATTTCCTCGTCTTCCACTTGAATTGTGTAGCGGATAGATACGTTTTCGCCCGTTTTAAAATACAGATACATAGACAAATTATTAGTTCCATATAAATTCCACTGCCACAATGGACTTTCAAAATTATATACATTTTTTCTTTTCTTTTTTTCCATTTCTTTTGTCTTTCCCTGAGAATATGTTTCATTATAAACTACCTCTGGAGAATATTTGGAACTACTATTATCAATAGAAGTCACTTTTACTTCTTCAAAATCTACTTTCGGAGAATCTTCTGATATAATATCTAATTCTTTTGCTGCTTGTTTTCTCTCCTCTTTTAAAATTCTTTGTCCTTTTCCATATAAATAAAAACTCAATCCCCCCAATGCTGCAATCATAACCATACTAGTAATGAAAATCTGTAAGACTCGTTTCTTCATAATTTTTCCTCCTTAATCTTCTCCTATCTTCCTTTTTCATACTCTCTCCCTATATTTAAGTTCAATTATTCATGTTCTATAATATAAAACACAAAGTAACTATTCATTATTGTTATAAAAACACTCTTAATAGTTCTATTATAATTTTATTTCCTGTATTTTCATACAATTCCTGCCTTACATAATCAGGCTTATCTGTGATAATATTATCTACTCCCAATTGACTGAGCCTTATTACATCTCTTTCGGAATTCACAGTCCATACATGCACCTCTTTACCATATTTATGTGCAAGACGGATCACCCTTTCATTTACAAAAGAATCCCGCATACTCAAAAAATCAATTTCCTCATCTAAATAATATCGGCCATAAGCAGAAGATAGTATATAACCTGTTACAATATCTTCATTTAATTCTTTTACTTTATTTAAAGATTCTTTATACACAGAAGTTACCACACATTGCCGCACAAAATCATATTTCTCAATCAATGTAACTACTTTTTTCTCTAACTCTGGCATATTTACACCGGTCTTGATTTCTATGTTTAGCTTTTTCTTACCTTTGCATAATTTCAATACTTCTTTCAATGTAGGTATTTTAGTATTTGTATATTCCTTTGAAAACCATCCTCCTGCATCCAGATTTTTCAATTCTTTATAGGTCATATCAGAAACCTTTCCATAAAACCCTGTTGTCCGCAAAAGATTGTCATCATGCATAAGCACCACTTCACCATCTTTTGTTTCCTGTACATCTATTTCTATATAATCTGCTGTAGATTTTAATGCAGATTCTATGGCGGGCAGTGTGTTCTCTGGTGCTGCCGCAGAATCTCCCCGATGGGAGGTAATACAAATCTGTCCAAAATGCTGTAGGGATACGGAACCACCATTGCGAATGGTATCATAGGTAACAATGAGATCCACTCCAAGTATCAATATAAGAGCTCCCCCCAATATTCTTTTTTTTATACCAAAAGCATTTTGTGGAATTTCCTCTTCATATACTTTCTGGCTTGGACTACAATGATAGAAAAGAATTACACTTCCAGTTATTTGTAGGTTCATTCCTAAAACCAACACAACTACCAGAATCATATTATATATATGCTCTTGTATCGTACAAAAAACTGCTATTTTTAATGTATTTGGTACAAATAGTACCAGAAGTCCAATCGTTACCAAAACACTTATCAAATAAAAAAGAATGGCTATTCCTACTACTAGAAGATTATTCCCCATCCACATTGCCATAGTTTTCCAAATATTTTTCATGTACAGCTTTATACTGAGTTTTCTGGATTCTTTTTCTTTTTTCCCTTCAAATAGTATATATGACAGTCGGAAAAATCTCAGAAAACCATGTATACACAATAGAACTACCAAAAGAGAAAAACTTGTGCTTACGTACGGATACTTGGACAATGCTTTTATAATCACCTTTGGCACAGGGAGAAATTTTCCTGTCAAATAAATTACTGGTATATTATAGAATAATGCAATGCCTATCCATGTCAAAAAAATTCTGCCATAACTTTGCTTCAACAGTAGTATATATTTTTGTCCCGTTGTAAAAAGTAACATAATTGCACTTATTTTTTCATTAGTATAAGAACGCTTTATAAATTCAAAACTATATAACATGATATATTGTATACATACGCATACCATGAAAAACATTAAAATAATTGCTGCTATCACCAAGGGTTTACGAAAGAAAATTGGCATCAGTTCTTGTGTTAGATAGCGATATCCTTCCATTTGTAATAAATTCGTTATTATAGCCGAAAAGAATGGAGACAATAACAGAAAAAAAACTCCCATATATATAAATTGAACAATGTACAATTTCCCCATCTCTTTTGCAAGAAGCGAAAACATTTCTGATATTATATTTCTTTTTTTATTTTTTTCAATCTTAACTTTCATAATTTGTGCCTTTTCTGTATGTTTCTATTTCCCATTGTATTAAACGGAATATAACTCACACGCCACATAACAGTTCCACCTACAGACTAAACTGTTACCACGCCACTGCGACAATACCCAGATGTTCTTAATTCGATCGAAGCAATGCATCAATCTCTTCTTGATAAGGTAATTTCCAATCCTTTTCCAATGATGAAAAATCCATATTACCATCTAGCAGCTCTGCCACAACAATAGGCTCCACTTCCAGATCCTTCTCCTTTGCTAGCCGCATACAGGCATACGCCCCAACATCTACTGTTGTTTCTATACGATACATATCATGCCACTTTCTTATATGCCGAATTCTTTTTAACATTGCCTTACGGAATTCTTTCACATCTTCTGCCAGAATAGCAAGAAATGCTGTTTTTATTTCGGAATCCTCCCACTTCTCAATACGATGATACAATTCATCTGTAGCAACATTTCCAAAAAGATCTGCTAAATCTTTTGTTTTCTCTTGCTTCTTTGAAAAATGCAAAAGTTCTGGAACTAACTTACCTTCTCCTGATGCATAAGCCCGATACATGGCATCATATAATTCTTCTTCTGTAAAGTGTTCATAGGTATATGCCGGGCTGCCTTGCATTTTTCTTGGATATCCCTTCTCTATAAGCTGATAAGACCGTAGCAATGATAAAGCCCCCAAGTACCAAAATCCTCTTGTTCTTTCCGCATTTCTATTCATAACATAATCTTCTGCTGCATAAATGCTATACCTAGTTTTCATAATAAAACAAAGTTCTGCATAATTTCTATTTTTATAATACTCTGCATAAGCACCTTCTTTAAGCTGCTTATCCTCTCCCAATACCCACTGTTCTGGTGTGGCATGTGTCAGCCATGGATCAAAGGGATTCTTTGCCTCTTTATCAAATGCTAATGATGTAACACGAATTTCTGGAATCTTCTTCTTAGCAGGTTTTTCTTTTATCCCCTTTGGCCATTCCTTTTCAAATGCTTTTCCAAAAAGTCCAGTAAGTTCTCTTGTTTGAAATTCTGATAAAAATCTTTTTTTATCTTTATTTGTAATCGTAGAAATTTCCACAGCCCACATTTCATGGTTAGATAATGCTTTTTTTACCAACTCTGATTCTATCGACCATTCTTCTCCTATCAAAGAAAAATATTTTTTCAACAAATCCATTTGCCGTTTCTGCATTCCTATTGCTTCTTTTGCTTTCTTCTCATATACTGCATAAAAAAAATCCGAAATATCCTGAACAATCTGTAAAGCCAATTCTTCCCATTCGTTATGTGGTTCAAAGAAACTTTCTTCCACAGCAAGTAGATATTTTTCATCTATAAAATAACCAGTAGCAACAGCCTTCCAAAAGCGTTCTACCGTTTTCTTTAAAAACTTTGACATATCATAATATCTATCTTTCGCTAATTTTTCGTATATTTCATATTCCTGCAAAATACAAACCAGTCCAAATGCTGCACATTTCCAAAATGGATCTTTTTTAAATCTTTCTGTTGTTTGTTCAAAATATACTTCCAATGACTGCACTTTTGGGTTCTTCCTTTCTTTCTCTCCTGTTATATCAAATACTATTCCTTCTCATATTTTTCTATCACGCAAGTATGCTTTTTTGTATCTTTCTTATAGTTAATTCCAACCAACAACAAATTGCCATGATATTCTTTCAGACTTTCCACATACCTTTTTTCTTTTATTTGTGCGATTGCACCTTCTGCTGAATGATTATATTTTAATTCGATTACCATAGCTGGTTTATCAGAATGTTTTCTTGGTATATAGACAATATCAGCAAATCCTTTCCCTGTTGGGAATTCTCTAATTTTTGTATATTCATTGATTGCATTATAATATGCTAGTGAAATAACACAGCTTAAAGCATTCTCATCATTATATGTTAATATAGATGTATTTGCACTATGCACTTGGTCTATTATTTCGGCAACCTTTTGTGCCTCTTCATTCCAAGTTAGCTGCAAAAGTTTCTCTGATATCTGCATTAATTTTATTACTTCCGCCCAATTAGAACCTTCTACTGCATTTTTAAACTCTTCCTGTATCTCTGCATTTGGAATATAAACACTTTCTGTTTCATCACTATATGCCAAATATCCAAGGTGGATTAGCAAGGTCAATATATCATCTTTGCTCTTAAAAGTTGTCATGTCATTTTGGAATGTCCTTGTATTTACCTTATGTTTATTGCCAGAAAGCATTTGCACAACCGCTGTTTTCAATCCATCAAAATCTGCATCTACATATTCTCTAAGTGCTTCATAGGTTTCCGTTTGTGTCCAGTAGTTTGCAATTTTTTTTCTCCTGATGCTGTCTACTACTGATTTAGGATTATATATATGCAAGTCATGGGAAAATACATATCCATCATACCATTCCTTTTCCTTCTCAAAATCCACATGATATTGACTGCATAAATCCTCTACTTCTTCTTCTGTAAATCCAATATATTCCGCATAATCTCCTGGGTCTGTCATGGAATATTCATCAAACATGTTGAGTGCGGAATGTGTTCCGTACTTTTTAATTGGAAGAATTCCTGTCATATAAGCAAGAGATACATAGACTCTGTCTTTGAGCAAATTTCTTATAAAATCAAGATATTTTCTATGGTCTTCTGGTGTGTATTTCTTTTCTCTTAAAATACAGTCCCATTCATCAATAATAAAAACAAAACCTTCTCCTGTCTTACTATACAGTTTATCTAGTGCCATGCTTAAAAATTTTTCCTGTTCGGGAATTTTATCTTTAAAATGTTCTTTTAATTCTTCCAATATTTCTGATTGAATATATGCTATCAATTCGTCTGTGGAGGACACGACACTCACAAAATTTTGTATATTCAGGACAATTACATTGTACTGATTTAGATTCTCTCTATAACTTTCCTTTTCTGCTATCTTATATTTATCAAATAGTTCCCTAGAATCACATTCTTTTTCATAATAAGCTGCCAGCATATTTGCTGCCATTGATTTTCCAAATCTTCTGGGACGGCTGATACAGATACAGTTTTGTTCTGTGTCCATTACCTCATTTGTTAACTCTATTAATCCGGTTTTGTCAATGTATATTGCAGAGTTACATGCCTTTTTAAATTTGCCATTGCCCGGATTCAAATAAATTCCCATTATCCTCCCCCCTCCCATTGTCATTTTATTATATCATAATGTAAGAATTATGCAAAGTATTAGTATAGTGTCTGCATTATAATCAGTCAAACTACTTGTCTATTTGCAACATCGAACAGCGTTGGATTCATTCAACGTAGTCACCGCTACGCCTCGTTCATCCGCCTTGTCAATGTGCAAATATCCAGCGTAGTTTAATCAAATATAATGCAGATACTACACTAGTGTTTCATTATTCTTTCAATCTTACAAGTGTGCTTTTTGTAATCAATGTGACTACTATCCGTTTTATAATTTATCCCTACAAGGATAATTTCTCCTCCAAAAGCCTTTAAACTGTCAAAATATTGTTTGCTTTTAATCAGTTCAATGGCTATACTTTCATCTTGTTCTTTTTTTAGCTCAACCACAATGGCAGACAGGTTTTCATTTGCACGTGGAATAAATGCAATATCTGCATAACCTTTGCCACTTGGTAGTTCTCTAATAATTTCATACTTGTTTCGTGCGGTATAATAGGAAAGTGTTATAATACAGGAAAGGGCATTTTCATCATTATACTTTATGATAGAAGTATTTTCTTGATGTGTCTGCTCAACAATTCTTGCAACTGTTTCTTCATCACCATTTAAGGTTGACCTTAGACATTCTTCAGACTGTTGAATGGCATTTATCACTTCTGTCCAATTATTCGCTTTTATACTTCTTACAAATTCATCAGCCACCTCCTGATTAGGGATCCAACAGCTTTTTGTATCAAAGTCATACGTCAGGTAACCTAAATGAATAAGCAAAGTCAAAACATCATCTGCACTCTGCATACTTATCATATCATTTTGAAATGTTCCAGTATCTATTACAACTTTTTCACCGGAAAGCATTTGCTCCACTTTTTCCCTAAGCCCATCAAAATTCAATTTAATATAAACTTTCAAAGATTCGTATGTTTCTGTTTTTGTCCAATAACTTGCGAACTTTTTTCTATTGCAAAGTTCAACAATAGAACGTGGATTATATATAGAAATTCCATCAACATTATATCCATTATACCACTTCTTTGCTACTTCCATGTTAATTCCATACTTTTTACAAAGTTCTTCCGTTTCTTTTTCCGTAAAACCTGTAAGTTCAGAGAAAGGTTGTGCATTTTCCATAGAATATTCAAAGAAATCATTTAATGCTGACTGCTCACCATACTTTTTGATAGGTAAAATCCCTGTCATATAAGCGAGAGCAACATAACTTTTATCTTTTAAAAGTTTCCTTAAAAAAACAAGATAGCTTTCCTGATCCTCTTTACTGTATTTCTTGACACGCATTACCATGTCCCATTCATCTATAATAAACACATAAGGAATTTTAGTTTGTTGGTAAGCAATATTAAGAAGTTTATATAATGTTAAATTGGGCGGCAATTTTAAGTTAGGATATTCACATTGTATATCATACATTAAAGTTTCTTCAATCTCAGAAATCATATCACAAACACTGCTGTCACTAAAATCCGTCATGACAAGATGAATCACATTATATTTGTTAAGATGCTGTCCAAAGCTTTCATCTTTTGCAATTTCCAAACCAGCAAACAACTCTTTTGAATCGCAGTCACGGCCATAGTAAGCTACAAGCATATTCGCAGCCATAGATTTTCCAAACCGTCGTGGACGGCTAATGCTGATGTATTTTCGGTTTGTGCGTATAATACTATTGGTATATTTAATCAGCATGGATTTGTCAATATAAATTTCAGAGTTTTTATTTTCCAGAAATAAATCATTTCCTTGATTAAAGTACATACCCATAATACAACCTCCATTTAAAAAATTACAATTATCCAGTAACCGTTCACTTATAGACTGTTAAATTATTACTGTTCACACCTATGATGCTTACAGTAACATTAAATTACTTTAAATATTATTGTATCATGTAATGGATTTTTTTTAAAGAAAAAAACCGGTAACAGTTCAGCCGTTGGCTGGACTGTTACCAGTTTTCAATTTTTTCAATTAAAATTTGCGGAATCTATTGTAACGTTCTTCCACAATTTCTTCCTCTGTCATATTTTTATATTTTGCCAGAAACTCTATAATTCCCTCTTTCATCTGTCTTACAACATCTGAAATATCCTCTACATCTGCTGGCTGTTCTTCTGTAATTACTTTTTCTACAATACCAAGGGATTGTAATTCATTGGCGGTAATCTTCATAACATCAGCAGCTTCTTCGGCTCTTTTGCTATCTTTCCAAAGAATGGATGCAAATCCTTCTGGTGAAAGTACAGAATATGTAGCATTCTCCATCATCCACACTTCATTGGCAACACCAAGTGCTAAAGCACCACCACTACCGCCTTCTCCAATAAATATTGCCAAAATTGGAACCTTGAGTCCAGCCATCTCAAAAAGATTTCTTGCAATCGCTTCTCCTTGTCCTCTCTCCTCTGCTTCCATCCCACAAAAAGCCCCAGGAGTGTCTACAAAGCAAATAATTGGACGATGAAACTTTTCAGCCTGCTTCATCAAACGTAAAGCTTTTCGGTATCCTTCTGGATATGGCATACCAAAATTACGTCGCCCATTCTCTTTTAAACTGCGTCCTTTTTGCTGTCCGATAACTGTAACATACTGCTTTTCAATGGTAGCAATCCCACCTATAATTGCTCCATCATCCCGATACAAACGGTCACCATGAAGTTTTATAAATTGATTAAATACCCGGTTTACATAATCCTGCGTATATGGTCTTTCACTACTTCTGGAAATCTGCACTTTTTCCCATGCCGTTCTCTCTGTCTTTAACATTTCTTCCATCTTGCACCAAACCTTTCTGCAATTCTATCAAACATATCGTAACAGTTCAGCTGGGAGCTGACCTGTTACGGAATTGGGGCAAGCTCCGCATTATAGATTGCCCAATTCCAATCCTGTTTTAGTCTTTTTTATAGTCTTGCACAGCGGAGTGTGCAAGACCTGCCTGAACTGTTACAACATATCTTCTAACAATATTACCATTTAGCAATCTGCTGCTGGATGGTAAGCACTCTTTAATAAGAAACGTAACACCCTCTTCATTTTACCTCTAGGTACAATCTTATCTATCATTCCATGCTCTAACAGAAACTCAGCACTTTGAAATCCTTCTGGCAATTTTTGATGAATTGTCTGCTCAATTACTCTTGGTCCTGCAAAACCGATTAATGCTTTTGGCTCTGCTAAAATTACATCACCTAACATGGCAAAACTTGCGGTAACTCCACCAGTTGTAGGATCTGTCAAAACAGAAATATACAATAACCCTGCCTCATCATGCCTTTTTAGTGCTTGTGCAGTTTTTGCCATTTGCATCAGGGACAACATTCCCTCTTGCATTCTGGCACCACCAGAACAACAAAATATAATAACAGGTAACTTTTCTTTTGTTGCCCGTTCCACCATTCTGGTCAACTTTTCTCCAACGATCATTCCCATACTTCCCATAAGAAAACTTGCTGACATTACTCCAATTGCAGTCTCTACACCATCAACTTTACCCTTTCCGGTTACAACAGCTTCAGAAAGTCCGGTATTTTGCTGGATTTTCTTTATTTTTTCCTCATAATTTGGAAAATTCAAAGGATTTTTTGTCTCCAAATCTTTATCCCATTCTTCAAAACTTCCAGCATCCAATATCATCCCTAATCTCTCCATTGGGGATACACGAAAATAACATCCACATTTAGGACAAATATGGTTTTGCTCAACTACATCTTCTGTATAAACAATGTGATTGCATTTCTCACATTTCTGAAAGAGTCCCTCTTCTATTTCCTGACGATGATAACTCTCTAATACTTTTTTAGACTTTTTTTCCTGCTTTTTGAATAACATAGCAATTCCTCTTTTCAAATTGAATATAGGTAACAGTTCAGACTTTGTCTGAACTGTTACGCAGAATCGGGCAAGCTTCGCATAATAAGTTTCCCAATTCTAATCCTGTTTTAGTCTTTTTTACGGTCTTTAAATCGGAGTGTGCAAGACCCACCTGAATTATTGCAACTTACAATCAATTAACTAAAATAGTTACGGTTAATCCAATTGACATCTCCCTTATGAAAGGCCTCTTCATCAATGAGATTATATTGGAACTCCACATTCGTATCTACACCTTCTATCACAAATTCGCTTAATGCACTGCGAAGTTTGCTTATGGCTTCCTCCCTGTCTTCACCATGTACAATTAATTTTGCAATCATAGAATCATAACAGGAAGGTATTTTGTAACCTTGATACATAGCAGAATCAATACGTATTCCATTTCCTCCCGGTAAATGCAAACTTTCAATGGTTCCCGGACATGGTACAAAACCTTTTTCCGGATTTTCTGCATTGATACGGCATTCTATGGCATGTCCATTTATCGTAATATCCTCTTGCTTATATCTGAGAGGCTCACCCATGGCAATACGAATCATTTCTTTTACTAAATCCACCCCTGTTACTAACTCTGTAACCGGATGTTCCACTTGGATTCGTGTATTCATTTCCATAAAATAAAAATGATTATCCTGATCTAACAAAAATTCTACCGTACCTGCCGAATAATAATTTGCTGCCTTTGCTGCTTTAATGGCAGCTTTACCTATCTGTGAACGAAGTGCTTCGTCTACTGCAGCAGATGGTGTTTCCTCTATTACCTTCTGATGTTTCCTTTGTATGGAACAATCCCGTTCTCCTAGATGAATGACATTTCCGTACTTATCTGCCAGAATCTGAACCTCAATATGTCTGCAATCTGCCAGATATTTTTCTAAATACATAGCACGGTCTCCAAAAGCATTTTCTGATTCCTTTTGTGCTGTGGCAAATAAATCCAGAAATTCTCCTGCTTCTTTTACAATCCGCATACCTTTTCCGCCGCCGCCAGACACAGCCTTAATAATAACGGGATATCCCATTTCATCTGCCATTTTCTTTGCTTCTATGGCATCAAATACAGGAACATCTCCTCCTGGTATTACTGGTACACCAGCTTCCTTCATCACTCTTCTGGCTTCTGATTTATTACCCATCTTTTCAATACTTTCCATGCTAGGGCCAATAAAATTAATATGGCACTCCTTGCACATCTTTACAAACTTACTATTCTCGGATAAAAAACCAAATCCCGGATGAATGGCATCTGCTCCAGAAGCAAATGCTGCACTTAAGATTCGTTCCATACTAAGATAGCTGTCTTTTAATTTGTGTGGTCCAATACAGATTGTCTCATCTGCTAATTGTGCATGAAGTGCTTCTTTATCCACATCAGAACAAATTGCCACACTATGTATCCCCATTTCTCTACAGGCACGAATAATTCTTACTGCAATCTCTCCACGATTGGCAATTAATATCCGTTTGATTGGACTTGTTTCCACAAAATCAACCTCTCTTCCAATTCCTAAAGCAAGGCAAAAGTAAGCTCTGCTTCCACTGCCTTTTTATCACCCTTATAGGCAACTGCTGCTCCAATTCCAATTGGTCCTTTCACCTTTATCATCTCTACTTCTAAACGAAGACAATCTCCTGGAACAACTTTATCACGGAATTTAGCATTCTTAATCCCACCAAATACTGGTGTTTTTCCTTTATGCTCATCGGCAGACAAAATAGCGACTGCCCCAACCTGAGCCAATGCTTCTACAATTAAAACCCCTGGCATAATTGGTTCCTGGGGATAATGTCCACGAAAGAAATCTTCATGAAAGGTAACACATTTTGTTCCTACCGCACGTTTCCCTGGCTCTAACTCGTCAATACGATCCACAAGCAAAAAAGGATGTCTATGAGGGATAATCTCTTCTATTTCCTTAATTCCAAGCATTACAAATTCTCTCCTTCTATACTAAGCGAACCAGTGGTTGTCCATATTCTACTAACTGCTCATTTTCCACATAAATCTCAGCCACAGTACCATCTGCTTCTGCCTCTACTTCATTCATAAGTTTCATAGCTTCAATAATTCCAATAGTTTGTCCTTTTGTTACTTTATCACCAACAGAAATGAATGGTTTTTCTCCTTCTGCTTTTGCCGCATAAAAAGTACCCACAAGCGGGGATGCTATTATATTTCCCTCTGTTCCCCCTGTTTTTTCTACTGCCACTTCTGTGGTTGGTAACGCCTGCATAGTGGTGGAAACAACTTCTGCTTTATCTGCAACAACAACTTGCTTTTCACTCTCTAAATTAAGACAAAACTCATCATCCTCCAGCCGTAAAGAAGTCATATTGCTATTATCAAAGCGATCCATAATCTTTAAAATCTTCTCGATATCCATCTGTTTACTTCCTTCCGTCAATAATACTTTTTCATAGATATACTAGTTAACTCCATTTTTTTACTAAAATACTTGCATTATGTCCACCAAAACCTAAAGAATTGCTTAATGCATAATTCACAGTTTTACCGGTTTCTGCTTCTTTTGTATAATTCAAATCCAATTCTTCGTCTGGCACCTGATATCCAACCGTTGCATGTATGTAATCTTCCATAACAGATTTCACACAAACAATAAATTCAACTGCACCTGCTGCACCGAGCATGTGTCCCACCATGGATTTGGTAGAATTCACATTCAAATTATATGCATGTTCTCCAAAAACTTTCTTAATAGCCATAGTTTCAAACAGGTCATTGTGATGAGTACTGGTACCATGTGCATTAATATATTCCACATCTTCTGGGCGAATTTCAGCTTCTTGTAATGCTAATTCCATAGCACGGGCTGCACCCTCTCCATCTTCTGCAGGAGAAGTAATATGATACGCATCGCAAGTAGCTCCATATCCTACTACCTCAGCCAAAATGGTTGCTCCTCTCTCTACGGCATGTTCATAGGATTCCAAAACAACAACTCCGGCTCCCTCTCCCATAACAAATCCATTTCTTTCTTTATCAAATGGAATAGAAGCACGCATAGGGTCTTCTGATGTAGACAATGCTGTCAATGCTGCAAAACCGCCAATTCCAATAGGTGTAACTGCAGATTCTGTTCCCCCTGCTACCATAACATCAGCATCTCCCCATTGAATATAACGGGCTGCTTCTCCAATGGAATGGGTCCCTGTTGCACATGCTGTTACAATATTGGTACATTTTCCTTTCAAGCCAAACTGAATTGCCACATTACCTGCTGCCATATTGGTAATCATCATTGGTACAAGCATTGGTGGCACTCTTTTTGGTCCCTTATCTAACAATTTTTTGTGTGCACTTTCCATCGCCTCTAAACTACCAACACCAGATCCTACACACACACCAATACGGGTAACATCTTCCTTTTCCAAATCCAGCCCAGATTGTTCCATCGCTTGTCTGGCTGCTGCTACTGCATATTGGGAAAATAATTCCATTCTCCTTGCAGATTTTGGATCCATATAGTCTGCCGCCTTAAAATCATTAACTTCAGCCGCAACTTTTGCTTTATATTCTGTAATATCAAAACGATCGATTGTCTTAATACCAACCTTTTTTGCTTTCACATTATCCCAAAAGGTATCCACTCCATTTCCTATTGGTGAGATAATGCCCATTCCTGTCACTACTACTCGTCTCTTTTCCATATCGAACCTCCAATATATTCTCTATCACTCGCCCTTATATATGCATACCGCCGTCTACAGAAATAGTCTGACCAGTAATATATGCTGCCTTATCTGATGCTAAAAATGCCACCGTTTCTGCAATATCTCTGGTGCATCCAAACCGCTTCAAAGGAATCATATCCATCATTTGTTCCTTTACATCATCCTTTAGCACCTTTGTCATATCTGTATCAATAAAACCAGGTGCTACCGCATTTACTGTAATCCCTTTTCCACCAAGTTCCTTAGCCAAAGATTTTGTCATTCCTATAATTCCAGCCTTAGAAGCACTGTAATTAATCTGTCCTGCATTTCCACTAAGACCTACCACCGAAGAGATACTAATGATATGTCCACTTTTTTGACGAAGCATCTGTCTTGCTGCATGACGCATACAATTAAATGTTCCTTTTAAATTAGTTTGAATTACTACATCAAATTCTTCTTCTTTCATTACCATAGTAAGATTGTCTTTTGTAATTCCTGCATTATTTACTAAAATATCCAGACTTCCATGTTCCTTAGCAACTTCCTTCATCATCTTTTCTACTTCAGCAAAATTACTAATATCACAGCCATAAGAAACGGCGTCTTTTCCCATGTCCTGAATCTTCTTTACAATTTCCTCTGCTGCATCTTGGGAATGTGCATAATTAACAATGACTTTTGCACCATATTCTGCCAATGTAATTGCAATTTCACTTCCAATCCCTTTTCCTGCACCAGTAACCAGTGCAACTTTTCCTGTCAACATAACTATGTTTCCTTTCTTTTTTGAAACTTATGGGGTACTGTTCAGACCTTAGCCAATCCATAAATGTATTAAAGTGGCTGTCTGAGTTTTTCTAAATCTTCCGTTTTTTCTATATTAATTAAAGTAACACTACGGTCAATCTTTTTAATTAAACTTGTCAAAGTATGCCCTGGTCCAATCTCTACAAAAGTATCAACACCTTCTGCAATCATCTTTTCTACACTTTCCTGCCAACGAACAGAAGAAGATACCTGCTGTGCCAATAACTCCTTTATAGGTTCTGCTTCACTGATATATTCCGCTGTTACATTAGTGACATAAGGAATCTTTGGAGTACTTATCTTAACAGGTTCTAATTCTGCTGCAAGTTTCTCTCCAGCACCAACAAGCATTTTAGAATGGAAAGGTCCACTTACCTTAAGCGGCATAACACGCTTTGCTCCAGCCGCAGTCAATTTCTCTTTTGCTTCTTCCAATCCCTCTAACTTACCAGAAATAATAATTTGTCCCGGGCAGTTATAATTTGCTACAGAAACACCTTCTATAGACTGACAGACTTCATCTATGGTTTCTTTTGTGGAACCAAGTACTGCATACATGCCGCCAAGACCAACAGGCACCTCATTTTGCATATAAATACCACGTTTTCTGGTTAATTTTACAGCATCTGTAAAATCCATCACTCCACTGACAACTAATGCAGTATATTCTCCCAAACTAAGACCAGCTGTTACATCTGGCTGTATTATCTCTAATACCGGTTTTGCTATTGCCATGCAGGCAGTAAGCAAAGCAGGCTGTGTATATTCTGTTAAATGTATTTTTTCTTCATCTTCAAAGCAAATCTTCTCTATATCGATATCCAGACAGGCATTAGCACTAGCAAATATTTCTTTGCTGCTCTGGCACTCCTCATAAAAATCTTTTGCCATTCCAATTACCTGGGCACCCTGTCCTGGAAATACAAATGCTATCTTTCCCATGTTTTAACCTTCCTTAAAATAATTCAGTGTAATAGTTCAGCTTTAGCTGAACTATTACAGAATCGGGCAAGCTTCGCATTATAAATTGCCCAATTCTATTCCTGTTCCAGATTTTTTTACGGTCTTGCACAGCGGCGTGTGCAAGACCTGCCTAAACTGTTAAAATAATTCTGTACTTTTCTTCTTTATAATCTGTTCTGCTTCATTTGTTAATTCTTCAATGATTTCTTTACAAGTCTGTTCTTTTGAAATCAGACCGGCAACTTGTCCTGCCATAAAGGAACCACTCTTTTTATCACCATCAAGTACTGCTTTTCTAAGGGAACCAAGTGTCAATTGTTCTAATTCTTCAAAAGACACACCCTCTTTTTCTTTCTTCAAATACTCTCTTGTCATATTATTTCTAAGAACACGCACAGGATGTCCTGTTGTTCTTCCTGTAACTGCCGAATCAATATCCTTTGCTTTTAATACCAATTCTTTATAATTTTCATGTACAATACATTCTTCGGCTACCAGGAACCGTGTACCAACTTGCACTGCGGAAGCTCCTAACATCATTGCAGCTGCAAATCCTCTTCCATCTCCGATGCCTCCAGCTGCAATAACAGGTATCTCCACAGCATCTACTACCTGTGGTACTAATGTCATTGTAGTAAGTTCTCCGATATGTCCACCAGATTCGCATCCCTCGGCAATTACTGCTGCTGCTCCACAGCGTTCCATACGCTTTGCAAGTGCAACAGAAGCCACAACAGGAATTACCTTTACTCCTGCTTCTAACCAATCCTTCATATAAGGCTCTGGTGTTCCAGCTCCTGTAGTGACTACAGGTACTTTTTCTTCCACTATTACTTTTGCAATCTCCGCTGCTGCCGGGTTCAATAACATAATATTGACACCAAATGGCTTATCTGTTAATTCCTTAGTCTTTCGAATTTCCTCACGAACCTGTTCCGCATTGCTTCCGCCTGCTGCAATGAGACCTAATCCTCCTGCATTGGAAACTGCTGCAACTAAATTATGCTCCGCAATATTTGCCATTCCACCTTGCAAAACCGGATATTGAATTTGTAAAAGTTCCATTACTTCTGTCTGCATCTTGCAAAACTCCTTCCTAAACCATTTATTATTTTGTTGCCTTTTCTAAATAATCTACTACTTCCTGTAATGTATGCATATTGGATGCATCTTCTGTAGGAACTTCAATATCAAATTCTTCTTCAATTGCCATAACAAATTCAAATAAGTCTAAGGAATCAATCCCCAAATCCTCTTGAAGGTTTGTTTCTGGTGCAATCTCCTGTGCATCAATGTTCCACTGCTCTGCCATCATTTCTCTTACTTTTTCTAACATAATTTCTACCATACCTTTCTTTAATTATTATGACTAATCTATTCATTCAATCTGATTACTTCAGATTTAAATGCCTCTTAATCGTTAATTATTCACCTTGCATATTAATATCCATGAATAATTTTATTTAATTGTCTTTCATGTAAAAATAAAATCCTAAAATCCCTGTTACCAGCAACCCTATTCCAGCTAACATTGTAGCCATTTTTACATAACCATTGGAGAAAAAACGACGCAACATTCTTTGATGTCTTCTCAAATCTTTTTCCAAATGTAAATCCTCTAAAAACGAAGCATCCAACTGGTTAAACATACTAATTAATCTGTAGCTATCCATATCATTCTTTTCCAATGCTATTCACCTGCCAATATATCATATTCTTTTTTCATCTGTTTCCTGAGGCGGCTTAATTTGCTATCCACCGCATTCACAGACATTCCCATATGAAATGCAATCTCCTTGGAACTTTGAAAATAATAATAACGTCTCAAAACCAGTTCTCGTTCCTTTTTCTTTAGTCCTCCGATAATACGATTCAAAACCTCCATATTTTCTTTATGTTCCATAGATAATTCTACATTCTGCTTCTGGTCTACATATTCCGCAGCTAAATCACTCAGTTCTTCCTTTTGTGCCATTCCTTCTATTTTACTTATCTTGCGCAAACGATTGATGGAAGTATTTCGAACAATCACAGATAAATAAGTCTTAAAGGACGCCTTTTGAAAATCAAAGTCTTCAATATGTTTCCAAACCTTTAAATATGTATCATTGACACATTCTTCTATATCTTCCCAATTGTTTCCCAGAATGCCTGTTGCGATATATACCAATAATTTTTCATATTTTTCTGATAATGCCTTCAAACCTTCTTCTTCTTGGTTTTTGATTAGTTTTACAATTTTATTGTCCCGCAACTTCTCACCTCCTGCTAGCATTGAGGATTGTTTTCATCGCATTCCTCTTATGTATACCCTTATTTTACCATAATCTTGCAAACTTTTTTTGACAAATGATGAAAAATATCCAGTCCGTTACAAAAAAATAACTTTTGTAACAGCTTTTTAGGATACCTCATAGTTACAAAATCTTCTTTCTAACATTGTTGCTATATTTCTCTTATTCCATTCTATAACAAATTGTGTAACCATTCCAATAAAAAAATCCGCTCCTTTGATTTGCTGCCAAAAGAGAGGATTTATAAGATACAAATCTTTGAACATTTATAGTTTCCAGACTTATTTCAAATATTTATCATAATCATTCTTGTTATTCTTATCACTTTTTTTATCTTTTTTGTCGTTTCCATCCCCGGTTAATAACACTCTTGCTAACAACCCAGATCCTGCTACAATCATAAGTATCATAATAATATATTCATATAAACTTTTTTGTTTAAAGCGGAATTGTACACTAGCAATAATGGATGCCACTATAATTACTACCCCAAGAACTGTTATAACCTTTGCAAAGAAAGAATTTGGACTTATTACCCACCAAAATACTCCAATTATTAAAGGCACAATCACAAGTCCAGAAGGTATATTAAAAGAAGTAGAACCAACATGAAATGCTCCGAATCCAAAGGATTCTACTACTACTGAGTTAAAAAGCCAATACAGCCCAGCTCCTAACAACGCCACCCCTATAAAAAATGTCAACAACGGATTTTTTTCATTCATTTTAATCTTCCTTTCTTATGTATTGGCTACTGTTCACACCGATGGTGCAAACAGTAACGGAATCCAGCCTATTATAATTCGCCTTCGGCGAAAGGCTGGATTCTTGGCTGTTCTACGTTTTTGGCACATAGCCAGACAGCAAGTGTCAAGCTTGTGAGTGAACAAACATGTATTATACCATAAAGGTTAAACTATAACCGTATGTGTTCCTAGCAACACCTTGATTATATCAAAAACTTTTTTATGTGTAAATAATCCCTTTCAAACTTTAATGAAACTCTAATAATACATTTTTTGCATTTATGTAAAGAAGAAAAAGACTGTAACATTAGTGTAACAGTCCTCTTCCACTCTACAATATCTTATTTTAAAACTACTTTATGATATACTTTCTTTCCTTTACGAATCTTGATGCTGTTTTTTAATTGTGCTTCTGTAATTCTTACTTCCACAGCAACCTTTTCTTCATCTACAGAAACTCCACCTTGCTGAATCAAGCGTCTTGCCTCACCTTTAGAGCCAACTAGTCCACATGCTAACATTAAATCCAATATACCAATTTCTCCATTTGTCAATTGTTCTATGGTAAGCTCTGTAGTTGGCATATTAGAATCATCGCCACCTTTGCCAGAGAACAATGCATGAGAAGCCTCTTTTGCTTTTGCGGCTTCTTCCTCTCCATGTACTAAAGCAGTTAATTCATAAGCCAGGATTTCCTTTGCCTCGTTCAACTGACTTCCTTCCCAGCTATCCATCTTTTCCACCTCTTCCAATGGAAGGAAGGTAAGCATACGGATACATTTCAATACATCTGCATCTCCTACATTTCTCCAATACTGGAAAAATTCAAATGGAGTTGTTTTATTTGGATCAAGCCATACTGCACCATTTGCGGTTTTTCCCATCTTCTTCCCTTCAGAATTTAACAAAAGGGTAATGGTCATGGCATACGCATCTTTTCCTAACTTACGGCGAATAAGTTCTGTACCTCCAAGCATATTAGACCACTGGTCATCTCCACCAAACTGCATATTACATCCATAGTTCTGGAATAAGTGATAAAAATCATAAGACTGCATAATCATATAATTAAATTCCAAGAAACTAAGTCCTTTTTCCATTCTCTGCTTGTAACATTCTGCACGAAGCATATTATTCACAGAAAAATGAGGTCCCACTTCTCTTAATACATCTATATAATTTAACTTTAACAACCAATCTGCGTTATTTACCATGATTGCCTTGTCTTCCCCAAACTCAATAAAACGTTCCATCTGTTTTTTGAAACAGTCGCAATTATGTTGAATGATTTCTGGTGTCATCATGGTACGCATGTCTGTTCTTCCAGAAGGATCTCCTACATATCCTGTTCCACCACCAATCAAAACAACAGGCTTATTTCCAGCCATTTGCAATCGCTTCATTAAGCATAATGCCATAAAATGTCCCACATGAAGGGAATCTGCTGTTGGATCAAATCCAATGTAAAATGTTGCCTTTCCATTATTTACCAATTCTTTAATTTCTTCTTCATCTGTAACCTGAGCAATTAAACCTCTGGCTACTAATTCATCATAAATCGTCATTGTTTTCTCCTTTATATATTATTCCATATTGGTAACTGTTCAAAACCCCTCATTCGGATTTTTCCAAAATATACATAATACCTAATAATTTCCCATAATGGCTGGTAAAAATCCTCATGTGGACATCAGTCCAATAAAAGTGAGTATACAAATTGCATAAATAAATTTATTTATGCAATTTGTATATCACTTTTGCAGGT
>JAAVHR010000093.1 GCA_014799595.1 Clostridiales bacterium | reverse complement strand
AAAGTTGAAACGTAGCAGAATGATGGCAGTACTTGATCCGATTAAACTTGTAATTACGAATTATCCAGAAGGACAGATAGAATATTTGGATGTTTCTAATAATCAGGAGAATGAAGGATTAGGAACACGTAAGGTGCCATTTGGACGGGAATTATATATAGAGAGAGAGGACTTTATGATTGAGCCTCCTAAAAAATATTTCCGTTTGTATCCTGGTAATGAAGTCCGTTTGATGAATGCCTATTTTGTGAAGTGCGAAGAGTACATTACAGATGAGAATGGCAAAGTTACAGAAGTACATTGCACGTATGATCCAGAGACAAAATGTGGTAGTGGATTTACTGGAAGAAAAGTAAAAGGAACCATTCACTGGGTAGAAGCGACTACGGCAAAGACTGCAACAGTCCGTCTGTATGAAAATATTGTTGATGAAGAAAAAGGCGTATACAATGAAGATGGAAGTGTGAATTTGAATCCAAATTCATTACAGATATTAGAAAATTGTTATGTAGAACCAGCATTAGCGGATTCTAAAGCTTATGATAGTTTTCAGTTTGTACGGCAAGGGTATTTCTGTGCCGACGCCAAGGATAGTAAAGCAGATGCACTGGTTTTTAATAGAATTGTTTCTTTAAAGAGTTCTTATAAGCCAGTTTAAAAGTTAAAGGTAACTGTTCATGGTTCTGAACAGTTAAAGTTAAAGAAGGGGGACCAATGTTATGGGTTTATTTTCAGGTTTAGAATCACTAGGATTAAGTAAGATGAAAGAAAAGGAGCTTTTTGAAAAGGAAGAGCCAAAAACAGCAGAAGGAGCCAAAGAACAATCACAGACAAAACAAAAAAATGAGGCTGATGTTTTATTTGATAAGACTTATGTTTGCCCGGTATGTGGAAAAGAATTTACTTCTAAAACCATACGTACAGGTAGAAATAAGTTGGTTGCTCAGGATCTTGACCTTAGAGCGAAATATGATACAGCAGATGTTTCAAAGTATGATCCAGTTGTGTGTGGAACATGTGGTTTTGCAGCATTGAGTAAATTTTTTAAGCCATTGTCATCAGCACAGGAGAAATTGATTAAAGAGAACATATCTAACAATTTCAAGGGAATGAAAGAGCCGGAGGGTGCGTATTCCTATGATGATGCAATTATGCGTTATAAACTTGTTTTGGCAAGTACTGTAGTAAAAGGTGCAAAAAATAGCGAAAAAGCTTTTGTATGCTTGAAAATGGCTTGGGTATATCGTGGAAAAGCAGAATCGTTGCCAGATGATACGCCGAATAGAGAAGCTGTCTTAAAAGAACTTCAGGATGCAGAGATAGAATGTCTTACAAATGCGTATGAAGGATTTAATAGTGCTTTTTCGCAGGAAGCGTTTCCGATGTGTGGTATGGATGAGAGTACAGTTACTTACTTAGTAGCAGAACTTGCCAGACGTGTTGGAAAATTAGAGGAAGCTGGAAGATGGATATCTCAAATTCTGGTATCCAGATCTGCTAGTGATCGTTTGAAAGACAGGGCAAGAGAAGTGAAGGCTTTGATTGGTAAAGAAAAAGATGGAAAATAGAATAAAGAACTAACATATAAAACCCCTTTCTATATAAGAGAGGGGTTTTTGCATACATCCTTTTTTATGCACGTAAATCAAAGGAATAACGTGAAATAGAATGTCCTGCACTTTCTGGTGCAATAAAGTCATTTACAATATCTACTTTTTTTTCTAGTTTTGCAATTTGATTGGTACAAGTATATCCTAGATTGCCAAGTGCTTCTTCCAGCAATGAAAAATTTGTGGAAAGTAATTTACCTACTTTATCATTTTCTGTATGAAAAATGGATGTAACATCCCGGTTTTTCAGGCTAACTTGTATATCTAAATCCCCAAGGTTATCCATATTTAAATGAAGTAACACACGAATTGGATTTTGTTGTTGCTTTAGATTTTTTTTCCTGGTGTAAACATATAAATCTCCATGAGTGATTTTTTCTTGCAGTTTTGTAGGCAACTGGACATAAGAAAAAAACTGGTTTAGCAATTTCATAAAGTCTAAATTATCTTTTAGCTGGGAAACCTGCTCTTTTGGATCTATACTTAGGGTATTTATAATTTGTTGTATATTATTAGAGCCTTTGGTGTGTAAGTTCTTTTCAAAAAGTGAATCTAAATCTTCTAGTTGTTTTGATAATCTACGATAATAGGCATTGACACCACCTTGAGAAAAAATTTCGCTTGGTGTCAGAAAAAGCTGCTCCATAAAGGTATCCTCGATGAGAGAGGAGAAAAGCTGGGAAGATAGGAGGGGAGTGGCTGCCTCCTTTTCGGTAAAAGGTAGTACATTTTTTATAGTTCGGAGAAAATCTTCTGTTTTTAAGGAACCATCTACAATTTGCTCTTTTACATGGTTATCAATTGGAAAATCTTGTAAATATTCTCTCAGTAAAATTCGCTCTTCCATAGAAAATCTGCTGCCAATTTCGTCAGTTTGGGTTTGTAAACTTTGTAACTGTGATTCTAAACCCTTAATAACAGGATTATCAAAAAGTGCAGTACGAAGCATAAATCCTTCGTTTTTGGACGGAGGTGCCTTAGATAAATCTTCTTGAGAAAGCTCATCCTCTAAAGATTCCACAGTTTGAGACTCTTTATCTAATAGCATGGCTTGTTCATAATCCTTCTGTATCTGGGCAGTTACTTGTCTAAGAGAAGCAGTTCCGTCTAAAATCCCTTCCCGAAGTGTATCAGATAAATCAAAGTTTTCCAAAATAGAAATTAATTCTGTGCGGCCAGATTCTTTTAAAAATTCCAGAGTTTGGTCTGGAGGATTAGAAAAAGAATTTGTGGCAGTTTCCTGATTTTCGTTTAGGGATGCCTTATGGGAATCTCCACTCAGGACAGCAGAAAGAATTCTGGAAATGGTAGTCTGCATGGTATTATTTGCAGTTGTTGAAGCTGGTGTATTTGTGTGCTGAAATAACTGCTGTAATACATGGTTTTGAGGACTATTAGAGTCTGTCTGCTGTAATATGGAATCCAAAGAGGAGTCCGCTGTGTTTGAAATTTCTACATAATCGTTGACATCTGATAAGGTAGTAGCAAGGTCACGAATCATAGAACTTAAATCTTTTGCCAGATTTTCCAATCCATTTGCCAGAGAATGGGCATTATTCTGATAACGTTCAAATTGTATTGCATTTTGAGTGGTAATGGGAATCTGGTGTTTACTCATAAGTACAAGGGTGGGTACAGATACCTCTTGGTACTGAAAGGATTTTTGCAGCATTTGTAATATGGATTGCTTATGGATTGGTAATTGATTCTTCATAAGCTCTAATACAATTTGTTGGTTCTTAGGGTTTTTAGGCAAGCCTGCTTCTTCTAATGCTTTTTGGACAGTGCTATTTGCCAGTGCCATATCTGTTCTTGGGAGTGCTTCTAAAGTAATTTGTTCTGGTGAAGCAGAGAGAACTTTAAAAGCAGATATTTCTCCAATAGCAAGCCAGTTTCCACCTTCCAAATGTGCAGAAACAGTTGTATTATTTTCTAAAGTTAGGACAATTTCACGGTTTCTCAGGTCACTAACTTCACCTTTTAAAACTTGTCCCACATATAAAGAACGGACTCTTGTAGTAGTGCCGTAGTTGCTTAATGTATTTGCCTGTGCAACAGGTGGTCTTTGACCAGTTGGTCTATTTGGTGCAGGACGGCTATTCCGTGCTGCATTTTGCTGGATTCGGTTGCTGGATAAATTCATATAAAATGCACTCCTATCTCATAACAGTTCAGCTATGTCATTCATATTTTGTAACTGTTCAGAACCATGAACAGAATACTACGAATGAAAGTTGATTGCTATGTGCTTTGCACATATACTTTTGCAATGTCTGAACCAATGTCATTTAGTTAACAGGTACACCTTATGAATACTTCAAATGATACACATATCTTACGAAAACACGCTTTCGCTTGGTCTCAACCGTAGCAGTACATAAGGTGCTAAAATACAGCACCTAAGTACTGACGGTCTCGAAACAGTTTTCTACAGATGATGTGTATCATTCGAAGATGAAATATCAGATATTGATGTTAACTAAATGACATTGATGTCTGAACTGTAACTCATAATCTATTATTATAAATCATATCGGCATATTGTACCTAAAAGCAGTATAGCAAATAAATAAAAAAATTACTATAAATACTTAACAACTTGTTTCAATAATAGAAATGTGCTAAAATATGGGATATATGTCTATTTAGCGAAAGACGGTAAGGAATAAGAATAGATAAAGGAGCGAACATTGTGATAGAACAAAGTAAAATACGAAATTTTTGTATTGTAGCACATATTGATCATGGAAAATCTACATTAGCAGACCGTATTATTGAGAAAACAGGATTATTGACCAGCAGAGAGATGCAGGCACAAGTATTAGATAATATGGATTTGGAGAGAGAACGGGGAATTACCATTAAGGCTCAGACTGTGCGTATTGTATATAAAGCAAAGGATGGAGAAGAATATATTTTTAACTTAATTGATACACCAGGACATGTGGATTTTAATTATGAAGTTTCAAGAAGTCTGGCAGCTTGTGAAGGAGCCATTTTGATTGTGGATGCAGCACAGGGAATTGAAGCACAGACATTGGCAAATTGTTATCTGGCATTGGATCATGATTTGGAAATTCTTCCGGTTATTAATAAAATTGATTTGCCGAGTGCAGATCCAGAGAGGGTAAAAGCTGAGATTGAAGATGTTATTGGTCTGGATACAGAATTTGCACCACTGATTTCTGCAAAACAGGGATTAAACATTGAAGATGTATTGGAGCAGATTGTGGCACAAATTCCAGCACCAAGCGGAAAGTTAGACAGTCCCTTTAAGGCTTTGATTTTTGATTCTTTATATGATGCTTACAAGGGAGTTATTGTATTCTGCCGTATATTTGACGGAAGAGTGGGAAAGGGTACAAAGATCCGCATGATGGCAACGGAAGCAGAAGCAGAAGTGGTTGAAGTTGGAACTTTTGGAGCTGGACAATTTATTCCTTGTGAGGAACTTACTGCAGGAATGGTAGGTTACATTACTGCCAGCCTAAAGAATGTAAAGGATACCCGTGTAGGTGATACTATTACAGATGCAAAGAATCCATGTGAGGCTCCTTTACCAGGGTATAAGAAAGTAAATCCAATGGTTTATTGTGGTATGTATCCGGCAGATGGTGCAAAATATCCTGATTTAAGAGATGCACTTGAGAAATTGCAGCTAAATGATGCTTCTCTCCAATTTGAACCAGAAACTTCTATTGCGTTAGGATTTGGATTCCGTTGTGGTTTTCTGGGACTGCTTCATTTGGAGATTATTCAGGAACGTTTGGAAAGAGAATATAATCTGGATATTGTAACCACAGCACCTAGTGTTATTTACCAAGTGTATAAGACTGATGGAGAGATGATTGAGATTACCAATCCATCCAATCTTCCTGATCCTTCTGTAATTGACCACATGGAAGAGCCGATTGTGTCTGCGGAAATTATGGTGACTACAGAATTTGTTGGACCAATTATGACACTTTGTCAGGAACGGCGTGGAGTATACCTTGGTATGGAGTATATTGAGACAACTAGAGCATTGTTGAAATATGACCTGCCATTGAATGAAATTATTTATGACTTTTTTGATGCATTAAAGTCACGTTCCAGAGGATATGCGTCCTTTGATTATGAGATGAAAGGGTATGTGCCTTCTGAACTTGTGAAACTGGATATTTTGATTAATAAGGAAGAAGTGGACGCACTTTCCTTTATTGTGCATGCGGAGACTGCTTATGAACGTGGAAGAAAGATGTGCGAGAAATTAAAGAAAGAGATTCCACGTCACTTATTTGAAATACCGGTTCAGGCAGCAATTGGAAGTAAGGTTATTGCAAGAGAGACGGTAAAAGCAATGCGAAAAGATGTATTGGCAAAATGTTATGGTGGAGATATTTCACGTAAAAAGAAACTTCTTGAAAAACAAAAAGAAGGAAAAAAACGTATGCGTCAGGTTGGAAATGTAGAGATTCCACAACAAGCATTTATGAGTGTACTGAAACTGGATGAAGAATAATTGAGAACAGAAGAAATGAGTTTTATGAGAAATAAGAAAAGCCCTTTAGGACTTTACATTCATATCCCTTTTTGTGTGAAGAAATGTGCCTATTGTGATTTTCTTTCCATGAAGGCATCTAGTGAGATACAAAAACAGTATGTAGATGCACTTTTAAGTGAGTTGGACAGTGTCTGTACAATAACCAACTCCTATGAATTGCAAACCATTTACTTGGGTGGAGGAACCCCATCTGTATTGGATATAAACTTGTTATGGAAAATTCTGGAAAAGGTACAGAATGTATTTTTGATTGATTTATCAAGAATGAAAGAAGTTACTTTAGAAGTCAATCCGGGAACTGTATCCATGGAAAAATGGAGAGAATACCATAAAATGGGAATACAGAGGATTAGTATGGGGTTACAATCCACTCATAATGATGAATTGGAATTGTTGGGAAGGATTCACACTTATGAACAGTTTTTGGAGAACTATTATGGAGCCAGAGAAACTGGATTTGCTAATATCAGTATAGACTTAATGTCTGCTCTGCCTAATCAGAGTCTGAATAAGTATAGGATATCCTTGGAACGGATAGCAAAACTTTCACCAGAGCATATTTCTTCCTACAGTTTGATTGTAGAGGAAAATACACCATTCTGGGCTTTATATGGAGAGAATGGAAGGAAGGAAAAGGAACTGCCCACAGAAGAAATGGATAGAGTCATGTATAAGGCAACCAAAGAAATTTTGTCTTTATATGGCTATCAACGGTATGAAATATCCAATTATGCGAAAGCAGGATATGAATCTATACACAATTCTTCTTATTGGACGGGGGTTCCTTATTTAGGAGTAGGGCTTGGAGCCTCTTCTTATTTGGAAAATAACCGGTATCAAAATAGAAGTGATATGCAAGGTTATTTAAAATATGCAGCAGATACAGAAAAAAGAAGAAATCTTGTTGAGGCATTGACAAAAGAAGATCAAATGTCAGAATTTATGTTTCTTGGACTTAGAAGAATGTGTGGAGTTTCCCAAACTGATTTTTTCAAAGCTTTTGGACAAACAATGGAACAGGTCTTCGGAGAAGTATTGCATAAAATGGAGAAAGAAAAGCTATTAGAAATAAAAAATGATAGAGTTTTTCTGACAGATAAGGGAATTGATGTGAGTAATTATGTGTTTTCGGAATTTTTGTTATAGGTAATGTATCTTATAGGAAACGCATTTATTTAATGCGTTTTCTATAAAATCTATTTAGCTGGAGGAGGAAAAGCATGCAAAATATAAAACAACATATCAAAGAGAATACCTTCTCCCATATCTATTTGTTGTTTGGGCAGGAGGATTATTTAAAGCGATTGTATCAGGATAAGCTTCGGAATGCCATTCTATCACCAGATGATACCATGAATTTTTCTTATTTTGAGGGAAAAGACTTTCCAGTAAAGGAATTGGTTTCCATTGCCCATACAGTGCCTTTTTTTAGTGAGAGAAGATTGATTCTTGTAGAGAATAGTGGTTGCTTTAAGAATCAAAGTGATTTGCCGGATTATATTGGTGATTTTCCAGAGAGTACTTTTCTAATTTTTGTGGAGCGGGAAGTGGATAAGAGAAACCGTATGTACAAAGCAGTACAAAAGAAAGGGACTGTGTCAGAAATGAACGGTCTGTCGGAAAAAGATTTGAAGCTTTGGATTGCACAAAGTCTAAAGAGAGAAGGAAAAAAGATTACAGAACAAGATGTTTTGTATATGTTACAAAAAACAGGAGCTGATATGAAGAATCTGGAGAATGAACTGGAAAAGTTGATTTGTTATTCTGGTGAGGAAGAAATTATTACGAGAGAAGCAATTGATGAAGTTTGTGTAGTTCAGACAGAAGGCAAAATTTTCCAGATGATTGATGAGATTGGAATGAAACGGCAAGATCAGGCATTGGCTTTGTATTATGATTTACTGGCAGTACGGGAAAAACCGATGTCCATATTGTTTTTGTTAATCCGTCATTTCAATATTTTGTTGCAAATAAAAGAATTGGAGAAAAGTGGTACACCATCGGGACAAATGGCATCCAAAATAGGAATTCCACCTTTTACAGTTAAAAAATATATGGGACAGGCAAAAAATTTTTCTATTCAAAGTTTAAAAGAGAATTTATCCCGCTCTGTAGAAGTGGAGGAAGGGGTTAAGACTGGTTTACTTTTAGACCAAATCGGTGTAGAATTATTGATAGTTGAGTTTAGTAGAAAATAATGTAATTGTTTAGGAAGGAGTACACAATGAGAACAATAATCAAAAATGGGCATATTCTGGATCCTTCTACCAATATGGATGAGGTAGCAGATATTTGCATAGAAGATGGCGTGATTGTCAAAATTGGAAAAGATTTAACAGGAGAAAATGCAGATGAGGTAATTTGTGCCAAAGGAAAGTATGTAATGCCGGGATTTATTGACTTGCATGTGCATTTTAGAGAGCCGGGCTTTGAGTATAAAGAGACGATTCAAACTGGTGCTATGGCAGCAGCAAGAGGCGGCTATACTTCTGTGGCTCCTATGCCAAATACAAAACCGGTTATTGACAGTAAAGAAATGGTAGAATGGCTGCTAAAGAAAGAAGAAGAGGAATCTGTGGTTCACCTTTTACCAGTTGGTGCTGTAACCAAAGGACAGATTGGAACGGAACTTGCAGATATCAAGGGAATGGCAGAGGCAGGAGCTAAAGCATTAAGTGAAGACGGAAAGTCTGTTATGGATATCTTAGTGTATCTGGAAGGTATGAAGGCCGCAAAAGAGAATAATCTTGTAGTACTTGCACACTGTGAAGATAAGAATTTAGTGCGTGGCGGTGTAATGAATGCAGGTGCGAAAGCAGAAGAACTTGGTTTAAAAGGAATTACCAATGCAGTAGAGGATGTGATTACTGCCAGGGATATTTTTCTTGCCAATGAAACAGGAGTCAGATTACACTTATGTCATTGTTCTACCAAGGATAGTGTGGCAATGATTAAACTGGCAAAGGAAGCTGGGTATGCAGTTTCCGGTGAGGTTTGTCCACATCATTTTACTCTGGCAGATGAGGATATTCCTTGTGATGACAGTAATTATAAGATGAATCCACCTCTTCGCAGCAGGGCAGATGTGGAGGCATTGAAAAAGGGATTGCAGGAGGGAATTATGGAAGTGATTTCTACTGACCATGCACCTCATAGTGCAGAAGAAAAGGCAAAATCCATGGCAGAGTCACCATTTGGAATTGTAGGCTTAGAAACGGCATTCTGTTTATCTGTTACAGAACTTGTGGAACAAGGATATCTAAGCAAAATGCAGTTGGTAGAAAAGATGAGTTATAATCCAGCGAAAATTATTGGTGTAGATAAAGGTCAGTTAGTGGAAGGAAAAGCAGCAGATATTGTTATTGCAGATTTTGATGAAGAATATACAATTGATGTGAGTAAATTTGCTTCCAAAGGAAAGAATACACCATTTGGAGGAAAGAAAGTAAAAGGCAGAGTGTACCAGACAATCGTGGATGGTAAAGTGATATATGATTATACAAAAGAAGTGAAATAAGAGTAACTGTTCATGCTTCTGAACAGTTACTCTTGAATATAATAGGAGGATGTTATGATAAATAAATTAGTGAAAAAAATTCAGGATGTAAATGCACCAATTGTTGTAGGTTTAGACCCAATGTTAGCTTATGTACCAGAAGATATAAAAAAGCTTGCATTTGAAGAATATGGCGAAAACTTGGAGGGCGCAGGAGAGGCTATCTGGCAGTTTAATAAAGGAATTATTGATGCCACCAGTGATTTAATTCCTGCTGTGAAACCACAAATTGCTATGTATGAGCAATTTGGCATTCCGGGATTGATTGCATTTAAAAAGACAGTGGACTACTGTAAAGAGAAAGATTTAGTAGTGATTGGCGATATTAAGCGTGGAGATATTGGATCTACTTCTACTGCTTATGCGGTAGGTCATGTGGGAAAAGTGCAGGTAGGATCTAAAAAGTATGCAGCATTTGATGAGGATTTTGTTACTGTAAATCCTTATCTTGGTTCGGATGGTGTGAAGCCTTTCTTAGAGGTGTGTAAAGAAGAAAAGAAGGGAATTTTTGTGCTTGTAAAGACATCCAATCCATCCAGCGGAGAATTTCAGGATAAAATGGTGGATGGCAGACCTTTGTATGAATTAGTTGGAGAGAAGGTGGCTGAGTGGGGAGAGTCTCTTATGGGAGATTCCTATAGCTATGTTGGTTGCGTGATTGGTGCTACTTATCCAAAAATGGGTGAGACACTTCGAAAGATTATGCCAAAGACTTTTATTTTGGTACCAGGATACGGGGCACAAGGTGGTAAAGCAGAAGATTTAGTGCCATATTTCAATAAGGATGGTCTAGGTGCAATTATTAATTCCTCTAGAGGCATTATTGCTGCATATAAACAGGAGAAGTACAGTAAATATGGGGAAGCAAATTATGCAGATGCTTCCAGACAGGCAGTTCTCGATATGAAAGAGGATATCAACAAAGCTTTAACAGGAAAATAACTATTCAGGTAGAAACACGCATTTACTGCGTGTTTCGTATGAAAAAGTAAAGTTTACAATGTTTATGCCCCTTCGCCGAAGGCGAATATTCATGGGCTTAAACGTAACTGTTCATGGTTCTGAACAGTTACACAGGAAAATAAAAAAGGAATATAGGAGGCAGTCATGGCAGATAAAGCAATGGAACAAGGAATAATTACCAGCATTGTAAAAGTAACCAAAGGCATTTACAGTATGTGGGTGAAGGAACCAAAGATTGCCGGATATGCAAAACCGGGACAGTTCATTTCCATTTATTGTAAGGAGGGAAGCCAGTTACTTCCAAGACCAATTAGTATTTGTGAGATAAATAAGGAACAAGGATTGCTTCGTTTGGTGTATCGTGTGGTCGGAAAAGGAACTGAAGAATTTTCAAAAATGAATGTTGGAGACAGCATCCGGATTATGGGACCTTTGGGTAATGGTTTCACTCTGGAAGGAGAGAAATGTATCTTAATTGGAGGAGGGATTGGTATTCCTCCAATGCTGGAACTTGCCAAGAGTTTAAAAGGTAAAGTACAAATTGTACTAGGATACCGTGATGCAGATTTGTTTTTAAAAGAAGAATTTAAGCCTTATGGAGATGTTTATATTTCTACAGAGGATGGAAGTGTGGGAACAAAGGGAAATGTAATAGATGCTATTATGGCAAATGAGTTAGATGCAGATATGATTTTCGCCTGTGGACCTACACCAATGCTGAAAGGCGTGAAAGCATACGCATCCAAAAATCATATAAAAGCACAGATTTCCATGGAAGAAAGAATGGCATGTGGTATTGGAGCCTGTCTGGCTTGTGTATGTAAATCAAAGGATAAAGACCATCATACCAATGTAAACAATAAACGGATTTGTAAGGATGGTCCGGTATTCTATGCAGAGGAGATTGAATTATAATGAATATGAAAATAAAAATTGCTGGAGTAGAATGGAATAATCCAGTTACAGTAGCCTCTGGAACATTTGGATCTGGGGCAGAATATAGTGATTTTGTGGACTTAAATAAGATTGGTGCAGTGACCACAAAGGGTGTTGCAAATATTCCATGGGAAGGAAATCCTACTCCCCGTATTGCAGAAACTTATGGGGGGATGATAAATGCAATTGGTTTGCAAAATCCTGGTATTGATTTATTTGTAAAAAGAGATATCCCATATCTTCAACAATATCCTGATACTAAAATTATTGTAAATGTATGTGGAAAGAGTACAGAGGACTATTGTGAGGTGGTAGAACGTCTTGCGAATGAGGCAGTAGATATGTTGGAGATTAACATTTCCTGCCCGAATGTAAAAGAGGGGGGAATTGCTTTTGGACAAGACCCAAGAGCCGTAGAAGCTATTACCAAGGAAATGAAGAAGAGAGCAAAGCAGCCAGTTATTATGAAGCTTAGTCCTAATGTAACCAATATTGCAGAAATGGCTTTGGCCGCAGAAGCAGGAGGTGCAGATGCACTTTCGCTTATTAATACATTAACTGGTATGAAAATTGATGTGAACCGAAGACAATTTGCCCTTGCCAACAAAACAGGAGGACTTTCTGGTCCTGCAATTAAGCCAGTGGCAGTCCGTATGGTTTATCAGGTGGCACAGGCTGTAAATATCCCTATTATTGGTATGGGTGGAATTATGAATGCAGAAGATGCCTTAGAGTTTATTATGGCTGGAGCAACGGCTGTTTCTATTGGAACTGCTAATTTCCATAATCCAAATGTAACCTTGGAGGTAATAGAAGGAATTCGCCAATTTATGGAAAAGAATGGGGTAAAAGATATTTCTGAATTGATTGGTTGCGTGAAATAGGGGATTACTAAAAATTTTGACAGCCAATTTGAAGGAATGTTGAAAACAGTATCTAATAAAGAAAGAACATATATTAATGATAACTATGAGTTAGTTAAGAATGCGATTATCAGTGCGGTAAAAAATGATGGTAAGGGTATCTATTATGATGCGTATGCATTATGTCAAAAACGAGATAAAGTTTGTATCAATTGTTCTATTCCTGTTTTCATTTGGAACGGATCAAAGGACAATACAACCCCCGTTTCTTATGCAGAATATTTGGCAAAAAAGTATGATGCTAAAGAGATACATATAATAGATGATGTTGGACACATGATGTATCTTTTGTATTGGAAAGAGATTGTTCTTGAAACACTGAATGTATAATGGAGTCATATAGAATTTTCAATTCCAGCTTATGGAACTGAAAAATTGGGATTTGTAATACTATAGTAAACGCATTTACTTAATGCGTTTACTATAATTGGGGGAGGTCAAATGTTAATAGATAATACACAAGAATGTGATGAAGTATGGGATAAAATTTATGCAATACTTAAATTTAATCCCTCTTGTAGTTACAGAGACCATTCGATGATTGGAATATTGCCATTTGAAATAAATTTGCCATACTCCGTATATGCAATAGATAGTATGACAGATAAGCAATTGGACTTGATGGATGAATGGGTTAGAAACAGTCTGGTGGCGTGTACGGATGGAAGAAAAGAATGGTATGCGTTAGATTGGCAGCATAGTACATTTAGGTTTGACCCTCAAAAAATTGAAGAACAACAAAGTGTTTGGGTAGAGGACGAAAGATATTTTGGTGGTGGTTACAATGCATATTTTCCATCCTTTTATCCAGATGGTGATTATCATTTTTTTATAGATGTGGATTTTAAAAATGGATATTTAGGTCATCCGTGGAGACAGGAAATATGGATATTCGGAGCTAAATTGGAAGAAGAAATAAAAAAGATTTATAAAGAATTAGGGTGGAAACGTATTAATTAATTTCATATTTTTTTGCTACATAAACACGCAGTAAATGCGTGCTTCTACCTGAATAGTTACATTTATTTTATATTAGGAGTGTAGTGGCTAATAGTAGTTAGTAATAAAGGGACTAATGGAACTATGCTGACAAATATTTCTGTGACAATAACTGAAGTAATAGGATAATAATAAAAGTAAAGGAGAGAATTATGAATACAAGAATTGGAATTTTAGGATATGGTAATTTGGGACGTGGTGTAGAGTGTGCTGTCCGTCAAAATGATGATATGGAGTTAGTTGCGGTATTTACCCGTAGAGACCCTGCAACGGTTTCTATTCTTACAGAAACGGCTGCAGTTTGTCATGTAGCAGATATAGCAGATTGGAAAGATAAGATTGATGTTTTGATTTTATGTGGCGGAAGTGCTACGGATTTACCAGAGCAGACACCAGAGTATGTGAAATATTTCAATGTAATCGATAGTTTTGATACCCATGCACGTATTCCAGAGCATTTTGCTAATGTAGATGCTGTTGCTAAGGAGACTTCACATGTTGGTATAATTTCTGTTGGCTGGGATCCAGGAATGTTTTCCCTTAACCGTTTATACGCAAATGCTATTTTGCCAGAGGGAAATGATTATACTTTCTGGGGCAAAGGAGTAAGTCAGGGTCACTCTGATGCGATTCGTCGTATTAATGGTGTAAAAAATGCAAAGCAGTATACCATACCTGTAGAGAGTGCTTTAGAGGCAGTCCGTTCAGGAAGTAATCCTGAATTTACTACAAGAGAAAAGCATACCAGAGAGTGTTTTGTTGTTTTGGAAGAAGGTGCAGATGCCGCAAAAGTGGAAGAGGAAATTAAGACTATGCCAAATTATTTTGCGGATTATGATACTACAATACACTTTATCAGCGAAGAAGAGTTATTGAAAAATCATAGTGGAATTCCTCATGGCGGTCTTGTGTTGAGAAGTGGTGTAACAGGCTGGGACAAAGAGAACAAGCATCTTATTGAGTATAGCCTAAAGCTGGATTCTAATCCTGAGTTTACTTCTAGTGTATTGATTGCTTATGCAAGAGCAGCCCATCGTTTGTCAAAGGAAGGACAAAGCGGATGTAAGACCGTATTTGACATTGCTCCAGCTTATTTGAGTCCTAAGAGTGGAGAGGAATTAAGAGCATCTATGTTATAAGAAATAAGTAGGAATTTAGTAAGTGGAGGTAAAAACTATGACAGAACAGGTATTTGATGAATTGAGGCAAGAAGAAGATGGTTGCTGGTGTGGAAAGCAAACATTGGACTTTGGCGGAAGTACATATACTGTGGATATATTGATACATAGTGAAGAGGAAGAAGAGATTACCCAAGGACAGAAAAAGGCATTTCAGTGTTTTATGGAGAAATGGCCGGAATTACAAGAAAAACTGATTGAGGCGTTAATCGAATACTATAATGAAGAAGAACGCTTTAGCTATGGTCCGGATGATGAGGAAGAAGCAGCAGAATGGTGGCCGGAAATTGAAACGAAAGAAGCACTCTTGCAGGCAGTAACATTGGAGACTATCGTTGTTGCATGGGATTTCATGATGAAAGATGGAAGGTGCATATATTTGCTTTTCTCAAGGACATGGGGTGGCGAAGATTTTGATGATAATGGAATCGGTGTCTGTTATATAAACGAGGAAATTGAGGAAATTGCTTATAAAGATATTGCATATTAATAGAGAAAAAACAGAAGTTTCCTTATTCTTCAAGGCTTTTGAAACTTTATATAGTGAAATGTTATGAATTTTCCCTTGCTTTTACCTTTATTAGTAAAATGACAAGGGAAAATTCAGATTGTTAATGATGGGTTAGAGATTTTGAGAAATCGGATAAAAGGAGGAAAACAAATGGGTATGATTGCAAATTATCAGCAGACAACAGATGAAGAATTAGAAAAACTCAAAAGCAGTAAAGAAATAGTTGAGGATGTGGAGGAGTTACAAGAAAATGAAAAATTAGATGTATGTGATATAGATAAAATGTGGGATGCACTACATTTTCTATTGTTAGGTAGATCAGCTGGTGAGCCGGTTGAAAATAATTTGATTAGTGAAGCGATTGTAGGGCAGTTTGTGGTTTCGGAAGAGGATTTTGTATCTGGTATACGAGCAGATAGAGTTAAGGCGATTGCAGAAGCTTTGCAGGAACTTAATTTTGAAGAATATATTAAGAAATTCAATATGAGTGATTTTGCTGAAAATAATATTTATCCTGATATTTGGGAATACGAAGATGAAGAAGATGAGATTATAGAGGAATTGTGTGATTCCTTTGAAAGTATGAAAAAGTTTTATCTGAGAATGTCAGAAAAGGGATGTGCAGTTTTAGTGTCAATTTATTGATTATTGTAACTGTTCAGAACCATGAACAGTTACGTTTAAGCCCATAATAATTCGTCTTTGACGAAAGGCTTAAACATTAAAATTTACTCTTTCTCAGGTCACACGCAAAGTAAATGCGTGTTTCTACCTGAATAACTACAATATATTACAAATTTGACAATTGGGAGCTGTTAAAGAAAAAGAATGGAGATATTGCGTTGTTGAAGTGTTTACTTAATAAAAAATTTAATTGTATATCACGTGCTAGTGATATGTTATGCCTTTTTGTTGGTGATGATTATACTTTTGTGAGTAGAGGCAGAGAAATCAATGTAGCAGACTTTTCTCTGCACATTCAAACGCAATGGCGTTTTACAAAAGATGATGCAATTATTTTAGGGTCACACGATATTTATGAACCATATAGTCATTCTGTTCCGGATAATTGGGAATATGACATTTTTGGTCGAAAAGATGAGGAAAGTAGTATTTTTGATGTCATATCCAAGACACTGAATGTAAAAATGTCAAATGCCATTGTTTTAGATGTTGCAGTATCAACTTTTGGAGATATTCGCATTGCATTTTCTAATGGAGTGCTTTTTGAGGCCTTTACTTTTGCCTCAAGAAAAGCTGAAGTATGGCGTTTAATAGATTATAAAACACATACCCACACAGTATTTTATGATATGGAAGAATAAGGTAATTCTGGTCTATTGGAGAGATAGACAAAACAATAATCCAAATGCAGGGAATGTCCTATTTGCTATTAGCATTTCATATTAGAGTTTAGATAATAATGAATATATAGAATTTTTTTGATAAATTGTAAAGAAGTGTAACAGTTCAGGTAGGTCTGCACACTCTGCTGTGTAGACCGTAAAAAAGACTAAAACAGGATTGGAATTGGGCAATNTACATGCGAAGCTTGCCCAATTCCGTAACAGGTCAGCCCCCGGCTGAACTGTTACAAAGAAGCAGCAAAAGAATATGAATCATATTGACAATTTTAATTGATTTGTAGTTTAGAGAATAATTGAGGATTAATTAGAGAAAAATTAGAAGTTATAGGAGAAATACAATGCCCAAACATGAATTTGGAATAATGCAGACAGCACCAAGAAAAGGAAAGAGATATGATAGCTATGAACCTGAAAAATATGGCTGCATATCGGTTGATGATGATTATATATTGCCATTACTTGAAGAATTCAAAAACATAAAATGCTATTGGCACACATTAGATAGACCTGAATTTGGATTTGCTTATTATGGAATAACATTAATTCCACCTGAATCACTTGATGGTTTAATTGCTATAATTTGGAGTAATTCAAAACTGTCTGATTTAATGGCATTACTCAAAGAAGCTGAAGCTAACAAGAAATTTGTAATACACTTTGGTATATAAAAGCTGACAATTGGGATTTAGTAGAGAAAATTTTATAGGAATGTGAGGTTAGTACTGGTATGAGTATTGAAAAATGTAATAAGGAACTTATTGAAGCTTTTGTAAAAGCTGCTGGCAATGCATTTTCCTCCTTGAAAGAAACACATAAAGAGCAATTTTATTACTATGCATTTATCTTTGATGAGGGATTACACCCATACATTTCGGCATGGTCTTATGAAGCACTAGAAAAATCAATTATTGATAACAAAATAACAGATGAAGAAAAAAGTTGGTGGAAATGGGATTATTCTGATTCTCCTTATGCTGTTTATGGGTATGATGAATTTTTTAATGAGGTAAATGAATTGCTTGATAAAAGAGCAAACAAATTATCAGATGATGAGCTTTATGATGTTGAATGGAATATACGGGTTGATTCAATGGAGGAAGCAATGAAAAGGCTTGACCAATCAGGATTGTTTGGAATCAAAGAAGACCGGAAAAATGTGGTTATTAATGTAGAAATAGCACCACCCGACTGTTCAGAATATAACAGAGCATTACGTTTAAACCCAGCTTCCTCTTTACTATCTGAATATTTAGAATGTTGTGAAGAATCGGAAGATGATTAGTTTTTAATGTTAAATTCCAGTTTAAGGAATGGAGCAAATCGGGATTTGGCAAGGAGTTAGTATGAGTGACATTTATAAAATCAGAAGATTTCAAGCAGGAGATGCAGAAGAAGTATCAGCATTAATATCCAAGACTTTGAGAACAGTCAATATTAAAGATTATTCAGAAAAATATATTGAAGCCAATGTATCATCACATTCGGCCGATGTACTAATTGAACGTGCAAAACATGGACATATGTATGTTGTTTATGATAATTTACGAATTGTTAGGTGTGGTGCAATTGATGGTTATTGGGGCAGTACAACTGAAAGCATTTTGCTTACTATTTTCGTACTGCCTGAGTATCAAGGCAAGGAAATTGGAAAGTTGATTATTCGAACACTTGAACAAGATGAATTCTTTTTAAGGGCAAAACGAATTGAAATCCCTGCATCAATTACAGCGGTAGGTTTTTATAAAAAAATGGGATATGACTATAAAAACGGTATTGCTGAAATAGATAACGAGCAAGTTTACCGATTAGAAAAGTTCAGGTACTGAACAGTTACCAATCAAGTTTTATTTTTCATGAGAGGTTCTTGGCTTAATGGATTAACGGTAAGCTATGGAGGTAGAAGATATGATACTAGAAAATAAATTAGGCATTATTGATTCGGTGGAGCTTGCACGGGTTGAAGAGAAGATGAGCAAAAGAAAAGCCCTTGAATTGTTTGAAAGTGGTTATTTGGATAACTTAAAAGCAGGAACTTATGGAACTCTTTCGAAAATTCATAAATATCTGTTTGGTGAAATTTATGAGTTTGCAGGCAAGATGAGAGACATAAATATTGCAAAAAATAATTTTAGATTTGCTCCTGTTATGTATTTAAAAGCTGCTTTAGAAAATATAGAAAAAATGCCACAATCTAATTTTGATGAAATTATTGAGAAATATGTTGAGATGAATGTAGCACATCCTTTTCGTGAAGGTAATGGCCGCAGTACAAGAATTTGGCTTGATCTTATGCTAAAAAAAGAAATAGACAAGGTAATTGATTGGAGTAAAGTTGATAAAAATGATTACCTTCTTGCAATGGAGAGAAGTCCAATCAAAGATATTGAAATCAAACATATTCTTAAGATGGCTCTTACAGATAAAATTAATGACAGAGAAGTCTATATGAAGGGCATTGACTACAGCTATTATTATGAGGGGTATTCTGTTTATAAAATGGAAGAATTATAGTCTTGTGATTATTACAAAACACCCATGCCTTGTGGACTGCGCCATCACCATAAATATATTCGCATGGGTGTTTNGTAAACGAGGATGCACACAAGTGCAAAAGCACCACTTGGTGCTTTACGAACCTTGCAGCAGAGTGCAAGGTTCTACCTAAAAAGAGTGAATATATAGAAAAATACATGAGACAAAGAAAACTAAATATTAATTGTTTATGATTCTAAACAGTTAGATTATAGGAGGATTAGGATGCAAATATATCGTAAATGGACTGGACTAAGGCTTGAGGTAGCAGAATACATTACAAAAAATAATATATCTAAAGAAGATTTCAGGTTTTTGGATATTTATGAATGGCAGAATATCTATGATAAAGTATTAGAGCATTTTGTAGATGAACAATATGCAAGAAAATGTGGACTGTATTGGTCAAATATTCAGAATGGATTTCAGAAGAATATAGATACCATTTATACTTTTGCATATAAAGATAATGATTCCTATAAGTGGATGGAAAGGCTGCCTGAAATTATAAAATGTGAAAAGGTATATCTTTTATTGGAAGAGGATAAACAGCGTGCAAAATATTGGATAGCGGAGTGCAGCCCTGCTATTATTGACCTTATTGTCAATGATACATATTCCGTAGAAGACTATTACATAACTGATAAGAAATTTAATTGGCTTATTACGGAAAATCATCACGAGGTAGTTCAATTTATTGGCAAGGGATTGGATTTGGAAATAATAAAAGATGTTTGTGAAAAATATAAATATGATTAAGTGCTGGATTTTGGATTAATGTTTGAAATAGAAAAGATGAGAATTTGATAGGAGAAACATGTAATGAATAATTTTGATGAAATGACAGAAGACAAGAATACTACAAAAGGAGAAGGAAAATTAGTGAAACGTAAGTTATCCAATAATTTATTTGTCCTGTATTTACTTGTGCTGGCGAGTATTATACCAGGGCAGTTTTTAGGTTCTCTCTTTCAATTTATACCCTTTATTATGAGTACTAATATTGGAGTTACAGTAACCATGTATTTTGGATTTATAGGAATCTGGATTTTGGCAATCTTATATATACGTTTTACAAAGAAAAACCGTCCAATTTTAAAAATACTTGGTAGAAGTGCAGCAGGAAATACTTTGGGGAATTTTCTAATTGGTATAGGAATGGGTTTTGGTTTGAATGGTATTTGTATATTGGCAGCATGGCTACATAAAGACATTGTGTTGTATTATGATACTTTCCAACCAGTTTATCTTCTAATTATTTTTATAGCGGTTTTTGTCCAGTCTTCGGCAGAAGAACTGCTTTGCAGAGGTTTTTTATATCAAAGATTGATGAGGAGTTATAAAAGTCCTGCAGTGGCTATTGTTGGGAATGCTTCGCTTTTTGCCTTAATGCATTTGCTAAATGATGGTGTTACAGCCTTATCCATATTAAATATTTTTGTGGTAGGAATTCTATTTTCGTTTATGGTTTATTATATGGATAGTATATGGTGTGCCATGGCAGTTCATACAGCATGGAATTTTACACAAAATATTATTTTTGGATTACCTAATAGTGGAATGGTATCTCCATATTCTGTTTTTCGGCTTGATGCTTCTACAGCAAATAATAGTTTTGCATATAATGTTGGTTTTGGTATTGAAGGAACACTACTTGCTGATGTGGTTCTTATTTTGGCATGTATTTGTATGTATTTATGGGGAAGAAAATATGGAAAAAAACCATGTGACATCTGGAAATAAATTAGAATATTCATAGGTTGTAAAAAATTTGTTTTATAGTGCAAATTATATTTTTATGAAATAGATCAATTGGGATTTGGAGGTGGGATTTTTATGGCTGAACTGTCAAAAGAAGAAAAAAAGGCTATGATGAAAAAATGGAAGGCAGAACAGAAAAAGAAATATATTTTAAGTAAAACACAAGTAAAAAAATTATTTACTTTTTTGAAAAAGGAGTTGGGGCAGGAGCCATGCAATCACACGATGTGTCATACAGAAAAATGGATTAAGGATAATTGCAAGGGAAAGGAAAAAGACATTATTAGAGAAATGCAGGAAATGGGTGGTTATTGTGATTGTGAGGTGCTGATGAACTGTTATGAGAGATATGATATTATTTAACAAACTCCTAGTTTATGGATTAGGGTAAATCGGGATTTGTGGAGGTATTGATATGGATATAAGAAAAATGATGATTGATGATTATGATGAAGTTTATGCACTTTGGATGTCTTGTACAGGAATGGGACTAAATAATTTGGATGATTCCAGAAATGGCATTGATGCGTTTTTAAAAAGGAATCCAGATACTTGTTTCGTTGCTAAAAATGATAATAAAATTGTTNGTGTAATTATAGTTGGTAATGATGGCAGAAGAGGTTATATCTATCATACTGCCGTAAATCCGCAATATAGAAAACAAGGAATAGCAAGTCAATTGGTAGATACTGCATTGAAAGCATTAAAACAATCTGGAATTAACAAGGTTGCATTGGTTGTTTTTGATAGAAATGAAAATGGTAATCAATTTTGGGAAAGTCAAGGCTTCACTGTTAGGGAAGATTTGGTCTATAGAAACAAAACCATTACTGAAATGAACAGAATTGATACATAACTTTCAATTTATTGGAGAGATAGACTGAGTAACAATCAGGATTTGAAAGGAGAAGTGAAATGCCATACATCACAGTTGAGAGTGGAATTTTATCTGATGAACAAAAGGAATTGCTGATAAAGCGATTAACAGAAGTATCTTCTGAAATTATGAATGTGCCACAAGAATTTTTTGTGACTACTATTAAAGAACTGCCAGATAAAAATTTTGGTATTGGTGGTAAAACGATTGATAAGGTTAAAACAGAATATATACAAACACATAAATAAAAAATTGGAGTTGGAGAAGAATGTAATGATAAAAATTAGATATTTGAAAATTTCTGATAGAGAATTTTGGTATAGTCTTGATAAACATTTATCAGACACGGAATTCAAGAATAAGGTGCGAACGAAAAGAGGTTATATTTTATTGTTAGATGATAAACCTATAGGGCTATTAAGATACAATCTTTTTTGGGACAATACGCCATTTTGTACAATGCTTTTCATTGATTGGGAATATCAAGGAAGAGGTTATGGAAAACAACTTATGAAATATTGGGAAAATGACATGAAAACACAAGGTTATGGAATGTTATTAACATCTACACAAGTAGATGAAAACGCACAGCATTTTTATCGCAAATTAGGATATAAAGATTGTGGTGGATTTGTAATTGATATTCCTGAATATGCACAACCTATGGAAATGTTCTTTATTAAGTCAATTTGAAATGCCTTGTATTTTAAAAGTATACATGAAACAGGGACTCGCATTTGATTTTTCAAACAGGTGCAGGATAGGAAGGGGGTACTATATGAAAAGATATGTTATGTTTGCATAGCAATGGCTATTGCAAGACAAAATTATAGATTGTTATAGCTATTGTTATCCTTAATAAATTAAATTTTAGGAGGCAAACATGAGCTATATAAAAGTAGAAGAGATTCTACCCATTGAAATCATAGAAATGATACAACAGTATGTAGATGGAGCGAATATCTATATTCCAAGAAAGAAAGATAACCGAGCAGGATGTGCACAGATGCGTAAGGAATATTGTTGCAAAAAGACATGCAACACGCATCTGGCACGCAAAGTGTGCAATCCTCTCATGAATGAGGGGTTAGGGGAGTTGATGTGGGCTTGCCCACTTTTTNAAAAAAAAAAAATGAGGTTGAGATTTGAGGCAGAACACATATAAAATATAGGAAATGTTCAAAAACATGAACAGTTACCTTTAAGCCTATGAATATGTAAAGGATAAAGAAAGGATATGAGACAATGGTTGAAATTGTAAAATTAAGGGAACATAGTGAATCAGCTTCAATAGCTGCAGAGTGGTTTCATCATAAGTGGGGAATCCCTAAAGAAGCATATATAGAAAGTATTGAAGAGTGTATCAACAATAAAAAAGCAATACCACAATGGTATCTTGTTATGGAGAATAATACAATTCTTGGAGGTTTAGGTGTGATTGAAAATGATTTTCATAATCGCAAAGATTTAACACCAAATATATGTGCAGCATATGTTGAAGAGGAATATCGTTGTCAGGGAATTGCAGGAAAAATGTTAAATTTTGTTTGTATGGATATGAAAGAAAAAGGAATTGATACACTTTATCTTGTTACAGACCATACTTCGTTTTATGAACGCTATAATTGGAAGTTTTTATGTATGGTTCAGGGTGATGGCGAACCAGATATGACGAGGATGTATATTCACAAAGAAATGTGAGACAGTGATATTATAGATGAAAAATTGTTTTCATATCTTTCCTTTGTTTGCAATATTTTCCAAAGTTGATTCCATGTATGTTTTATATTATAATATTATATGTGATGTGGGTTGTGAAGCTTTGATTAGTTGATGATATCTGGAAGTAGATTCCAGAATATTTGAGGAAAGAGGGTACATAAATGTTTGATTATGAAAGATTCAAAGTAACTATTCAGTTAGAAACACGCATTTACTGCGTGTTTCGTAAGAAGATTTAAATTTTACAGTGTTTAAGCTCCTTCGTCGAAGATGAATACACATATAGAAAAATAACATCATTTTTAGGAATTTATAAATAGACAAATTGGAATTTGAAAGGGGCAGTAAACATGGAATTTCCTTTTTATGACGCACCTAATACAGCTACAATTATCTGTTGCCACATAATGGAAAATGAATCACCGATTCTGTATGTATCACATGATAAAGAAGATGGAATGTGGCAATTTCTATGTGGAAGAACACATGAGATAGAAGAAGCAAAGTTAGTATCTGTAAAATGGGTTTTTGAGTTGGATAACTCAGTTGGTGTTTTAAAGAATATGCCTTGTGGCTACTATAAAAAAAAAAAAACTCAAAATGATGATTGGGTAATTAGAAAACAATAAATTCTAATTTTGGAAGAAATCCAATAGAGAAAAACTGGAAGTTACAAGTAATTATATTATTGAGAGGTGCTAGCCATGCAGGACTTAGTGAAGATAGAGGAGAATAACAGAAAACATCTTGTAGGTTTAATAAACAAAATTCCAAAAGGTGTGCCTTTAGGTTGGAAATGTGATACATTAGCTGTTGGAGGTCTAATGTATGTAGGATTTTCTGAAATATATACCCAAAAGCTGATTTGCATTTCTTCACAGGGACAATCAGTCATAAATTGTGAAACACTAAAAAAAACATATTGTGAAGAGAATTTTGATGAATACAATTTGATTGCTTATGTGGAAGAACTAGGAGATGAACGAATTAGGATTGCAGGAGATGGTGGCGGTGGATTGCGGCATTATTCTAATGATGGAAATATTTTAGAGAAGATTGCCCCCTTTTGGCCTAAGGAGCAGATAATTTTTATGCCAAATTTTCATTCATGGCATAGCACCCCTAATGAGTGTCAAATTATCTTTGACGACTATAATATCAAAGCTTATGGATTTAGTAAATGTGGAAAGTATTTTGTTGTAGCTACATCAAGTGATTTGACCATTTTTAGAAAAATAAATTGAAAAATAATATTTTGTTTAATTGTGTTTTGTATTATCTAACATATATAATTGATAATTATAAAAAATATATAAAGGTGATAAATATGAGAATTAAAATACCTATTATTGAGGGTATTTTTTGTGTTTTTATTTATTTGGGATTTTATGCATTGCATATATTTATAGAAAACTACGTATGGAGAAAGTGGAAAAAGGAGTTTTGTATAATTTATGAATTTATTTCCCCTTTTTTATATCTTGTTTCAGCTTTTATTTTGAGTATATTAATTTCAGAGTATTTTAATTTTTGAATGAGAAAAGTTACTAAGAGGAACTTTATACATTGGTCAAAACACCTTTTATTTTTTTGAAATTTTAGTGATTCTGCTGTTGATTAGTAAAGAATAATATGGACTGGTGTGTTTTTAGATTTAGATAAAAAAGATTGGAGAATGATAGTGAATAGTAATGAAATAAAGATAGAATTAAAGGCACAGGCATCCGAAAAGTACAAAGCAAATGTTGTTAAAATGGGAATACCAGAAGAATATAGCATAGGTGTTTCAACATCTGTAATAAGAGCACTTGCTAAAAAAATAGGAAAGTCTAATGAATTGGCATTTGAATTATGGAATACTGGTTATCATGAGGCAAGACTGCTTGCTGTCCTTTTATTTAATAGTAAGGAGATATCCTCTGCTAATATAGAAAAACTTATGAAAGAAGTTATCTCATGGGATTTATGTGATCATTTGTGTAAGAATTTGATAATTAAAAGAAAAGATTATGATGATTTTATTATGAAATGGATAAATTCTACACATATTTATGAAAAAAGAGCATCTTTTACTTTAATGGCATCATCTGTTATACACGATAAAAAAATATCAAACAATAGGATAGATACATATTTGAAATTAATTTATGAAAATTCAGATAATGAACATGAACATATTAAAAAAGCAGTGTCATGGGCATTGAGGGAAATTGGAAAAAAGGACTTTGATTACAATGAGAAAGCTCTTTTAGTAGCACATGAACTGATAGAAAATGGTAACAAAACGCAGATATGGATTGGAAAAGATGCAAAAAAAGAATTAGAAAACTTGGTGCAGGTTGAGGGAAGAAAGCGTTTGATTTCCACAAAAACGAAAATGGGGAGTAATACAACTAAAGAGTAAAAGGAGTGGATGGGATACTTGATTATCAATACAGGAAGCAGAACAGATATACCAGCTTATTTTAGTAATTGGTTTTATAACCGGATAAAGGAAGGCTATGTGCTGGTTCGTAATCCTTATTATCCAACACAGGTTACAAAATATGAATTAAACCCAGAAGTGGTAGATGTTCTTGTATTTTGTACGAAGAATCCTGAGCCAATGTTAGATAGATTGGAAGAATTGTCAGATTTTTCTAGTTTTTGGTTTGTGACTATTACACCATACGGAAAAGAGATAGAGCCTTATGTGCCTGAAAAAAAGCAAGTAGTAGATAGTTTTCGGAGATTATCAGAGCAAGTAGGACAGGATGGGATAAGTTGGAGATATGATCCTATATTTGTCACAGAGAAATATTCTGTGGACTATCATATAAACAGTTTTGCCCATATAGCAGAAAAACTTAAGGGATATACAAAACAATGTGTGGTTAGTTTTATTGATTTATATGAAAAGACAAAACGAAATTTTCCAGCAGCAAAGGCAGTGACTATGAAAGAGCAGGAGAGTCTGATTGCTGCTTTTTCGCAAATTGCAGACAAAAATCAAATACAGATACATCTGTGTTGTGAGAATTCATCTTTGACTCGGAAACATGTAGATGCAGATGGATGTATGACAAAAGAGGTACTTGAAAAGGCGATTCATGGCAAACTGAAAGTTCCTAAAATGAAATCAGCAAGGGAAGGATGTAATTGCCTTCTTGGTGCAGATATTGGAATGTATAATACATGTGGTCATGGATGTTTGTACTGTTATGCAAATTATGATAGAAAAAGTGTTATAGAAAATATGAGACACCATGATATAGATTCTCCATTTCTTATTGGACATCAAAGAGAAGAAGATGTGATAAAACAGGCAAAACAAAAGTCTTGGCTAAATAAGCAGATTAGTTTGTTTGAATATGGTCTGCAATATAGACATGAATAATTAAGTTTGGATTTGTAAAGATGAGTAACGAAATGATATTACTAGAATGATGTTTTTGGTCAAATACCCCGCAGCAAGCTACGGGGCATGACCTAGCTTCTTTTTAGCAAGTTCGCCCCAAGGGGCGGGGTATTTGACCCTCGCGGCAGTCGCCAAATGCGAGCAAGCTCGCACTTG
>JAAVHR010000092.1 GCA_014799595.1 Clostridiales bacterium | reverse complement strand
TTATTTCCTTAGGGAAACTGTGCCCTTTTTTAGGTTTATTTGATATTTTCCCAAAATCTCACAATATTTAATTATTAAACTTCAAATCTTAATTTTTTATTGAGAATCCGAGAGGATATTTCTGTGTGACCGTTTGTTTCCCAGTTTCTGCTTCATAAGCCTTTACAAACTCTGAAAGCCTGGCTTCAATTTCTGTTGGATCAGAATTGTATTTGTTGCCCAGATACTGGCTGACTGCACTTCTTGAATACTGAATTTTCAATGCAAGCTCTGCTTTTGTCATCTTCAGTTCTTTGAGAATTACCGTTACTCTTTCCCTGAGTGTCATTTCCTTTGTGTAAGTGTTTAGTGCTTCCATATTTCAACCTAACCTTTCTTTCATAAATGCCTGTTTACTTGTGACAAAAATAATAATTCTATAACGCCCGGAGAGCCTTCAAAGCATCCTCTGCTTTTTTATTGATATACTCATTTTCCTCTTCCGGTTCTTCCAGTTTGGATGGACGGAAGCCATTCTGATATGTCCTGTCTCCCGGCATCTGTACCACTTTTGCTTTTTTCTGCTTGGCTCCTTTCATCAGGTCAATTCCCCCTGTGGTCTCACTGAATCCCACATACTGTTCATTCAGCTCCTCAAATGGAACCCTAGCCTCTTCAAGACGCTCCATGTCTCGCTTCTGCTGACGTTTCTGACGTTTCAGATGTTCCTCCAAAGCCTTTTGCTGAACCTTCGGAGCAATCTGCAGCAGTTCCTGACAATATGCTTCGCATACCTTCCTTCCCTTTTGAAATACATAAATAGTACCCATATCCTCTGGATCATACTTAATGTCCACCTTCTGACCGATAAAATCGCACAATTCGTCTGAACGGTACTCCATGCCCATAAGCTGTATTCCAATATTCTTTACAAGCCGGTTCTCTGACTTCATCATCAGCATGGTTGCGTAATTTCTCGGAGGGACTGCCCTCTCATAACGCTCTGCATTTTCAAAACAGGATAACGGTGTCTGCCATTCTTCCCCTGCTTTCTTTAGTCCCCCATGATTCCTTACCATGTAGACCTCATGCAGCCATTTACTCCATGCCTGATAGAATTCCTCCAAGCTCATCAGTTCCCCACGTTCAAGCATTCCCTTAACATCCTTATTAACCTTTGCAAAGGTCTTTGAGCCTGTAAGCGTTCCTGTGTATGATGTGAACCACTTTGTAAACTGGCTGCATACTGTTCCAAAAAAACGCTCAATCTGCCCTTTGCTCCAAGGTTCATATGGCAATGCCCTGTGGTCATCCTTGATTCCGATAGATTTATAAAATCCTTTTGTCTCATTGTCAAAATTCATTCCGCTTCTGTCATTCCTGCTGCGTCCAGTCATTGTCTTTGCTGTGTAGTCCTTACCATTATCTATGTAGAGGTACTCCGGAATGCCTCCCGGTTCCGAGTACATCATCTTTAGGAGTGACTGCTTCAGGATGTCGCTGTTTGCATCCTTACACATTACATCCCCTATAATGGCTCTGCTCCTCATGTCAATCCATGCTGCAAGATGTGGCTTGATGGCTGTCACCTTTCCGTTTGGATGTGTATATGCAACCCAACAGTCAAACGTATGCTCATCACCCATAACTATCTGCATCACTTTCAGGCTCTTTGTATCCCTGCTTCCTTTCACCAGAACTTTGTTTTTATACTCACGGGAACCCCGGCTTGCCAGATACCAAGCGTTATACATGTTCTCATCTTCCATCAGATAGTTGATATACCTGACTACCGATTGATAGGAAGGTATCTTCTCCCACTTGTTGATGTTCTTGAGAATATTCAGCTTGTCATACAACATTTCTTTTGTCCCCTGATTCTGTGCAAAATCCGCATTGAACCAGATATTTTTGATTGCCTGTCTGACCTCCGGTGTAAAACTCGGAAATGTTCCTGCCTCCTTCGGCTTCCGGCATAGACAAATGACTTTGAAAAAATCATAATTACCACCATCTTCCTTGTGGAGCTTGTCCGCCCACGCCTCGGCTTCCATATATGACTTCGTGTAACGGTACAATGTCCGCTTGCCTTTTCCAAGCCTCTCCTGTGCAAAAGTTTCAGCATATTCCGTCCGACCTTTTTCATCGTACTCCATGAACTCCCGGACTATATTGCCAAGCTCCATTGCCTTGTACCATTCACTATTGTGTTTTTCAATGAACCAGTCTATATCCTCCCCGACATACCAGGGAGCCTCTGTCTTTTCCTCCACTTCCTGAACCGGAGCCTCAGCAATCGCTTTCAGTTTTTCCCTCTCCTTCCACGATGCCCTCGCTTTTTTGGACAGGGATGATACCGCCACCATTGTCATTTCCTTTCCACCGGTTTCCCTCTGTTCTTTAGTTATAGTAAATTTCTCCGGTTTTCGGCTTATTCTTAATCGCAAAGTATCGTATCTAATGCCTTCCAGTTCAGCAGCTTCGTTGAGTGTGACATATGCTTCTGCCATCTTATCACTCCCTTCATGCTGCTATGTCCAATATGCTTTTTATTGCTTCGATGTACTTCTCCCCACTCCGCTCTCCATGAATAATCTTATTCAGATATTGTGGTGTGGTTCCGAGTGCATCCGCAAGCTGCTTTGCTGTCATGTTTTTGTCAATCAGTTGTTTCTTTATTTCCCTTCCAAACGATGAATATTCTCTTTTATTTAGTTGACTCGTATCAATCACCGCCTTACCCTCTAATCTTTATAGAGCTTTCTTATCCGAGGCTTTTTTCCATTCAGGTTCAGTTTTTTCAACGCTGCCCTGCTGACTACTTCCAAAAACTCTGGAGTATTCTTCACAACCAAATGGTTTTCCGGATCAAGTCCATGACTTTTTATCAGCTTCTTTTGGCTGAGTGTTGGCACCTTGCCATTTTTCATCTATCACTGCCTCCTTTCAAAACATACTTCTGTTAATAAGAAACGATTTATGTTAGAATGGATGCTGAAGGATTTTCTAAATCCTGAAAGGGGGTGATTCCTGTGGTTGCTTCCCTTGATAACTTCAAGCTACAATGGAAACTTGTTTCCTACAACGCTGAAGCAGATTGTGTTACTTCCGAGTATGAATGTAAGCTGCCAGGCAAATGTTCTAACCGCAAGTACCACATGACTAAAGTGGTTACACCACAAAAGGAATCTATTTCCTTCAGCATCATCTAACATGTTGATGCTGCCACCAGGGAGCATCAACATGTTAGATGATGCCACCAGGGAGCATACGCTCCTTTGGTGGACTTTTATAAACAATACTAAGGATGATACCCTCTCAAAATGAGGTGTTCCTAACTCTAATAAAAAGTATCATCTGTCAAAGGTTGTCACTCCTGACGGAGTATACTTATCTTTCGGTGTCAGATAGACACCATGCCTGTCAGCTGATGTTTGCAGCATCAGTTGATGGGTGATTTCCACCAGTCGAACGACTGTTTTAGATTGTGAAAATCTGTGGGATATGTTATTTTTGAATTGGTTTATTTTTAACCCTATAAAGATTATATCTCGGTATTCCGAGAAAGTCAACAGTTTTTTCGGAATTCGGAAATATTTTTCTTAGAAGTCCGATATTTAAAGGAGGTATATATTATGTGTTCTATTGGTGAACGTATTAAGAACAGACGAAAAGAATTAGGATTAACACAACCACGAATAAAAGAATTGACTGGAATATCCTCTGGCACTATGAGTGATATAGAAAATGGGAAAACTCTTCCTGCCGCCCCCTCACTAATCAAGTTATCTCAAGTCCTTGCTTGCACTATTGACTGGATTCTCACAGGGGATTCTCCGATTTCCGAACAAATTTCTCTTTCGGATGTCCGAGAGGATGAACTTGTTTCATGCTTTCAGAAAATGTCTAAAGAGGATCAAGAAGAACTCTTAGTAATTGCAAGAATGAAAGCTGACAAAGGAAAAGGAACCAACAATGCCAAATTATCCCCTTCAGAAGACGGTGACTTGCCCTCTATAACAGCATGATTTTTATTTTGTTTTTTTGGTTTATTTATAACCCATAAACAAGCATATTTTTGTTCGATTGCTTTTTGAGGAAATATTTGCCGAAAAAGCGAAACACCCCCTAATTTTAGGGCAATAGAACAACCTTTTTTAATATTGCATTTTTGTTCGGTTGCTCCTGAAGCAATTTTGCAAAGTGCCTCAGTACATTTTAAGGACATAATAAAAAAGCGTTACTTTTCTCTAACGCCCATTCTATAAAGGTTTTTCAAGTTTTTCACAATAAATGCACAATGAAAAAGTGACACTGTAACGCCACGTTATAACGCTTGCCCTATTTACAATCTCTCTCCGCTTTGCTATAATTGATTTACAACCTAACAAAGAGGGATAACCGTTTATAATTCAATGCTTCCGACGGTTATCCCCCTTTCTTTTTAATTAGCACAGCAAAAAAAGGCGTGACCGCCAATATTCTCAAAATTGCTGTCACACCTTATCCCACTCTATTCCTGATAAATTCGCTTAAACCCTTGATAATTCGGGGTTTCCCACCTTATCCCACTCTGTCACACAGCACTCCATTAATAACTCTCCTTTGTGACAGATATTCTAAGAAATCACAAAAGGATAACAAAAACCACTCCTGAAAGATTGTAAAAAATTGCGTAATTGTTCAGAATCATGAATAGCTACAAAACTCCCATGCCTTGCATAATTAGGCACCACTATAAATATATTTTGCATGGGAGTTTCGTAAACGATGATGCACACAAGTGCAAAGACAGCACTTGGCACTTATACGAACCTTGCAGCAAAGTGCAAGGTTCTACCTGAAGATAGTGAATANATAGAAAATTGCTTATTTGTCCAGTTTACTTTCGTCTAACTGTTTTAATGATTGCACATATTCTTTTGGTGCTACTTTTGCAACCTTTTTAAAACTTTTTATAAAATGACTTTGATCACAGAATCCCGTTTCTATTGCTACATCTGCTGCCTGTAAACCCTTTTGTAGTAAGTGTTGTGCCTTACGAATTCTATTTTGAATTAAAAATCTATGGGGTGTTAATCCTACATGACTTTTAAATTTTCTTATCATATAATATTTGCTTAAATGTACCTGCTTACCTAGATAGTCTATATCCANTTCCTGTTCTGGTTTCCTTATAATCAACGCCTTAATCTCCGATATATCTTCTTTGCTTGTGCTATTTTTTGTATTTACTTTAAGTTCTGAATACATTTCAACTAAAATAACTCCTAATGCTTTTTTAAGTATCCTCCATTGATTGCCTTTTATTATTTCTTGCTTTGCTAATTCATTTAAATATTTTAATAAGACATCTAATGTGTCTTTTCTTGGATATTTTTGAATAAGATTTGTACCTATACATATAGATAACACTTTTGTTGTTTTATCTGATATGTATAAAGCATGTACTTGACCAATTGGAATGAAAAAAATATCATTGTTTTGATAGGTTGCTTTGCCATATTGATTTTCCAGACAAACAGTGCCTTCTAATAGCATTCCAACTATATGTTTTGAGATATGATTGTGCATCTCATAAGTATTGCTCATGTTTTCAGTTAATACCAATTCTAAATCTTCTTCTGTTTGAAAATATTGCATTGATACCACCTGCCTTTCTCTTGATAAAATGGGAAGTCATCCTCTGCTCTTAATTATAGTATACATAATTTTCAGAAAAAGCAACTTATTCTATTATATAATCATTTATCTAAATATTTTATAAGCAAAATTTTCTCATAATTATGACAATTGTATGTGCAGAAAACATAAAAGAAATGTAATCGTTATCGTTCACAGGTAGTACTTTGCACTTGCTACAAAGTACGTAAGAATAAGTAGTGGTAGAGAAGAATCCAGCCTTTCGCTGAAAGCGAACTTTTAATAGGCTGGTTTCTGTTACTGTTAGCACCATAGGTGTGAACAGTAACACGTAACCTTCAAAACTTCATTCTTGTTTCATTTCCTGCATTGTCAACCTGATTTATCTCAATACAAGGGATAAGTATTGCATTGAACAAGAAGAAAAAACAGGAAAAGGCTTTGCCGATTTTATTTTTTATCCCTTTAACACTTCCGACACTGCAATTATTCTGGAACTGAAAAAGGATGATACACCNGAAAACGCTATTGCACAGATTATGTAGCGGAAATATTATACAAAACTTCTCCAATGTAAAGATGGTAATCCTGTCTGTGAACAGGATATATTAGTTGTGGGAATGACCTATGATACTAAAAACAAGAGCCACCGATGTGTGGTACAAAGACTGGATGAGCTGCAATAGTTAATGTAGCACCACCTTTTAAGCAACCAATAACGTCTTATTCCCTGTACTGACCTTACCTGATACTTATCAAGGCGACCATAATATGTTTTATGTTAACATCAGATAGAAATGTACCTAATTTTAATTTCTTTAAACAGTTGTAAATTACTACAAAATGCGGATCTTTTTGCTTTATAGGACAATTTTTCCTATAAAGCAAAAAGGACTATCACCTATATAGCAATAATCCTTTTACCTGCTTTCATTTAATACCCATACTGTTTTGGTGCTTCGCCCTTGCTTCTGATTATCAATGGTTTATCCGTACTTTCTTCTACAACCCGAAGTACCTTACATTGAAAATTCCATTCATCCCCAAAATCAAATACATACTTAAATTGCTTTCCTTTATACAAACCTGCCTGATTTAAGTTATATCTATCTGTTGTTCGGTAGTATTCTTCAATTCCCTTTACATAATAACAATCGGATTCGCTCCATATTTTGTTATCCATAAAGAAAGCATGGGCATGATCATCCTCAAACTCAAATGCATTTAAAATTGCCCAATGCAGTTCTAACAATGTACTGCCCCCAGAAATCTGTATATGACGATAGCAACCAGCTCCTAATGATACACTGATTACATAAGATTGTTTCGATGCAGTCTTTTTTGTGTTTCTGTTCATTTTTCTCACTTTGGACTTGTTTTGAGACTTATTTGTATCCTCAGGCTGAAGGATTTGTTTTATTCCCTCTTCCATTCCCTCTAGTAAACTACCTTCTTTCGTCAACATAAAAACCATATTTCTTATCTCTTCTGGCAACTCTTCCGGCTGTTCACTATCCAGTACTTGCTGAATTAAGTCTTGCATATCCATCTCATCATACATCTCTTCCATTTCACTCATAAAAATATGTTCATAAAATGAATCTTCTACATCCTCCAAAACAGGAAGTTCTTCTTCTATACTGACTGCAATTTTCAGCCTGTCACAAAATGCCTTTATAAATGCATACGTGCGTTCATCCTGTACTTTTATCCGGCTTGGACATATATGTTCTGATATAAAAGCATCTATCAACAAATTCAAAAGTTTTTCCGGATTGTCTTCATAATCAAACACCGGTTCTATCGGCAGAAGATGATTTGTAAAGGATTCCACAGCTAATAAAACTACAGGAAAAATTGGAATAGCATCTGGTTCATCCTGAACTGGTTGAGGNTATCGCATAATCCCACATTCCCACACTCCCATCCTTTTAGCCTTCTTTAATCTTGCAATGCCAATGTCATTAGAAGCTTTTGGTGTTGGCAGTTTCTTAGGTTTTTCTTTTGGAATCTTTGCTTTTCCCATCACATATACACCATTTTGTTGTTCCAGCATTGGAACTTCTTTTGTTGCATCCGTAAATCTTTTCAACCCTAATGTTTCTGGCATATTTTCATCCAGAAGTTTTGCCATTTCAATGGCTGCAGCCAGTGCTTCACAAAGTTCTTCTTCCTCCTTTTCTGTTTGCAGATGCCATGGAAGACAATTGGGCTGGTATTTTACAAAATGTGGATATGCATTTTTCCCAGCTATTCTTATTCCATGTGAGCGGGCATATTTCTTTGTCTCCTCTATCTCCTCTTTACTCAACATATCTTTACTCTCAAATACACATTGCAGACACTTCTGCTGCAAAAACATCTCTCTGGAATCCTCTATTGGCATTATAAATTCACTTATGTTCATCATCATGCGGAAGCTGTCAAATCCCTCCTCTCCTACATACAATCCAAGTGCACAATGCTCTCCTTTTATTCCCATAATACTAATATATCCTATCTTGCCATCAGACATTTTTACAGCAAACACTTCTGTTTCTTTCAGAATGTTCCATAATTTTGTTTTCTTATATTCAAATGCAAGTGCATACAATTTGTCAGAAATCATTCTTATCCTCTCCTTTTGTACTTTTATTGTAATAAATAATTGCGAAACTCTCTTTAACTTAGATTATTTTGTGCATATTTACATATCATAAGCAAGGTGCTTTTGAGACCGTCGGTACTTAGGTGGTGTTTTTTAGCACCTAGCAAAAACGCTTCGCATGCATACAGTAAAACAGCTAATCAACCTTCGCCTTTTGGCTCGGTTTCTTAGGCTTTACTAGCATATGTACCGTTACGGTTGAGAGCAGTGAAAACGTGCCTTACGTTGATATGTGAACATTGCACAAAAACTCATAGAGTAAATTGAGTTTCGCAATTACCTATTTTATTGTAACTATTCAGGTAGAAACACGCATTTACTGTGTGTTTCGTAAAAAAAAGTAAATTCCATAATGTTTAAGCCCTTCGCCGAAGGCGAATGTTTATGGGCTTAAACGTAACTGTTCATGGTTCTGGATAGTTACCTTTTATTTATATCATATCATATATTTTTATAAAAATATAGTTTTTCTTTCAACATATTTTATATAATCCGCTTTTCCTAATAAAAATCACAGGTTACTTTCCAATCCTTCTTTTCTTTGTGATAAAAAAAATAGAACTCACCATTATCCACAATATTAAATTGTGCTTTTTCATCTGATGATATCTGGAATACAAAATCGTAGTCTTCAAACCAGTATCCCGGCTGACAAAAAGCAGGATATCCGCCTATTTTATGTTCTCTATATATTTCCTCACAAATATCCCCATAATAATCAATATCTTCCTCATCTTCTAAACGCAAAATTTCATCTTCAATATTCATTGGAATTCCTCCACCATCCCAAGTTGGATAATCATTTTCCACAAGTTGTGGTACTAATGGGAAGGCTTTCATGATTTCTGACTTCCAATCACAAACCACCAATTTATCCAGATTTTCATAAACCCTAATACAGAAATAATCTTCCACAAACCGCAAATGATCATAGATGTCTTCTGCCATAAACACAGTAATTAATTCCATTCCTTGCAATGCATCAGGAATATATGGCAAATCTTTAAGAAAAAGTGTTGCAATTGGAAACATAGGCTTTCCATTCTGGTCAATTGGTATTTCCTCTTCTAGACGTTTCCAGCAAACACATCCTATCCAGCTTTCCAATAATTCTTTTGTAGGGCGGCTCCCTCCTGTTTGAAAGATAATCGCTTTTTTTGCTAATTTTTCTTTGATTTCTTCTATTGTCATATCACTCTATCTCCTTCCAGATATCTTTATCTGTTGTGCATAAGTTCATCAATCCTTTTCTCAGCACTTCATCTGCTTACTTATGTTTATAAAAAATTTATGGACTATTCTATAAGTAATATAATAAGTGGCACCTAGCTGCCATAGCATTGGTCTGCAATATAGGATGTGAATAATTGAGGTTTATTTTGCAATTATTATACCACAAACCTCTTAACAAAAAAACATCATCATATATGCATTTAAAAAAATNGCCTNTCAAATCGTGTTTATACTAAATAACATTGTGACATTCATCTATAATATATGCATATTTTAGTTTTTATTTTATTAATATTGCTGTTTCGTTTGGAATATTATATAATGTTATATAGCATTCTACATAAATGATAAGGGGGATAAAGGTATATGAAAAAGAAAAGGAGTATTCACCAGATTATAGTACTTTATGTAACATCTATATCCGTTTTTTTAGGGGTTGTTCTTACAGTTTTAATGATTATCACGGCACTGGCTTCTACTTCGTCTGTACTTCATGATAGTCTTCCAGTTATGGCAAGAGTTTCTGCACAGAATATCAGTTCTAATCTTCACTTACTGGCAGATCGGATGGACAGCCTTGCACAGGAAGATAAATTAGTAGATTCCTCATCATCAAATGATGAAAAAAAGAAATTTTTAAATGAACACAAGCAGAGAATTGAATTTGTATGGATTGCTGTCTATGATGCATCTGGTCAAAAAATGTATGGTGATGACATTTCACCACACTCCATAGAAAATAAGGAATATTTTAAACATCTGTCAGCAACCAATAATATAACAATTGGTGAACCTGATTATGACAATGATATTTGGCAGATTTCTGTGGGAATACCACTTACGGATAAAAAAGGAGAATTTTATGCCTATCTTATAGGAAGCTATAAGTATGATATGCTGAATGATGTATTGTCTAATATTAATATAGGTGCAAGTGGATTGGCATATATCGCAGACACCGAAGGAAATATTATTGCCAATAAAAATATTTCTGATATGGAAAAACAAGAAAATTTATATGATTTATATACTTCGAAGGCAAATCATCGCATTTTTGATTCTATGTTGAATTTCCAGACAAATGTTGCATCTACATACTTGAATTCGTCACACTATTATATTGCTTATTCGCCTGTAGCAGGGACAAACTGGACTCTTATGATTGCTGCACCAGGACAAGATTTTATGGGAATCCTTTTTGTTGCAATCTTGCTCAGTATTATTTTAATTGTAGTATTACAGATTTGTTCAAGAAAATTAATTGTAAAGGTAGCAAATAAAATATCAGGTTCACTTTCATTAGCAACAGAACGTCTCACATCATTATCCTCAGGCAATTTAAAGGATGAAGTTGTATTGGCAGATAATAATATAGAAGCAGAAGTGCTCACTACAGAACTTTCAAATACAGTAACAAGTCTTGGTAAATATATTGATAATATTACTACCTATTTAGGATTACTTTCATCGGGAGATTATTCAGGAGAAGTAGAAGATACTTTTCATGGTGATTTTGCTGCAATCCGGGATTCATTGTCTTCCATAACAATATCATTGAACGAGACAATGCACCGCATCAATCAGGCTTCTCTTTCTGTTAATGATAACTCCCTAGAGACTTCTAATTATGCCAAAAAGCTATATGAGGGTTCTTTTGAACAGACAGCTGCACTTGAACGTTTAAATGCAAAAGTTGATGTGATTATCAAAAAAATAGATGCAATAGCAGGGAACGCCAAACGCGTGAAACAAAGTGCAGATGTTGCAGAACTACGTGTGGAAGAAGGTAAACGACAGATGGATGACATGGTTTCTACAATGAACAGTATACATAATGACATGCAGGAAATCATAACCATCAGCCATTTGATTGAAGAAATATCATCCCAGACAAGTCTGCTTGCACTGAATGCATCCATAGAAGCGGCAAGAGCTGGAGAGGCGGGAAAAGGGTTTGCAGTAGTTGCACAACAGATAGGTGTGCTATCCCATCAGACAGCAGAAGCACTGAGCCAAACAGGTGAAATCATAGAAAAGACAAGTCTGTCAATTGAGCAGGGTATGAAAACGGCAAAAAATACAGCAGAATCTTTCCAAAATGTAAAGGCTGCTACTTCAAACTTTACAGAGATTTCTGATAATATGACACATATTACAGTCGAACAAAAAGAAGCAATTACAATGGTGTCAGATGAAGTTCATACAATCCTTGACATTGTGAATACCAATCAAAATTTGGCAAAAGAAACGGATCAAAAAGCTTCATTATCACTAAAACAGGCAGAAGAACTTAAACAGATTGTATCATCTGTTAGATTAAAGGAGGAATAGCCTTATGAAAAAGAATATGTTTATTTTATCACTATTTGTTATTCTGGTTCTGACAGGATGCAGTGGATTTAACAACTTAAAAGATGGCTACTATACAGCAGAGATGTCTGAGTTTTCACACGGCTGGAAAGAGTACCTGCTGATTCAGGTAAAGGATGGCTCAATTGTTTCAGCCGAATTTAATGCAAAAGATGAAAGTGGTTTTATCAAAGCATGGGATAATTCTTACATGAAAAATATGTCGATGGTACAAGATACTTATCCAAATAAATACACACGGGAGTATGTACAACAACTACTTGAAGAACAGAGTGATATTCAGGTAGATGCAATAAGTGGGGCAACTACTTCAGGAAACAACTTTAAAAAACTGGTACAAGCCGTTTTAGAACAGGCAGAGACTGGAAACTCTGAAACAGTTGTTGTTGAATAATATGCTGATTCCATTTGACTCAGAGAAATTGAAATCGAAAATGCTATTAACCCAGATTATTCGTGGTAGTGTGATTTTTTAACTACCATAATAATCCGGGTTTAATTTTGATGCATGTAACTGTTCAGAACCATGAACAGTTACCTAATTGTCTACTTTATCCAACCAACACAGTCTTCCCCTCAAAAGCAAATCCATACTTCCGAATCCGTTGTTCTGGTATTCCTTTTGCAATGATTGCTTGGGCATATTTTTTTTCCTCAATCTGTGCTAATGCGGCAGCTACCGTATCTGCAAGCGTATCTTCCTCGTCAGCATCATGCACTTTGAATTCCAGTATAATTGCATCATCTGTATTATCTAGTGGTTCTAATAAGACATCATATCGTCCGAATCCACTTTCCCTATTGGAATTAATCACATAGCGGTCTTGCAAATCCACCATAAGTCCCAGAACAAAGCCATGATAGAATCGTTCTGGTTCTGAAAAAGCAGAAGGATGGTTTCCTGTATCAAAAAAGCTAAAAGTTCTAAGTGCCACCCTATTCATATAAATATTCATCACTTTTTTATTTCCTTGCAGAAGTGCCTTGATAAATTCATTATAATCCTCTGTATAATCCAAAAACCAGCCATCAATCATATTTTGGAACATAAAGAGTACTTCATTGTTTGTCAGAACTAATTCNTANAAATATTTATTCTTTCGTTTNTTAAAAATTATGTTCTCCACCCTTAAGTAACCACTGGCAAGAAACAGGCTCCAGATAGCAGATTGGTTGCGATCCAACCGGTTAAAAACAATCTGCTCATCTATTTCTGAAATCGTTGATTTTCCTGCCAATAAATCTTCCATGGTCTTCTTAACATCCGGACTGCCTTCTCTGATTAGTTTTCCAACTAGGCTGTTGGAACTGGTATTTGCCCAGTAGGTCTGAAATTTTCTCTTGTCCAGATAATTGATAATGGACCATGGGTTATATATATCTGATTTATCTCCAAAAGTAAAACCATCATACCAGTGTTTTACATTTTCTTTTTCATGGAAAAGACCAAACTGTTCTAAAGCATCAAAAACCTCATTTTCAGTAAATCCAAAACAATCTGTATATTTCTCAGAAGTTGTTGTGACCACTTCCAGATTATTCAAATCTGAAAATATAGATTCTTTACTTACTCTGGTAATTCCTGTCATAATGGCACGTTCCGCATAAGGGTTTGTCTTAAAAGTAGTGTTAAACATAGTTCGGATAAAAGGTATTAACTCATCCCAAAATCCATTAATATATGCCTCCTGCATTGGTGTATCATATTCGTCTAAGAGTATAATTACCTTCTTATTATAATAACGGGATAAAAAGTCTGTTAATTTATGAATCGCCATAGTTGCGATATCGTCNGGCATTTGGGACTGGTACCGGACAACATTATGGATATATTCTTTCTCTATTTCTTCTATACGCTCACTGCTAACTAAAAAGAGGTGTTTTGTATATAAATCTGCAATCATTTGGGAAATTCTTTTTTTGACATCCGTAATGTTGGTTTCTTTCACATTGGCAAAGGTAAGGGAAATGACGGGATATGTTCCTTGTAACATGCGATATTCTTCATCTTCCCATACGGAAAGCCCCTCAAATAAATCGCCTCTCTTCTCATAGCGGTTCGAAAAGAAACATTCCAGCATACTCATGTTAAGNGTNTTGCCAAAACGTCTCGGACGGGTAATTAANGTGACATCATCCTTTGAATCCCACCATTCTTTTATNAAATTGGTCTTATCAATATAAAAGCAATGTCTGCTGCGAATTTTTTCAAAATCTTGAATTCCAATAGAAACTGTCTCTTTCATTACAAACATCCTCCTTTCTTTTTTTATTATATTGGTTTTATGTTCACATTTCAACATACGAAATTGTATTTTCTTATCTAATTTCTATATATTCACTATCTTCAGGTAGAACCTTGCACTCTGCTGCAAGGTTCGTATAAGTGCCAAGTGNTGCTTTTGCACTTGTGTGCATCATCGTTTACGAAACTCCCATGCNGAATATATTTATGGTGATGCCTAATTGTGCGAGGCATGGGAGTTTTGTAACAATTCAGCTAGGGGCTGACCTGTTACGGAATTGGGCAAGCTTCGCATATAAATTGCCCAATTCCAATCCTGTTTTAGTCTTTTTTACGGTCTGCACAGCGGAGTGTGCAGACCTACCTGAACTGTTACTCTAATTTTTCTTCCTATTTACCCTCTCTTCCATACTGTTTACTGAAATCTGCAGTGGCACCAATTTCTGTCCATGTTCTCCAAATATGCTGTCACCAGCAACAATACAATTTCCTTTTTGCAATTTTTTTAGCTTATTCACCCATTCTGCTGCATGGGTGCGGTCTTGGTCAATGCTGGCAGCCATGGAAGTGATTTCATTATCCGGCGGACGGAAGTAAATCCGTTGGGAGGTCTGTTGGAGCCTTCCAATCTCATCTTCTTTGAGCTGGCCTTTCAAAAATTGGGTGGCAAACCAGCCGGACCAGCCAAACTTACGTCCTTCGGTAAGGATTTTATTGGAAGGAGACTTTTCTCCAAAGTCCAGATTCTGGGCTTCATCAAGTACTACAATAAATGGTTTGCTCTCCTCTCCATGCAACAGGCTATAGTACCACATATCCCACAAAATAAATTCCGTTGCCACAATCTGCATATCTCTGGGAATCTGTGTAAGCTGGATGACATTTACCATTCCATCATTGTAGATCATTTCACTCCAATCCATAGTACCTTTTGTATCAAAAAGATTGGTATCCAAAAATGGAGTTAACTTATTTAATACCGTTTTGGCTTCTTTTGTATTCATCTCTTCTAATATCCTACGGAATTGTTCAAAATTCATAGTATCTCCATAAGCATCAATTCCACTTTTACAAGCCTGATATATGGTAGCATATTGCTGGTCGCCAAAGGTGTACACATGACAGAGGATACTTGCCATCCGTGAGGCAACTGCCACAGAATCTTCTCTGGAATGCTGACGGATTTGTTCTTCTGACATTTCTGCCAGTATCTCATCATCCAGAATTTCGTGAATATTAATTTCCTGCCGTAAAAATGGATTAATTGGCATTTTGTTTATCTTAATCAGATTCTGCTTTATTTTTCCCTTTAGCTGTTCCTTAAAAATATCATTTAATTTTTTATTGGTAAAGCCTTCTGTATAATCAAAAATTATAATTGGTATTCCCTCTTTTGCAAATTCCATTAGGAAACTCTGGATAGCATAAGTTTTTCCCTGCCCTGATTTTCCCGTAATTAAAAGATGGCGGTTTGCCATGGCTTTATTGGTATAATTCCATGTAATTTGTTCCCCTGAAAGTTTTGATTTTCCTAGAAGAATCTCTACTTTTTCATTACTTCCAAATCCTATATTTTTTCGGCTGTATTCCTCCTTTTGGGCTGCTATCTCTGCAGAATTATTGCTTGGAGAAACCTCATTCTTTTCCAAGAACGTAGTTGCCAAAGAATCTTCTTGTAACTCTTCTCTCATTATTACAGATTCTTCTTCCTGTAATTCTTCTCTTTCTAAGTCCTCTTTGACACCTTCTAGTTCCTCTTCCTCAAAAACCGGTTCAAAAGATGTTATTTCTCCTTCTGTCTTTCCAGTAAGTAATTCTTTTATTCCCTGCTGCCCAAAGATAACCTGTTTTGTTGGTAACACAGAAATATCTGCTAATTCCTTTATTTCTTCTTTGTCACTATCCCGGTTAATCCAAAAAGTATAAATTTCTCCTTCCCATTCTATAGAGAAATTTCCATTTAAAATGCCAAGAAGATGATTGGACAATTCAAGAAATATATCCTCATTATTTGCCCTGTTAATTTGCTCAAATACCAGCAGTTGATATAACTGTGCAAACCAATATTTACGACCTGCAATTGTAGATCCAGAATCAAATTTCTTCTTTAATATTTCATATCCATTTTGAATCTGTTCTTTTGCTTTCTGGAGATGTTTTTCCTTTTCAATGGCTAATTTACATTCTATAAGCTTTGCCATAATCCGGATATCACGGTCTTTTTCTATTTCATCTCGTCTTACTGTCAACTGTAGAAAATCCGGGTAAATATCTAATTTACCTGTACCTTCTTCTCCATGCTCCCGAAACCAATGCTTATAGGAATCCAAGCTGATTATAATTTCACATTCCGGTTTCTTTTCTTTTGCCTGTTTCTTATGAATTTCTGTAGTTAGAATATATGCCAAAAAGTTCCGGATGTCCTCATCCTCAGGATTTAGTGCCTTTAGAAGACTGCTTCCATTTAATTCCTTTGCAATATCTACACAATGGTTTGCGGCTTCCTCCAGTTGTTCTTCTCTCCATTTTCCAAAAATGCTGTTTAGTTTTCTCTTGATTCGCTGTTTCAAATCCTCTACCATTTCCTCTTTGGCAGACACTAGTATATTATACTCTCCAAAAGTACCTTCTCCTGTAGAAAACCCAATAATTTTATATCGATTGCTTTCTTTCTCCTGCTGGAACAAAATATGCTTATCTAACCCTATATCCTGACAAATCACCCACTTTGCAGCTTGATGTAACTGCTCAATGAGTGCCAGCTTTTCCTCCTGGATTCGTGTAGTTTTTACTACACGGGGAGAAATTTTCTCCATATTTTTTTCCTTTTTTATCAGTTTATACATCACTTTTGTATGTACTTTTGAAGCCGGAAACTGTAACTGGGAAATTTCCACTTCCCTTTTTGCACTTTTATAATACATTGGCAACGGTTTAAAAAACATAGGGAATTTGATATCTTCCTGCCATATTTTTGTATCTAATTCAGAAAAAGAGACCTCCTGATTCGTCAACACATGATTTAGAAAAACCACATCCAAGGACTTATTTTGCATCTTCTTTTCTAACTCTTTCTCTTCCTTGTAATAATTCAGGAATATCTGGAATTTTAAAGAAGAATTCTCATCAAAGTACTGTTCCAGCCAACTGGATAAATAATTTTCTCCACCACTCTTCTCTTTTGGCATGTAGATATATAGATTAATATTTTCAATTTCCCAATCTTTCTCTTTAGCGATATAGTGCATGGCTGCGATAACTGGCTGCAAATCATCATAATGAATTACACCAATATCCAATGTTCCTGTAGCAGAAGGAAAGGTACGGATATAATCCTTGATATAACGGATAATCACTTTTGCTTCTGATGTAATAGAAGAAAATTGGCTTTTATCCATATTTTCATCATATAAATTCTCTGCTCTTTGGTTCCGTCCTGTATTCCCAGAGGTATCCTGAAGGGAAACTTCACTGTAAATTCCATATCCGCCAAACATTTTTTGGCATATCAGATTTCCATTTTTACCTCTTAATAAATCTATGGAACTATTTATATAAGAAATCTGATTATAAAAACAAATTTTTTCCTCTATTTCTCTTTCTGAAAGAACTCCATTTTCAAAATATTGCTGATATAACTCATTAATTCCCAATGTAAGAAATGCAACTTTTTCTTTTAACTTTTCTAAAGTTGCTGGATGGTAGGCAGGTATCACACATTGTCCCACTTCTAAATCCTTTTTCACACAATTGTCATTATCCGAAAGCAGAAATGCATTTACAAAAAGACGATAGGATTCTATTAGACAATCATCTGCACAAGTAGCAGCAAAGGTTTCTCCTACATTGCAGTAAGTCTTTAAAAAGTTATCTAATATCTTTTCTTCTAAAAGTACATAATAAAATCCATTTTGACAAATCTTATCAGTCAATATAAAAAACTGTTTCCCCAATTCTTCATATTCTTTTGTAATCTCCGGATAGTCCTGTCCATACTTTCTTGTAAATTCTTCCACCAGATTTTGGTAACGGATTTCTCTTCGTGCAAAAGCATGATAAAAATCTTCTTCTGTCTGTATTTTCCCATAACTTTCCAGCTTATCTAATACACCAAAAGGTATATAAGCTTCCTCCCCTGTATTATCAAAAAATTCATTTTCCAGTTCCACAAACGTATGGAACCATCCTTCCTTTTCTGAAAAAATCCATTCAAATTTTTTCTTGCCAAGTTCTTCTTCCTTATTTTTTGCTACAATCTGAAACTGTACCTTGGACAAGCTGTTATTTCCTCCTAACAAAGTAAGGATACCTTTCTCTATAAGCTTTTGGGTATTTTCTGCCTGAAAAATGTCGGTATCTGTTATAAGGTTACAGTTTTTCTCTTTTCCCAGATATCCCTTCTCATTAATATAAGGTATCAAACCACCACAATACCGGCAAATACAATTCCAATATTGTTCCTCTCTCTGTCTGGTATCCTCTTCTTTCTCATCTCCATAAATTCCTGCAAGTTTGATACTCTCTACTTTCATAACCATTTTATCCGGCTCTGCTGCTTCCACCTCTTCCAAGGTTTGCAGTAATGCCTGCTGCAACATAAGAAACGGTTCTTCATATAACTTTACTCTGCCGTCTTTTTTCGTATCCGTTTTTTCTTTTGCAATTTTCAAATCCAGAATTTCATTAATAAACATAAAATCCATTTGGCATAATTTCTCACGATTGCCAGAAATATCTTTACCAGAAATATACTCCCTGAGACTATGTTCAAATTCTTCAAAAGAAGAAAATCCGCCTCTCCTTCTCCATTCATTTTCTAAATTAGGATGTGCTTCTTTATACTTGTCTATTTTTTGATATGCTTTCTTAATTTCATTGGCTGTTCTTAATTTGCTTCTCCGGATAAACTGGCTGGCCTTATCTAATACTTGGATTTTTCCTTTTTCTTTTACTTTACTTACGAAAAATCCCTCTATATTGGGAAGTCCCCAATCCTCATAGAGTCTGGAGAAAATTAGCTGCATCAGATCTTCAAAACTTTCCACATCTTTTGGCAAATCGTCTATGATACAAGACAGGTGCAAAAGATTCTTTGGCACATAATGGAATAACTCTTCATAAAAATGATCTAATCGTTTCCCATCTGTTTGCCTGATAATTTCTGCATATTTTTCAAACATCAAGCTATATTGTTTCTTGACTTTGTGTTCCAGTATTCCAGGGTTCAATAAAAATAATTCATTTAGTCCAGCCTTATCTTCTGCATATTCTGTTCCTAAAAACAACACTAACTTAGGGTTATTTACGATTTCATTCCGGTAAATGGTAATCCGGTTCTTTTTATCTACTACCTCCAACCGTTCTAATTCTCTTGCCTCATAGTTTCCTTCGTTTTTCTCTATTAGCTTTTCCCAAGCACCTAAGGTAATCTTTGCTGTAAAATCTATGTTCCGCTTTTTACAAAGCTCCTGACAATATGTATAAATTTCCAGATAAAACTTAGCATCTTCAAAATTTTCAATTCGCAAAATCAATTTATTTCCGCTTATGGAATCTAACTGTTCCTGTATTTTTTCTATAATAATTTTTTTACAATACTCCATTTATATTCTGTTCCCTTCATACGGATTCATGACAATTGCCGTAGCATCGGATAATTCTCTTAGATATCCAGAATCCCTTAACAACTGTAAAAATCCTTTTTCATTTTCCCGAAAGTCTATTTCATAATTTTGTCCTATATGTTTTTGGCTGCTATACAAACCGCTTTGTTTTCCT
>JAAVHR010000091.1 GCA_014799595.1 Clostridiales bacterium | reverse complement strand
TAATATCTAATAATTTCCCATAATGGCTGGTAAAAATCTTCATGTGGACATCAGTCCAATAAACGCAATTTGTATATCACTTTTGCAGGTTCTGAATAGCTACAAATTTTTAATGAAATTTTAATTTTCTTTGAACTTGGTGAAAATTGAACTTCCTAAAACCTTGATAAAATAAGGTTTTGATTAAATTAGATATGTTATGAAAACTAATGAAAAATACATTGAGAGTAACACAGGAGTAACACAATATATAATAAAAATAGCCCCTAAATTGAACTTACATAACCTCGGTCAAAAAGGGAGCGGTTCAATAGGGGCTATATTTTTTCTATTTCCGTCCGTAACTCGTCAATATCTTTATGTGTATATATCCGTTCCGTAATATCGTTGGTGGAGTGTCCCAATAGCCTTTTTACTGCTACAGGATTCGCATTTGCATTATTAAGTAAAGTAGCAAAGGTATGTCGGCAGTCGTGGGGTGTGTGCGGTTCCGTTATACCCGCAGATTGGAGAGCAGAGCGGAAAAATTCATAATACTTGTTTACTGTAACTTTCTTTCCCTCATGATAGAATAGTGTCTTTTGTCCTTCCTGGTGCCTTGCCTTTACCATGTCATATACCTTGGAGTGTATAGGAACAATCCTGTTCTTGCTTGCTCTGGTCTTTACACCACCTTGAAAGGTTTTTTGTTCCATATCAATGTTTTCCAGTGGCATGTTGAGTAGTTCTGATATTCTCCAGCCGGAATATATGTATATAAGTACTGTATCAACAAAAGGCTTGTCTTTGTGCTGCCACAACTTTTTTAGATCCTCTTTAGAAAACGGAACACCATGCTCATCATCATCCTCTTTATTGATTTTGACAAATTGGGAGTAATCCTTTTGAATGATATCATATTCTAGGGCATATTTGTACATCTGATTGAATAAATTCTTGATATGCTCCATATATGCATGGGATAGGGTAAAATCGTCTAAAACCGCTTGTAAATGGATTGTGCGTATATCAGTAAAGATTTTATCATGGAGTGCTACACACTTTTTAAATGCTCCCACAGTGCAGTTTATACTACTTTGGGAATATTTCTTTTTTGAAGTTTCATACTTCCGCTTAAACCACATTTCATAAACATCTTGAAAAGTTGCTTTACTTGCCTTTAAATCGTATGGATTCTTGTTGTAGTCAGCGAGAGCCTGCAGGGCATCTGCACGTTTCTCATAATATCCAAGAATATCAAATTTGGGGTATCCTCGGTCATCCCTCTTGGTATTTACTTTTACCATATAGGGACGTCTCCGATTACCCGATAATTTGGTTACACTTCCATATCCTGGAGGGAGACGAAAAGATTTCTTTTTTGCCATGTTATACCAGACCTTTCTAAAAATGGGTATAAAAAATACACCCTAGCCAAAATCAAGGATGCGTGGTATAATCTACTTGTCTAGGGTAGGTTATACCAATGCAATATTGCTTTGGGCTAGTAATCTATATAAAATGTCCTTGTTGGTAGCAGGGGCATTTTTTTTATTGACATATTGTGTAATAATGCTATAATATACTTAACAAGACAACTGGAAGATAGACGAAAACTATCCGTTCCAGTGAAAGAATTAACTATAAAATAGTCGCTTACTTTACCAGAGCAGGGCGACTATTTTTTATTTTTCAAATTCAGAATTCCTACAATTAACAAGCCTATTGTTAATAAAACCATAAATTCTTCGTATGTACTCATAAATACCACCCCTTTCCACAAGACTAGAAACGGATGGAATCACCCCCAGTTGCCCGGTTAAGTATATTATATTGTCAATGTGCATTAGTTACACTGGTGCAACAGTCTAAGCCGCTAAAAATTTAGCGTATTTCACAAAATAATGAAAAATCCTTACTAAATCCCATTTGGTTCTGAGTGAAACACAATGAAGAAATTTCTACAGCTTAACCGCCACCATTTTGTTGTGGTAGCGAAGGGACAAATTGACCTTTTGTATCCAAGCCAAAAAGGATCTTATTCTTATTCAATTTAACACAACTCTAAAACTTGACTTTGGCTGTGGGTACCTGACTTGGGTACTCAGGTTGAGGACAAAGATCCTTGGCAATCCAAAATTGGACAGGGAGATTTCCCAGGTCAAAATAGTGCAACTCTAAAACGTTTTGGATCCGTTTTCTAAAATTTTAGAAAAAACTAGGGTATTACTAAAACTTTAGTAGAGCCAGCTCCACAGATTTATGGAGCAGCTATCTAGTCCTTTTTTGTGTGTTCATCTATCTTTGTCAGCGTTTCTATTTGTTTCAGGCTTTTTCCATTTTTGTGCATCTAGCATATTGGGAAGAGGTGTATTTAGGTCTTTCATATAATCATCAAGTATTTCTTTTTCTGGTCTAGCATCTTTCAATATTTCTACAAGAAAAGATATAGAGCCTTTAGCTGCTTTGTATAAAGTATCTATATCACCATCATACAAGACAAATTGATTATTGCCTTCTCCTATTAAATAATAATGACCCTCAGCATAAGTACCTTCAGGAGATTTATCTTCTACTTTGCCATATATATCTTGGAGTATAGCAATAATACCTTGTTGTGCAGATACTAACCTTTCTACTCTTTCATATTCAGAGGTAGTTTTATATTCTGCTATTGTATATTGTTCCATAATATCAATAATACTTACATTTAAAGCGTTAGCTATCTTATCTATGGTTGCAATTTTAGGTGTTGCCCTTTCTAATTCATATTGTCTGATTTGTACCTCGTTTATACCTGACAATTCACCAAGTTTTTTTTGAGTTAATCCTTTTTCTTTTCTAATCTGTTTGATTTTTTTTCCTATTGACATTTTATCACCTACCTTTGATAAGTAGTGTATCACATGTGCAAAGAAAAAAACAGTAGAAAAAACTTCTTTTTTATACTTGACAGCAGAAAAAACTTCTGATACAGTAAGTCTAACAGAATAAAAAACTTCTGTCAATAGTAAAAATAAATTGAATTAATTAACAAAAAAGAAAGGGGTAAATAACTTATGAAAACTAACAAAATAAAAATGCAAATTGCCATGGCAAGAGCAAAAATGACTTCTGGCAAGTTAAGTGAACTAACCGGTCTTAGCAGGACATCAACTGGAAGAATGATAAGTGGAGCAGAGTGTAAGCCACACAATGTAGGCATAGTTGCCGAAGCGTTGGGTGTAGATGTAACAGAGCTTATTGATACGGAAAAGTAGCAAACCGTAAATTTTACAGTTTGTAAATCGTTGTTAAGATGTAAAATTCTCTTTACATTGTCCAAATTCTAAAGTATATCCGTAACATTCTAAAAGAAGCCGATTTTTCGGCGGATGGTAACAATTTAATGAAAATCTATATACCCTGTACCTGAAAGTACACAGTAAAAAAGGAGTGGTAAAAAATGCGAAATGAAAGTTTAGAAGAAAACAAGAAATTACAGGCTGAAATTAACCACAGGACAGAGGTAGAAAACGAAGCTATCAAGTTGATTTCAGAAGGGCAGTATGAAAAAGCAATGGAGTTCTTAGAAACTATTTGACTTACTAAGAAAGGTGGCAGAAAATGGCAGAAAGCAAAGTTAAAAGAGAAAATTTTATTGTTCTGCAGGGTTGGCAGGTTGCAGATTTAAAATTGAAAGGGAATGAGCTTATAATCTATGCTTGTATATATGGTTTTTCACAAGAAGGACAACCTTTCAGTGGTAGCTTGCAATACCTTGCAGATTGGACAAACACTACTAAAAGAAATGTTATGAATTGTTTAAAATCACTCGTGGAAAAGGGATTGATTGTTAAGAGAGATAAAACAGTGAACAATGTTAAATTTTGTGAATATTATGTAACGAAATTCACTAGTATGGAAAAAATTTCACTAGGGTATGGAAAAAATTTCACTGGGGGTATGGAAAAAATTTCACCTAATAATATAGATAATAATAATATATCTAATAATATAGAGTATATACATACTTCCGGAGTTGCACCAGTGCAACTCCAAGGCATAGTAGATATGTTTAATGAAATATGTAAATCTTATCCTAGGGTAACTAAATTATCTGCTGCCAGGCAGAAAGCAATTAAGGCAAGACTAAAAGTATACAGCATAGAGGATTTTAGGGAACTGTTTAACATGGCAGAACAAAGTCGTTTCTTAAAGGGAGGCAATAACAGGAATTGGTCTGCTGATTTTGACTGGCTGATTAAAGATGCCAATATGGCAAAAGTATTAGATGGCAATTACAACGATAATAAGGGCAGAAATACCTACCAAACTGAATCAGAGAATCAGGAAGAAGCACAAAAGGACTTTGAGGAATACCTCAAGCGGTACGGACTTGACAAACAAGAACCAATTGATTGGGGGGATGTAGATGTCCCATTCAAATAAGACTTTACTATACCGACAATCAATTGAAGATAAAGTATATAGTTCCATTGCTGCTTATGAGATAGATGGTTATGGAAAAGCAGAATTTGCGGAACATGGCAGCAGGACAAGTGGAACTTTCCGCCGGGCATATACTATGATGCCTTTTGAATACATGGAGAAAACATCCAAAGATTTTGATTGGAGTTTTTACCCAGTTACTGAAACCGAGGGAATAAAAGAGATTATAAATAAGTTCATTGTGAATTTTGATAAATTTCGGGAAGAGGGAAAAGGATTATATATCTATTCCAAAGCCAAAGGCAGTGGAAAAACCCTATTATCTTGTGTGTTGGCAAACGAACTCTTAGAGCGTAAATCTATCAATATTAAGTTTATCACAGTTCTTGATTTTATTGAAATGACAAAAAAAGGCTTTAAGAGCGATAAGGCAGTGGAGGACATGGAAAATATTAGAAATGCCACAGTTCTTATTCTGGATGATATTGGAGTGCAAATGTCCAAGGAATGGGTAGATTCGGTATTATACCGTTTAATCAACCACAGAGCATCCAACAAACTGGTAACTATATTTACAAGTAATATAAAAGCGGAGAATCTAAAGATAGATGACCGCATTACTCAAAGGATAGAGAAAATGACAATACCGCTGTATCTTCCTGAAGTATCTGTTAGAAAGCAGCTTACAGAGCAGGAAAACAACAATTTTCTCAGTAATATTACATGTTCCCTGGAATCATGAGTGGAAAACGTAAAAACATGTAGAAGAATTAAAAAAGCTTGCAGGCTGTTTTCACTGCTGCCATTGTTATAGAATGCGTAGCATGTAAAAGTATGATTTATGCAGACATTGGGGAAAATGAAAGTCGGCCAGCAGCTATGTTGTCCATAGAGTGGAAGGAGGTGTTACAGACAGTGATAAAAAGGCATCAGGCAGCCGAAGAAAAAAAGAGATGGGATGTATCGTCAAGATATATCCCGTTTTGTCATTTTGGAGATAAAAGCCTATATACTTTCACGAACATGAAAAGCCTTGCAGAGAGTAAAAAGAGGGCATAGGTTAATAAGGACCACTGTCATAAAGGGAATATGGGGAACTTTATTAGATAGATCCTTTGGTGGCATTTTCCTGATTGGGATATTGGAGAACTGGCAGCAGATAGATTGACAAGTATCTGCATGGAACAGGGCAGATAAAGAAAGAATAAAAGGCTACAGGGTATGTATATCAGCTCTGTAAATAAAAAATAAAGGAGAGTGCTTTCGCAACCCTCCCAACAGACGTTTATATTATATCATAATCCTATAAGAATTTGCAATAAAATCCAAAAGGGAGATAAAATGTGAGCAGTTGCAGCTTTCACGATTGCATAAACGAATACGAAACATTCGCTTTTAGAGAAAAACAAGTATGAAACAAATAAATGCAACGTTGCGTTTTTGACGAAACAACACGAATAGAAAAGTTGTAGCAAATGTTAATATTGTTAGGATATTAAGCCGAATAAAATCTTTTCCAAAACAAAACAAATAGTTAAACGTTTGCAACGTTGCGAACAAAAGAATGCCAAGAAATGACAAGGTAAAACAGCATAATACCAAGAAGTAAAGGCTTGATTTTAGAGGAAATTGAAAGCGAACGTTTGAAAGCGAACGTTTGCAACGTTGCATTTCTCACGATTGCAAAACAAAACAAAAGATTGCACCGTTGCAAAAACAGATATGTGTCTGTGACACACGTAAGGGCTTCATTTTGACAATTTAATTGCAAAGATGGTAAAAAATTATCATTGAAAAGAATAAAATGAAATTTGGGGCAAATAAAAGCTAATTAGAGGTATATTAGAAAAAGGCAGCAGTTAAAACCATGTAGAAACTAAAAAGGCACATGCGAATAGCACATGCCTTTTTTCTTAGCTACATTTCAAAACAAATCCTTAGAACAATTAGGACCATTCTCTTTTTTTTCGGAACTGCTGCCTCTTGTAGATAAGCAACGATATAGTACATTTTGTCATTAGGTATACTGATAAGCTTATTTTGCCCCAGTCTTTGGAATCTGTAGATAATCCATAAGGGCAGCCTCCAAAAGACGTGAGTAGTTGACTTTCTGCTCCTCAGCAAGCCTTTTTAACCATGCCGGAAGTGTGATATTGGTCTTGATACGTTCATTGTCACGTTTCATCCTGTAAAGGTCTGGGTGGATTGTGATGGGCATAACTACCATGCCCTCCGTTTCCTCTTTTGGAAGTGAGAGGGATGGTGTAGGGATTTCCTCCCCATCACATTCCATACCGTACACATGGAGGCTTGCCGCCTCTGCTGCCATTTGTCCCGCCTCTGTGAGACTTTCGCCAAAGCTGAAACAGCCTGGAAGGTCTGGGAATGAAACACCATAGCTGCCATCTTCTCCCGGTTCTAATACTGCAAGATAGGTCAGGTTTAACATGATCCTTTGCTCCTTTCTATAAAAACCTTACAGGCACTGGGGCTATTTAAGCCCCGCCTGTTTTAGTATGTTGTTGAGTGTTCCCGGTGGTATATCCTTTTTGCCATGTACTGCAACAGTTACCTTTCCGGATTTTGTAGGGTGTTTAAGCTGCAAGTGTGAGCCTTCTTGGTCTACTTCATACCAACCATCGTTGTGAAGTATTTTAAGTATCTCTCGTGCTGTCATGTCTTATCCTCCTTACATTATATATTATACTCCTTTTTTATACGTATGTCAATATAATTACGTATAAAAAGTGCGTATATTTAATGTGCAACAGGATAAAAGAGGATTCATTTTCCAATGGCTGGAAATACAAATACTGTATTGCAGGGCATGAAATAATAAAATGTTGCAATGCAACAACAACGCAACAAAAGACAACACAGAGATAGAGAAAGAGTATATACATATTTCCGAAGTTGCACCAGTGCAACTCCAAGCCGCTAAAATTTTAGCGTTTTTCACAATTTTATGAAAATCCTTACTAAGGTCCATTTGGGCTTGAGCTTGAGCGAAACAAGATGAAGAAATTTTTACATCTTAACCGCTACCATTTTTTTATGGTACCCAAGTTGGGGACTCAGGCCGAGGAAAAATGTCCTTAACGAATCTAATTTTGGACACGTTTTCTAAAATTTTAGAAAAAACTAGGGTATTACTAAGATTTTAGTAATTGACGGAAAATCGGTGGCTATTTTTTATTATGACAAACTGCTTTATGCTATGGACTCCTAAAATTTATGATTGGCTACAGTTTCGTATATCACTATGTTTCATGAGATATGGCAGCAGGATAGAAAAGTTCATAGGTAGAAATGAAAGACATGTGTAGGATAGCACATGTCTTTTCTTTTACATATTTAGCAGTTCCGCAATATCGGAGAAGTTAATAAGTAAATCGTCATATATATTTACCTTGATTGTGGAATCAAAGGAATACTGAATGTTTAGCATGTTTCTCTCAAAATAGTTCACCGTAATGGTCTTTCTCCTTGGATCTACAATCCAATATTCACGCACTCCATAATTTCTGTAATAGTAAAGTTTGCGGATGTAATCATCTTCCGGATTGCCAGGAGATACAATTTCAATTATGAAATCTGGGGCACCATTACACCTCTTTCCATCCAGCTTATCTCTATCACAGATTACCATGATATCAGGTTGAACGATTGTTAGGGGCTTATCAGATAGCTTTACATCGAACGGGGCACTGAATAATTGACATGAGCCTTTCTTGCTTTTGATGTAATTGTAAATGATGTTTGATAGCTCCATGGAGATTGTTTGGTGTATCTGTGACGGACTGGCCATGTCATAGACAACACCATCAAATACCTCTGCTCTTTTTTCCTCTGGAAGAGCCTCGTACTGCTCCAGAGTGATTGTTTCCATCTGTGGTTGTATTGCTGGCATAGAATACACTTCCTTTCTTGGTTATTGTATGTGGTTTGATACTACCTATTCCTCGGAGTTGGCAGAGGTGGAATTTCTCAAATCGGCAGTTGTAAGAATGACCTTTTGCTCATTGTCTATATTAAAAGCAAGCTGACAATTCACGAAATCTGCTATTTGTATAAGTTCATCAGCTGAGAAACTTCCTCTTGCAAATTTGTTACGCATTGCCTGTTCGCTAATGCCGAACAACTGAGCTAGTTCCTTGTATTTTTTGCCCTTCATGTTTAGGAGGGCTTTTATTTTGTCACTTACCATAGCAAAACCTCCTTGTATAATAGGGACACTCCTTTAATAATATATTTTAATTTAGTGTAGTAGTTTGGCTGGCATAACTATAAGAAATATGAAATTTTGTTAGAATGTCAGTAAATTGTTTTGCAATTCGTTCATTATCTTTGCAGTCGCATTTAAAGCGTAATATTAATTGATATTTACCTGTGGTGTCTCCTTGCCTTGTAAAACCAAGCATATAATCTGAGTTATCCAGTAAAATTTTTTCTAAAAATGGATGTATTTCATCACTAAAAGAAATATCTTTATCAAGAATAAAAGTTATGACAGAAGAATTCAAAATAGTTGGATATGCATCAATAGCCTTCTTAATGTAGCCGTTTACAGGTTCACCTACAATATTTGCGGCACCTTTGATTTCTTCATATTTTTCCTTTTGGACATTTAGAGGGATACGTTTTAGCTTATCTTTGGCATATTGCATATCATATTGTTTTTTGTTCTTGTTCGTTGGCATGTGCTCACTTCCTTTCATCATCTATTTGTAATGGTGGCAGTTAAGGATATTTCTCCCGCTTATATAAAAATATATCATATTTTAATAACTATGCACATAGTGATATTAAACAAAAACTAAGTGTATAGTTTATGCAATATTACTATTTACTATGTGTATAGTATATGATATACTATGTACATAGTAAGGAAAAGCAACCAGAAAAGCCGAAAGCTAAGAAAGGAGGAATCCACATGAGAGATATACATGCAATCCGCAAGACAGTGGCGGTTATGGCGAACCAGCTACACAAGTTGGGTTATTCTTTATCCAAAGCATTCAGAACCGCATGGAGAAGGACAAAAGAATCCATGACTTGCAGAGTATCTGGTGTGACGTATGAGAAAAGGCAGCAGTTATTACAGTTCATTGCCAGCAGGAAACCAGAAGAATTAACAGTATACCTGCAGCGTGACAGGGCAAATGCCTACGACAAATATGCGGTTGCTGTTGTAATCGACATAAAGGGTATAGGCTATGCACATATAGGGTATCTGCCCACTGGATTATCCCAGAGCATGGCAGCAGTCATTGATAAAGGGATACCATTAAAAGCTACACTAATGCAGATTATTGGTGGATACGGCTATAAAGAAAATCTCGGTGCATTAGTAAACATTGCAATATAAAAAAATGTCCTTGCCAGAGCAGCCACTCTGACAGGGACAAGTAACCCGTAAACTTAGCAAATTGGGGTATGTTGGAATTATAACACAACTGCTGCCCTAAGTCAAAGAGAGGTAGAAAGATGAATAACAAAGATTTATCAACAAAGGCATTAGATGAAACAAAACTTTTCAATAAAAAACAGAAAGAAGGTATAGAAAATAACCTATTATCAGAATTATACTGCTTTTTTAATGAGTGTATGGGAGCAAATGATTGTTCTGCAGAGATGGAGGCAGAGATGAAATTGGATGAGGCTTTAGAGAGTGGAAAAACAGCTAATGAAATAATGAATTTAGCAACTGATTGGTACAGTGAAGGAAGAGAAGCAGGCTTTAAGATGGGCTTTCATATAGCAACTAAATTATTAACAGAAGGATTAAGATGAATGGGGGCATGTATTTTGATGGAACTAAGGGGGCAATAGCCAGTTAGAAAGAATCGTAAAGGGGTATTCCAAGAAAGGAATATAAAAGGACATAGTGGCAGCAGAGAGTAATGGGTGGGGGTTTCTGCTGCCAAAGATTATGAAAATTAAGAAAGATAAAATCTGTTACAGAGATACAATAAAAAAACCACCAGATGAGTAGCAACTTATCCAGTGGTAACAAATAACAAAAATCAATTTGATTTTACTACATTTTGGGGTAAAAGGAAAGGAAAAATTATGGATAGAATAGATATGGATGAAGCTTTACGGAAAATTGAAAGAAATGTAAGCCTATTAAGGTATGTTTTTGATTCTATAGTGGAAGGTGGCAGTATTCAGAGCCAAGATGTTTTTGAAGGTGCAGTATGGGAAATTCTTTCGGGATTGCAAGAAGGGCTTGAAAAAGCAAAAGAAATAAACGGATGATACAACATGATTGTGGAAAACAGCTTTATTGATACAGAAATGAAAAAACAAATGAAATCTAACCTATGGCAGATTGTGCAGGATAGCCTTACAGAACAGGAAAATGATAAAATCAAGGAAAGATACCGTAATAACAAAACAAGGCAGGAAATAGCCGATATTATCGGTAATAATGTATCTTCCGTTAAGAGCATGGAAGATAAGGCAATGAGAAAGTTAAGGATGCCAAGGATAAAAAGGATTTTGGAAGATAGGTTTGACATAGCTATGTCAAAGGCATATAAGGGAAGTATTGTATCAGAAAATATTCTTTACAGCAGTACAGAAAGGGCAGCATTTAAGGATATGCATATAAGAATATAAAAGTAACACGAGAGTAACACGCATATTAAAAAGTGCTGAAATAAAGGCAAAATAAAAATATATAATTTAATGAAATTTTAATTTTATAATATCAAATGACATTGTATAATGATATAATATGTATACTCAACCCCTTTTGTCTTGACTGAGGGAAGGTAAAATAGAACAATTAGAAAAACTGTGCAGCAAATCAAAAGTATGGTTCTTTTGAAGAATTAGTGTTACTGTTCATTCACAAGCTTGACACTTGCTGTCAAGCTATGTGCCAAGAGCATAGAACAGCCAAGAATCCAGCCTTTCACCAAAGGTGAATTACAAATAGGTAAGAGTTCAGCTGGGTTTATTCATAAAGTGCCAGAATATACAAATTGGCTAAAAATATTTTTTCTGACTGGACACTTTATTCATGAATGGCGTTAAGCACATAAAAGTATATGCACAAATTGCCCTCTATGAGCAAGCTCACTCGTGCAATTTGCACATACACTTTTACCCGGCTGAACTGTTACACAAATAGGATGGATTCCGTTACAGTTCGCACTGTAGGTGGAACTGTAACGAATTAGCAGCAGAATAGGAGGAAAAATGAGTAATTTTTTTGAAAAAATACATGGAATAGTAAAAGGGCGTGGGAAGGAGGAAAATAAAATGGATTATTTTGCAAAAAAAATAGAGGAAATTCCATTTGACAGAAAAAGAAAGTGGAGTAATACAAACAAGGAAGAATTTGCGATTTTATTAAGTGCACCAAGTTGTTTGATTTATGGATGGAATTTGGACTATATGAAAATTGATAGTGTGGCTAAAGAGGAAATACATGAAAAGCTGAAAGGGTTTAATATTCATAATCAGGATGATGTGTATGGATATTATGAGGAGTGGTTTAATGGAGAGGTAGGAGATGGAACAGTAGGAGCAGATTATGACCAATTTAAGTCTTTTTGGGATGGAGAGCCATCTTTAGATTTGAAGGAATTAAGCAGTAATGGACAAGAAGCCTTTCTCTCTTGTAAAAAATTTGCAGAAAATTTTAAAGATATTGTTGGAGTTGGTGGCTTTGCAGCATGGGATTATGCGGAGATTATTCCAATAATCAGGATGGGTTATACAATGGAATGGCTTAGTTACGAGGAGGCCAGTAAGTTATTGTGCGAAGTGGCAGATGAGGCTTATGAAGAATTTGATTCATGGAAAGAGTTTGCTATATCTTTTATTTGTGGTGGAGCATATTGGGAGTATAAAAGGGACGGATTTGATAATTGGAAGTTTAATGAAAAACGGGGATATGAATTTTTTGATACCTTATATGAGGTTGTATGGAATCTATTTACAGACAGTGAATGCGGGTATTGGAATGAGCCGGTTTGTGTGATGTCAAAAGAATATAGCCAGGTAACAAAAGAAATTATTGACAAAATAAATTGCCCTCACCAAGTATTTACTGAGAATAATACCATTAGTGAGGTAAATAGTGCTTATAAAAAGTCATTAGCACAAGGAAAAGAAAAAGGATTTATACCAGTATTGGTGCCATCTGATGATACATTGGCAGAGTGGCTGGAAGATCTTGAAGATGATTCTTATTCCAAAGAAGATATCATAACACAAAAACGAAGAGATGCAGAGCAGATTTTACAAGAGCGTTTTAAGGAATATACGGATTATATAGACGAAGAAGAGAATCTAACAATGAACGATTTCTTAGGAGAAAAAAAGGATGGAGAAGTCATTGGGGAACTAAGTGCCTTTGAGGATTATGGTGAAGATAGAATACAGGAGACGATTTTATTTGAAATTCCAGTAAAAAATCCTTGGGAAGTAATTGCATGGCTGCCTATGGGTGGATGGAATGAGTGTCCCGAAGCATCAGAAATGATGGAGATTTGCAGGTATTGGTATGAACAATATGGTGCAATTCCAGCAGTAATCTCCAATGATACACTGGAATTTGTAGTAGAAAAGGCAGTAGAGGACGAAGAACAGGCATGGCAGTTGGCAAAAGAACATTATGCATTTTGTCCTGACCGGGTGGATCAGGGAACTAGAAGTGGAACGATTGGAGAAGTTGCAGATTGTCTAAGTAAATCAAAAGTATGGTTCTTTTGGTGGGATTAGCAATGGGGAAGAAAAAATGAGTAAGATGAGAAAGATTTTTATAGTTCTATCGGCATGTGTGATGATGATAGTTTGTATATTTATTGGCCGCAAAATTTTTATATCCTTTCCTACAGGCAAAGAAGAAGGGGGAGGTGGGTGGATTGAGTTCTATCGATATATCTATGTTAGTCCATATATGGCACTTATAGGTCTTATTATTCAATGTTTTGGAATTGCTGTATTTGACATAGTATTTTTTCATTATTACTTAATGTATACTGGTAACAAATTCTGTAAAATAACAATAAACATGTTTTATGCTATTGTTTGTATAATACGATACCTTATTATACTAATTTTCAACTTTCCAATAGGTCTTGGTGATTTGTACATAGTTGATATTGTGGATGCAGGTTCTGGATTTTTTGGCATTCTCCATGGTTGTATATCATTAAGTTTTCCTATTCTATTTGCGATGTTTGTAAGAGGATATAAATTGAGGGAAAAAGAAAGATAATGGAATCCCTACCAGAGTTAGCTGGTAGGGATTCCATTATCTTTATTGAAAATCCATCATAAATCCCCACAGATACATCTTTCCCGAAAGTATGCTCTTCGATAGTTTTCGCCTGCTTTCTAAAAAAAATTTAAATCGTTATATTAAGAACTATAATGCTATGCACATTCTACAATCTACTACTATTGTGACGGTTAAAAATTCCACTAAGGGGGGGAGGTAACACAAAATCAGATAACAAATATTCTTTGTATAATAGTATTTTATTAACAAAAAAATTATCATGACATTGTATTTTGAAAAAATACTTTTGTATTGACGGATTTATTTTTTTGTAATATAATACTTTTGTAAGTACTTACACAAATAAAGTAAAATATACAAATCAATTAACATTTTATAATGCTATGAAATTTAACCAAAAGGGGGTTTTTTATGAAGTTATTAAGAAGAATTTCTGCTATTGTATTGACAATTTGTGTTTTATTCAATTTAGTAGCAACGACTAACAATGCTATTGTAGCAAAGGCTGATGGTAAGACGGTTGAGCTTTATTACCTTGATGGCTATGGTGGCAGATATGGAATGTCAAAATACACAGTATATGTCAAAGTGAATAGTAATGCACAGCATAAAGAGGTTTATTTACACTACTATAATCAAAATGGTAGTAAATGGGAAGATAAGGCGGGAAGCTATGTAACTACATTACCTGATGGCTCTGAAATATGGGAGGTTACACCTGGAAATGCCTATGGGACTCTATATGCAATTAAATTTGTAGGAGATGGACAAGTTTATTGGGATAATAATAATGGTAATGATTTTACAAATCAAGATGTACTTGGTTGTGCGAATATTAAACTTAGAAGAATAAGAACAAACGAGTCTCTTAATAAAATAACCATTAGTTTAGAGGCTGTTGTGAAGAATATAGCTTTCCAAAAAGTTGTCGGAGTGAGGTATACGGATGATAACTGGGCATCTTATAAGAATGTAGAATTAAAATATTCCGATTCTATTGAAGGTACAAATAGTGAAAGATGGACTGGAACAATTGAAATAGATTCTTCTAAGAAAAGTTCTTTTCATTTCTGTGGTTATTACACAGTAAATGGTGATACTTATTGGGATAATAACTTTGGTAAAAATTATAATATTGATTATACATATCAATATTAATTAGTAGTTTAATAATAAAAATAAAAGTCAAAATAATTATAAGATATAGTTATTTTGGCTTTTATTTTATGCAAAAGTAAAAGAATTCTATTGCTATGCAAGTGGTTAATGCTTTTGGACTATCATAATGTAGTATAAACTATTAAAAGTTTTGGAAAAATTGATAAAGTGGTTACAATATTGAAATTATTAATAGAATGGTTATAAAAATTTTATAATGGAGTATCCAATATAACTAAATAAGACTTGAAAAAAGTAATTCTGCAAAAAAAATAATATATAAAAACTATAAAATTACATAAAATGACAAATAAATACTTTTATGTATTGACTATTACTTTATTTGGTATTATAATCCTTCTTGTAAGTACTTACAGAAATTGGAAACACGGTAATCTAAGTACATTCCATAGTATTATGGAATTTAAACAAAAGGAGGATTTTTTATGAAGTTATTAAAGAGAGTTTCAGCTATTGCATTGGCAATTTGTGTGTTATTCGGTTTAGTAGTAACTACAAATAGCTCTACTGTAGCAAAAGCAGATAGTGTACCAGTTCAGTTATATTACCTTGATAATCAAGGCGGCAGATACGGTATGTCAAATTATACTGTATATGTTCAAATAAACAGTAATGCAAGTAACAAAGCAGTTTGGGTACACTATTGTCAAGAAGGCAGTACTTGGTTAGATAAGCAGGGCGGATATGTAACAACATTACCAGATGGTTCTGAAATCTGGAAGGTTACAGTGGAAGGTGCTTATGGTATCTTATACACAATTAAATTTATAGGAGACGGACAGGTTTACTGGGCTAACAACAATGGCAATAACTTTACAGAGAATGACATACTTGGTACTGCGAACATTAAGGTTGGAAGAATTTCTACGTATGACACTCTTGATAAAACAGTGATCAATTTTAGTGCTACGGTAAAGAATGTAGGTTTTGCTAAAAATGTTGGAATGAGATATACCGATGATAATTGGGCATCTTATAAAGAAGTAGAATTAAAATATGATTATTCTATTTCAGGTACGAATAATGAGGTGTGGACAGGCTCCATAGAGATTGATGCTAACAAGAAAAATGCATTCAAGTTTTGTGGTTACTATAAAGTAAATGGTAATACTTACTGGGATAACAACCTTGGTGCAAACTATGATATTAACTACATAGCTAGATAATATGAAACAATAGCTTAACAATAAAAACCAGAATAGTTATAATAAAATGTAACTATTCTGGTTTTTATACTAATTATAATGTAAATACTATTTTATACACACCTGATTATCCGTTATTTTATGGATTGGTGTGTTTTTTGCTTTATTACTGTTTGATAAGGAAAGCTCTGTTTGGCTGTGTGTCTTAATCTATGCTTTGATAATAAAGGAAACTGTGTTATACTATAATTAACAAAAACTAGTAGTAAAATGAAGAAATATTAGACAAGTGTAAGTAGAATTTAAAAGAAAACAAATAAAAGAATGGTTACTAACAAACAAAACAAAAAATGATAAATTGACATAGGAGGTCATTATGTCCAAAACAGCAGATATAATTACAGAAGAATTGATACGTTCTTTGGCACCAAATCAGAATGCCATAGCAAATGCACAAAAAATTTCCCGTACAGGTGGATTTTCCACATTATACCAAACAGAAAATAAAGATCTGATTTTTGGAGAATGTAAGGGAAGTGGAAAGTCTGGTTATCATACCTCAGCGGATTTTTCAGGAGATGCACCAGTATTCCGATGTTCCTGTCCCAGCAGGCAGTTTCCTTGTAAACACAGTCTCGCCATTATGTATGAATGGGTGAATGGAAAGAAGTTTGAGGTGGCAGAAGTACCAGAAGATGTGGCAAAAAAGAGAGAAAAAATTACAAAACGAAAAGAAAAAGCAAAAGAAGAAGAAAAAAATGGTTCGAAAAAGCCTTCTAAAACTAGTCTTGCAGCAGCAAAAAAGAAATTGCAAAAGCAGTTAGAAGGGTTAGAACTGGCAGAAACTTTTGTTACGGATTTATTAAACAGAGGGGTGTCTTCTATCAATGGAAGCTCTTCTGCTTCCTACAAGAATCTTGCCAAACAGCTGGGAGATTATTATTTACCAGAGTTACAGGCAATAATGATGGAAATTATTACAGTAGCAGAAGAATTGTCCGAACAACCAGATGATAAAGAATTGAACCGTCTGGTGATGTTGTGTGTCAGACTTTCTTCTTCAGTGAAGAAATCAAAAGAATATATCCTTACAAAATTAGAAAGTGATAATGTACAGCCTGAAGATTCCATTCTTTATGAGGCAATGGGAGGAATATGGAAACTGACACAACTAAAAGAAATTGGTCTTTACAAAGAAAATGCAAGAATTGTGCAGTTATCTTTTATGGTGTTGGATGATACTATACATAAGGCATACGTGGAAACCGGTTACTGGATTGATTTAGACAGTGGAGAGATTTCAAGAACAGAAAATATCCGTCCATACAAATCTGCAAAACATATTAAATCAGAGGATTCCGCCTTTGGGGTTTACCATATTCCAGTGCTTTACCGCTACCCAGGAGGAATAAATAGACGTATCCGGTGGGACGGAATGGAGCAGACAGATTTAGAAGATAAAAACTATGAAGAAATTTTAAATAAAGCAGAGTCTTCCATTGGGGAAGCAGTAAAAAAAGCAAAAAACGAGTTAAAAAATACACTTTCCGAACAGGTTTGTGCCATGCTGCTTCCATTTGATAATATAAAATTTGCAGCAACAGACGGACATGGAGTGTTACAGTACCAAGGAGAGAGTATTGGACTAAGGGCTAATGAAAATTATCCTGAAGTATGTAATATCCTACACTTGGAACCAGAGGAAGTATTAGAAAATGGTGCCTTATTAGGTGAATTGTTTTACGATGCTGAAACCAGAAAAATTTATGTATGTCCGGTTTCCATTGTAACAGAAAAAGGGATTGCAGTATTATGCTAGAGAGTTTAGTTATCCGATTTATAAATGGTTTTGAATAATTTATATATGAGGATAAATAAGTTGTTTGGATAGATTGTTATAATATTTGAATAAGCTAAGGAGGACATATTATAGGATGGATGTAAATACATTTTATGAATTAAGAACAAGACTGTATGCCACGGCAGCAGCAGGATGTGGACTGATTGCAGAAGATTTTAGATTAAAACGTGCGTTAGAGGCATTTAAACCAATGTCAGAAGCAAATAAGGTGTTTGGACGTTTGTATCAAATGTGTGAAAATTTATTTCATACAGAAAATGTGGCAGGAGAACTAGTGGATTGTATTGCTCTGGCAGATGCACTTGCAGTAACACAGGGTAGTTTTTTAGATAAATCGGAATGTGTGGAAGAAGAGCATAAACTTTGTTTGAAACCACAAACTATAGCAAACCGATATTTAGAAGAAGTAAAAACTACACTTTCTAAAGGGGAAATCAATATTCAACATGATGTGCAAAAAGATATACAGCTTATGTTGGAACCAAGAGTATTTCCTTGTTTTATTCAAAGTTTAAAACAAGATACCAATAGTACAAGAAGTTTGGCAGAAGTTCTATTGCCTCGGCTTGGGGATGCGATTATCCCTGTGTTAAAGAAGCAGATTGATTTGGAAACAAATTCTGCAAAGAACAAAACAGCATATTATATTCGGCTTATCTGCCAGTTATTTGGTTATCAGGAAAATGATTGGTATTTAAGTTTAATTGAAGAGGAAGGGTATCCGAAAAGTATTCGTGTGGCAGCAGTAAATGCACTTGGCTGTTCTGAAAAAAATGTTCCAAAACTCTTAGAACTGTATAAAACCCAAAAAGGTGTTGTAAAAACAGCAGTAATTCTTGTGCTTGCAAAATTAGATCCGCCTGAAGCAGAAGATATATGGAAAAAAATTACAAAGAAGTATATGGTTCCTTCTTCTGACAGTGTCTATGATTTGTCAATGCCAGAGAGTACCAGGGATGTTATAGTGCAATCCAAAAGTGATATTTGTGCAGAATTTGCAAGAAAATTGGTGGCTGATGCAATAGAAATTGGTAAGAGAAGAAATGGCAACAGAAGTAAAATTACAACTGCTGAAAACAGATGTTTAAACTTGGCATTACAAACTATTTTCAGAAAACCACAACTTGAGGATTGCTTTATGATGCTTGCAGAGAATTATAAATATATAGAAGGATTAATCGACACTTTTCTTAGTACGAATCCTAGAAATGATCTGAATCAAGCCCTTGTCTCTAATCTGTTAGAAGAAGATGAACGGTATATTGAAATGATAAAAAATTTATATAAAGTACATAAAAATTTTTATTTTCCAGCAAGATTTTTTCTTGCATTGAAGGAAAAAGGGAATCATGCATTTACAGAGTATCGAGAGGAGATATATGAAAATAGGGATGATGTAATTAATATTCTTAGAAGTATCAGCTATGATTGCATACGAGAAGGATATTATTTATCATGGTGGTGTGTCAGTGGATTAGGTTATCGTTCTCAATCAAGAACGCATTTAAGAATTTTTGAAGAAATCCCAGAGGAGGTATTTTCTTTTATTACAGATACAAGCTATTTTGCACCAGAAAAACAAGATAAAAATATAGCAACAAAGCTTACGAAATGTCAGAGAGCATGCTCGAAAAAAACGAAAGACACAATAAGAACCGTAATTCAATTATTTGATGGGTGGCTTCGTTATCATATTACAGGCTCTAAAGAATATCAGAAGTGTGTAAATACCGCAGTAAAATATGCCCTTGCAGTCAATAAGTATTGTTCCACAGGAGCAGAAATAGATATTCTTGTAGACTATTATGCAAATGGAACACCTGAGGAATACAGAGATATGTTTATCAATTATAGTATACAAAGTATATTAAGTGGAGATGGACATATCTGGTCAATATATATGAAAAGCAAGCTGGAAAGCATGCCACTTTCATATGAGGATAGGAAAAAGGCATTGTTGGAAGTAAAAGAAATAATAGAGCAGTTTGAAAATATAGACGAAAAAAATAAAAAAGAGATGCTTTCCAAAACAGATCAAGTATTAAAAAGTACATACACAACCTAAACTAAGATTTTTATGGAAAGGAATCATTAAGATTAAAAATAAGAATAGAAAGGAATCTAAAACTATGGCAAACGATATACTCCGCCTACCGGCAGAAGAATTATACAAAGAAGAAATAGAAACATTAATCACAAATGAAACGGATCCCATTCCTACAGGATGGAAAATGTCTCCCCGTTCGGTGTTGACCTATATTATTGGAGGGAAAAGCGGTAAAAAAGTAATTACTCCTAAATATATGGGAGACAAAAGATTAGTAGAAATATGTATTGCTACATTGGTGACAGACAGAGCATTGTTATTAATCGGAGAACCGGGAACTGCAAAATCATGGCTTTCGGAACATCTGACAGCGGCAATCAATGGGGATTCCTCCCGGGTGATACAGGGAACTGCAGGAACTACCGAAGAACAAATCCGTTATTCATGGAATTATGCCATGCTCCTTGCAAAAGGACCATCCAAAGAATCTTTAGTAAAAAGTCCTGTTTATACTGCAATGGAAGACGGTGCGATTGCCCGTCTGGAAGAGATTTCCAGATGTGCCAGCGAAGTACAGGATGCACTTATATCTATTTTATCAGAAAAGAGGATTTCCATTCCGGAACTTTCCGAGGAGGTTGTAGCAAAGAAGGGATTTTCTATTATTGCAACTGCTAATACAAGAGACAAAGGTGTAAATGAAATGTCTTCGGCACTGAAACGTCGTTTTAATATTGTAGTATTACCTACACCATCCGATATCCAGACAGAAATAGATATTGTCACAAGCCGTGTGGCACAGATGGCAGATAGTTTTGAATTGAAAGCAGAATTGCCTGATGAGAGTACAGTGGAAAAGGTAGTGACAATTTTCAGGGAATTAAGAGATGGGAAAACTTTAGATGGTAAGATAAAAGTAAAAGCACCTTCTGGTGTACTTTCTGCAGCAGAAGCAATTTCACTTCTTACCAATAGTATGGCTTTAGCAAGCAGCTTTGGAACAGGAACCATTACAGACGAAGATATTGCTTCAGCCTTGCAGGGAGCTATTGTAAAAGATGAGAGCAAAGATAAGACAACATGGACAGAGTATCTGGAAAATGTAATGCGGAAACGTGGGAAAGAATACGCATCCCTTTACAGTGCATGTAAGGAGTTGAACCGGTAGTGGCAAATTATTTTGGAATCAGGCATTTATCGCCTGCCTGTGCATATTATGTGCAAGAGTTTTTAGATAGGACTTCTCCTGAACTTGTGTTGATAGAAGGACCTTCTGATTTAAGCGGATTGATAGATTCTCTTTGCAGTAGGGAAGCAGTACCTCCTGTGGCAATTCTCGCTTATACAGATGAGCCGCCTGTAAGAACAGTGCTATGGCCATTTGCAGAATTTTCTCCCGAATATCAGGCAATGTTGTGGGCAAATAGACATAAAGTGCCAGTACGTTTTTGTGATCTGCCTGCGAAGATTACTTTGGCATTAGAAAAAGAGAAAGAAGAGAGAATACAGGAAGAATTAAAGAAGTCAGAAGAAGAAAAAACAAATAAAATAGAAGAAAAATTTGAAGAAAAAAAGATTGATGTATACGGACAATTGGAAGAACATTTAGGGGTGAGTATTGATAGTTTTTGGGAATACAACTTTGAGTATAATGAATCCTATGAAGATTTTATCGAAGCTGCTATCCAGTATGGCAGACATCTTCGTGAATTATCTCCAGAAAGCAGGTATAACCAGATAAGGGAAGCTTATATGAGAAAGATGGTTTCCAAGGCGGTAGAGGAAGGAATTACAGAAGAAAAAATCTCTGTTATAACAGGAGCCTTTCACACCATAGGATTAAAAGAAAAAACATATTCAAAAGAAGATGAAAAGCTTTTAGAAAAATTACCAAAATTGTCATCTAAGGCAACCTTAATGCCTTATTCCTATTACCGTTTATCTTCTCGTTCCGGATACGGAGCAGGAAGCAAAGCTCCAGGTTATTATGAGATTTTATGGAGAAACAGAATTGCAGAAGGAAAGGGCGAACCAGCAGCAGAGTATCTAACCGCATTAGCAAAATTCCAGCGTGAAAAAGGATATGGAACTTCCTCTGCAGAGGTAATAGAAGCAATACGTTTAACAAAGACATTGGCGGCTATGCGAAATGGAACAAAACCTTCCTTAGAAGATTTAAGGAATGCTGCCATTACGTGTATGGGACATGGAAATTTTGGAGAGATATCCATGGCATGTGCTGCTACAGAAATTGGCACAAAGATTGGACATTTACCAAAGGGAGTGGTATGTACCTCGGTACAGGAGGATTTTCAAAGGCAGCTAAAAGAATTGAAGTTAGAAAAATATTTATCTCCTGTAATGCAGGAGTTAGAACTTGATTTGAGAGAAAATCTGCGGGTAAAATCGGAAAAATCAGCTTTTCTTGATTTAAACCGTTCTTTCTTTTTACATAGAATGTGTGTGTTAGAAATACACTTCTGTAAACAGCTTGTACGGCAGCAGGACAATGCCACATGGGCAGAATTGTGGGCTTTACAATGGAATCCGGAAGTAGAGATTGAGATTGTGGAAGCCTCTTTAAAAGGAGACACTATTTTACAGGCAGCGGAAATGGAATTGAGTACACAGCTTAGAAATGCAGAAAATCTAAGTGAGACCGCAAGGATTTTGTCAGAAGCATTTCTGTGTGGTATTTCAAAGGTTGTCCATACTGCAGTTTTGGCAGTACAGAATATGGCGGTGGATTGCACTGCAGTTGTAGATATTGGAAATACCATTGGAACACTTTCCTCTATTATGCGGTTTGGAAATCTTAGAAGACTAGAGACAAGCCCTCTGGTGCCATTGATGGAAACTTTATTTTTACATTTTTGTTTAGGTATTGGTAATGAAGCAGTTTGTGACAAAGGTGCCTCAGATGAGATTATTACTGCTATGGATAAAGTCAATGCTGCCTGCCTGTCCCATGAATTTTTGAAGGAGAAACAATGGATTGGTTTGTTAGAAGAATTGGCAGATAGAGATGATATTAATATGCGGATTTCAGGCTTTGCAGCAGCCATTTTAACAGAACGGGGGAAATTCACCAATGAAATACTGGCAGAATTGATTAGCAGAAGACTTTCCAAAGGTACACCTGCTTCTGATGGTGCAGGATGGTTTGAAGGTTTATCTATGAAAAACAGGCGTTCTCTTATTAGTAGATTAAGTTTATGGGAAAAACTATTTGAATATGTTTCTGAGTTGGATGAGATAGAATTTAAACCAGCTTTAGTCTGCCTTAGAAGGTCATTCTCCGTATTTACGCCATCTGAAAAAGCAGATATTGCAGAAAATATTGGTGAAATTTTGGGCATTTCTAAGGAGAGTGCAGCCGAATTTGTTGCAGCACCAATGACAGAAGTGGAACAAGAGGCACTTGACGAATTAGATGATTTTGATTTTGGTGATATATAGTAATAATTATTATGGGCTTAAACGTAACTGTTCATGGTTCTGAACAGTTGTAACAATTCAGCCGGGGGCTGAATTGTTACGGAATGGGGCAAGCTTCGCATGTAAATTGCCCCATTCCCTTTCCTGTTTTATTATTTTATACGGTCTGCACAGCGGAGTGTGCAGACCTACCTGAACTGTTACGAACAGTTACAATATATAAGGAAAAAGTATGGTGATGCAGATGGAAAAGAAAACAATAGAAAATTTAAAGCGATGGAGATTGATTCTTGGAGAGGATTCTGCAAATAAAATAGAAGATATGTGTAGAGAACCACTCTCTTTTACAGAAGAAGAACTTCTTATGGATTCTGCACTTGCAGCAATTTATGGAAATGAAAAGGAGGGGACAGCGGGATCTGGAAGAAGTGCGGGAAATGGCATGTCCAATCCACAGATTACCCGGTGGTTAGGAGATTTGCGTAGTCTTTTTGAACCAATGGAAATAAAAATTATCCAAAATGATGCCATAGAGCGAAAAGGAATGAAACAGTTATTTTTCGAACCAGAAATGTTAGAGCAGTTAGAGCCAGATATTAATACAGGTTCTCTTTTATTACTGTTAAAAGACCAAGTGCCAAAACGAGCAAAGGATAATGTACGGGAATATATCCGAAAAATTGTAGAGGAAATTAACAGCCGTATTTCTGATGATATGAAACGGGCAGTAACGGCTGCCCTAAACCGTAGGGAGCATTCACCGATTCCTTCTGCAGCGGCTTTGGATTATAAAATGACAATCCGCCGTAACTTAAAAAATTACAACAAGGAATTTAAGGTTCTGCTGCCTGAAAAATTTTATTTTTTTGAGAGAGTATCCCGATCCTCCAACCGAACGGTAATATTGGATATTGACCAGAGTGGTTCTATGGGAGAATCGGTGATATATTCTTCGGTTATGGGATGCATTCTGGCAAGTATGAATGCATTAAAGACATATATTGTAGCGTTTGATACACAGATTCATGATATGACAGATATTTCTTCCGATCCGGTTGATTTATTATATGGAATTCAGTTAGGTGGTGGAACGGATATAGAAAAGTCTGTGAAATATTGTACAGATTTAATCGCAGAGCCAAATAAAACAACCATGTTTCTAATTACGGATTTGTATGAGGGAGGTAACCGTGCCGGATTGTTAAGGCGTTTGTCAGAACTAAAACAATCAGGAGTAAACTTGATTGTTCTTTTGGCAATATCCGATCAGGGCAAGCCATTTTATGATGAACAGATGGCAGAAAAAATAGCAGGATTTGATATTCCATGCTTTGCCTGTCCGCCAGAAAAATTACCAGAACTTTTAGAGTTAGCATTAAATAAGAAGAGTCTTGCTGGATTTGGAAAGAATAAGTAGTTAATAGGTAAATGGGCAGCCCCCAGCTGAACTGTTATGTTAATAGTATATTTGTATGTAGAAGGTACGAGGCAACAATAAAATTAAATAAATTTAAGAAGAAGAGGTTGATGAAATGACAATAAGAGGGAGAAAAACAGTGCTTATGAAGGCTGTTTCGGAGTTAAAAGAAGCAGATTATTCTAGGGAACCAGAATTAAATAATATCTATCGGAGACTATTGAAAGGACGGAAACAGTTTGCAGAAATTTTTGAGAAGAATATTAAGGCAGTTATGCAGATAAGTTCTCTTGATTTGACTATGCAGCATCAGACAGAAAAAATTATGGATATATCTCTTAATGTAGAGAAAGCTACAGAAACTATTTTTGGAAGCTCTTTGAATAATTCCATTGTGGCTGGAAAAGCAAATAATCAGCATGAAGAACTAACAAGTACAATATTTGAGGTTTCTTCAAAAACAGAAGAAGTATATAAGAAAATAGAAGCAGGACAGAATGAGCTGACAACAATCAAAGAACTTTCTAATCAGACAATTGAACAATCCCGTCAAATGCAGCAGGATATGGATACATTGTTAAATATAATCAAACGCATGAGTGAAGTAATTGCAGGAATTGATTCTATATCTTTACAGACAAATTTACTAGCTATAAATGCCTCCATTGAAGCATCAAGAGCAGGTACAGTAGGGAGAGGATTTGCTGTTGTGGCAGAGGAAATTCGTGGATTGGCAGAAGAAACCCAGAAGTTGACTGGAAACATGGGAGAGTTTGTAGAGAGTATAAAAGAAGCATCACAAAAAAGTGTAGAGAGTGCTACAGGTACAATCAATGCTCTCGAAGGTATGACAGAAAAAATCAAAAATGTGTGGGAATTAAATGATGAAAGTCAGAAAAATGTTTCAAAGGTAAACGAATCCATCAGTTCTATTGCTACAGTAAGTGAAGAAATCAGCAATTCCATGACAGAAATGGAAAACCAGCTAAAAGGCAGTACAGAGTTTATGCGTGAAGTTAGTCAGGAATTAAAAAAGGCAGTGGAACCAGTTGTTGATATAGAAAAAACATTAGATGAAACAGTAAAGCAAATGGGAACGATGACAGAAGATGCATTTTTTCATTTGGAAAAAACTGAATTTTCACAATATGTGAACAATGCCATTACAGCACACCATACATGGCTTAATAACTTGAAAAAAATGGTGAAGGAACGAACCATAATGCCATTACAGCTTGATTCTACAAAATGTGGTTTTGGACATTTTTATTATGCAATGACACCAGACATTCCAGATGTTCTTCCAATATGGAATGATCTTGGGGCAAAACATAGAAAGTTTCATAAGTATGGTTCTGATGTTATTAGTGCATTAAATAAAGGACAGTATTTGAAAGCTGAACAAATATGTCAGGAGGCAGAGAAATATTCAAAGATTTTGATAGCAGATTTGCAGAGCATATTGCAAATTGCAGGCAGGTAAAGTTACCATTAAAGCTACCTATTTCCCATACTCATCGCAGTATCAGAAATTACTTACATTATTCAATTAAATAGCCGATTATTATAGTAAACAGAGATGATTTAGTTACTGTTCACACCTACGGTGCAAACAGTAACGGAATCCAGCCTATTAAGAGTTTGCTTTCAGCGAAAGGCTGGATTCTTCTCTACCACTACTTATTCTTACGTACTTTGCAGCAAGTGCAAAGTACTACCTGTGAACAATAACATTATTTATACTTAATAGGTTAATGGATGATGATAGCAGCAGTCTGTAATATAAGATGTGAATAATTGAGGTTATATTGGATAAGAACAAAAGGATTTGGGTTTATTGTCAAGGAGGAATATATTATGAATATAACAAATAATGTAAGTACGGCATATAGTAATACCTCACAATATGGAAAGTACAGTAAAAACAATAATGATAATAATAAGAAGGGAAAGGTGAAATCTGGTCGTATAAGGGTACATATAAATTTTAATGCGGCTGGTGCTATGGCAAAAATTGCCAATGCCAATAAAAAGTCACAGGTGGTTGCTATAGAGCGTTCCCTTCGTGCACAGCTTAAGGATGCCATAAGATATGATAGTGATGCGTACACAATAAAAGCAATAAAAAAGGCAATTGGAAAGGCAGGCTTCAAAGTAAAAGCACTTGGAAAAGAGGAGCACATGGAGAATCTTAGGAAGTCTGCCAAAGCAGCAGAGAATATTAGGGCAGAAGAAGAGATTCGGAGGCAATTAGTTGTAAAGCGTAAATCAAGAAAACATAAAGAAAGAACTGATATTATAGATAGTAGTGCTTCTGCAAAGCAAAACAGCAAAAACGTGAGTAATCATGTAGATGTTATTAGTGAAGGAATTGAATTTTCGGGAAATGCAGAAAGCTCAATGGCAGAAATAATAGATGTGAGTTTGTAGAAAAAATGAATAGAGTATTACATGATGTGAACTTATGGTTACTGTTCACTCACAAGCTTGACACTTGCTGTCAAGCTATGTGCCAAAACGTAGAACAGCCAAGAATCCAGCCTTTCGCCCGAAGGCGAATTATAAATAGGCTGGATTCCGTTACTGTTAGCACCGTAGGTGTGAACAGTAACAACTTATGAATCATAAGGGGGAGTGATATGATAGTTTCCTTTGATTTAGATGATACTTTGTTTGTTGATCCTCATAACTTTGATACTGAACCCCCTTTAAGATTTCCATACAAATTCTTTTATAAAGAAAGGTTGAGGTTAGGAACGATACAGCTATTATCAAAAATCCAGAAGAATGATATAAGTCTATGGGTGTATACCACTTCTTTTCGTTCTGAAAAATATATTAAATCATTGTTTCGATGTTATGGAATAAAAATTGATAATGTTATAAATGGAGAACGGCATCAAAAAGAAGTGCAAGGAAACAAATTACAGGCAATGCCATCAAAGTATCCATCAAAATACCGAATAGATTTGCATATTGATGATGATGTATCAGTTTATCAAAATGGTATAAGGTATGGATTTAAAGTATTTCTAATAAAAAATGAAGATATAGACTGGGTAAGTAATATTTGGAATGAAATTGAAAAAATGAAAGAAATGAAAAAATAAAGAGTATGTGGATTTGAACAAAATAAAGAAAGGGATAACAATATGGAAAAAATAGTAGATGAAATTGTGGCATGTAAAGAAAAATTTGAACAAATTCCAATGAATAAGGAGGCTCAGGCAGTTAGCAGAGAGGAATTTACATTGCTGCTTAGCGGAATTTCAACTTGCAGAAAGATGCCAGGGATTTCTACACATATGGGATATGAAGAATTGTATCATTGTGTTGGGAAAGAAGATATTGAGAAGGCATTGGATTTTATGGGGAAAATGTTTAGAGTAAAAGATAAAGAAACTTTAATGGAAACTTGTTATGGCATGTATTCAGGAAGTAATCAATATGAGCAGTTTATGACATTTTGGAATGATGCACCATTATTTGATTTAAAGGAACTGAATCCAGATGGAAAAGAAAGTTTTTTACATTGTAAACAATTAGCAGAGAAGTTTTATCCTATTGTGAAAGAAAAGGGATTTTATGCATGGGATATCAATGAAAGAATTGGTCTTTGCAGGAATGCAGTTGCGTGTGGGATTATTTCAGAGGAAGAATTTTGGCAGGTAACCGATCCGTGGGTACGGCAGGCACAGGTATTTTACCATTCTTATACAGAGTATGCATGGAGTTGCCTTTGTGGTGCTGTTTATGATATGAGTAGATATGATTCAGATATAAATGGTTTCTTCCAAATTAATCTAAATATAATAGAAAATTTGTTGGGAGAAGGTGGAGCATGGCAGCAGAAACAATGGTACGTTCCCAAAGAAAGAGAGTGGGCAGATTTATTGGAAAGTAATATGGGATGTTTTATTACAAAGAAGGCAGTAGATCAGGAAGAGATAGGATATATGTATCGGGATGAACCAAGTCCAAATCATCCTGACAGCGGATGGCGTTTTTTTGTGGGAGATGAATCAGAGGAGTATGTGAACCAATCAGATAACATTGTTATTTGTGGATTGAATACAGTGTGTAATATAAATCCGGAAATTATGGCATTTCTTCATGCAGATATTGGAAAGAGGTTTGGCAAACATGAAAATGGATGGGAAGAGGAATAGACAACCGAAAATATGAAGAAATGTTTGATGGTATGTAATTTTTCTTATGAGGATGGTAAGGATGAATGAAAAAATTTATAACTTAACAGTAGATGAAATCATGGAATCTATTATTGGTGTTACTGCTCCAATTGGATTTTCTGAGAAAGAAATTCACAAATATGAGGAAAGACTACATATCACCTTACCAGAAAGATATCAAAGATATTTGCGAACATATGGACAGGCAGATATTAATCAAATGCATAATCACCTGTTTACACCAGAAGAAATACTTACTTCCTATCAGTGTATTGAGAAAGAAATTGCATATATGGGATTTCAAAATATGTCTGATGAGGAATTGAAAAAATATGCGGAGGATGAATATTATAGGCTTTATCTGTTGCCAAAAGAAGAATGGCATACAATAACAAAAAATTATGTATTAATCTGGTGTGAAAATCAGGGAGTGTGGAATGCTGGATATCTTTTTGAGGATTTGAAAAATGGTGTGCAAAATCCACCAATATACATGACAGATGATGATGACTATATTTCTTTTATCAGAGTATATGAAAATACAGAAGATTTTCTTATGGAAATGCTGGGACAGGCAATGTGGGGAGATATTTTGCAAGGAGCTGGGAAAATAGATAATTTCCTGGAACAAAATGGGATAGATAAAATAAAGTTGCAAAAAAAGATAGAAATTGTCAACCAAGATAATGAGTTTTATATGGGAAATTGTTGGGACAAGAATAAGCAGCAATTTTATTTTTATTATTCTTTTGTAAATTGTCAGCAACTTGTAATAAAATCACTTTGAGAGGTTTTAGCTTATGAAAGAAAAAGGCATTTATAATCAGTATAAGGGATTTGTAAGAGCGGAAATACAAACTTATTGTAGGGAACATCACATTGAAGAGAGCGAATTTCATTTTATGAATATATATAAATGGGAATCTGTTTACTATAAAGTGATGGAAAACTTTCTTGAAGAAAGTGAGAAAAATAAAAGACGATGTTGGTGGAAATTACATTGGTCGAATACAAACGGTGGGTTATTACCTGCAGAAACTTGCTTTGACAGTCGTGGCTGTTATAAATGGATTTTAAAACTTCCAGAACTTATAAAAGAAAAAGATAAAATGGTATATTTATTGTTGGATGAAGGAATTTCGGCTGGAAGAGAAAAGTTTTGGATAGCGGAGGGTACACTATAAATAATGTAGCATTTCAGCCATGTCATTCATATTTTGCCAGAATATACAGCATGACTAAAAATATTGTGAATTTGCTGGCAAAATATTCATGTAAGGCGTTAAGCATATAAAAGTATATGTGCAATTTGTCCTCTATGAGCAAGCTCCCTCGTGCAACTTGCACACATACTTTTGCATGGCTGAACTGTAATCAAGTAATAGCAGAACTCATTTATGAGGAAGTTCATTGGGATTGTGATTACTATATTGTAGATAAGAAGTATAACTGGCTGATTACATGCAATCACCATGATATTATACAGTTTGTAGGAAAAGGACTTGAAATCAAAAAAATAGAGGATATGATAATGCAAAGAAAGGGATAATAAAATGAGAGCTAGAGTATATGATCAAACCAATCATACCTATTATTTATCTGAAGTTTATGGGATTATGAATTGGGGTGGAAACCAATATATTGTGGAAAGTAATGAGAAAAATGAACAGAGACTTTGTTTAGTGGAATATTTAGACTTTTCCACCAAGCCACCATATCATGTGAATATTGAGCGTATTGATTGTAATAAGGTTTCAGACAAATTACGATGGATTTATCTAGAAAGTGATGAATTGTCAAATATAAATCAAACATTGGAGAATACCTATCATCATGAGGCATTACATTACTTTAGCGGTTATGAATACATTTGGAAACAGCAAGAGAAATTGGCTGAATTGATTGTAGAGAGAACCATACCATATCATGAATTAGGTAATATAAAGATTGATACAAAATTACCTGATTGGAATTATATTGAAAATAATCAAGATATAGATAGACTAATGAAAGAATTTCTTGGCTTTCATGACTCGGTTATAAAACAGATAAACTATATAACTGGTGATTATGTGGATAAAGATGGTAGTATGTGTTTGTCAGAATCACATGATAAGAAGATTCAAATGGTATTTGATAGTCAATGGTCTGGAAGCATAGAAATTGTATTTGATGCTGTGAAGGTATTGCATTTAGTTCCTCCAGGAGAAAATTATTTGGGTGATTTATTTGATGCAAGTATTTTTATAAAAGACCTGATGATATACTTTTACGATACTGCCTTTAATAAAATTCCAGAATCGTATGATGGAACATGGGTAAAAGCTTTGGGGATGCGGTGGAGAAAGTGTGAAAATTTACAAAATTCAAAACAATCATTAAAAAGAACAATATTTAGAAGAAAATAAAGCTGCATGTATGATATAAGCAGAAAATTTGTGTATAAGGGGAATATTTTACTAATTGGGATTAATTATGATAAGGAATCAAAAAAACATCAATGTTGAATAGAAGAAATAGGACTGTAAAAAATAATTGAAAAGAAAGGGAGGAGAGTGAATATGATTTATTTTACATCTGATTTGCATTTTGGGCATCGCAATATTATTGCACATTGTAACAGACCGTTTCGCTCTGTGGATCACATGGATAGTGTATTAATCCAGAATTGGAATCAGAAAGTGAATAGCAATGATGAAGTTTATATTTTAGGTGATTTTACAATGGAAGATGCAGATACCGCACATAGGTATTTTTCTGCTTTAAATGGAAAAAAGTATCTGATACGTGGAAATCATGATAAATTTACAAAACAGTTTGCTGCTTATACAGATGATGTTGTCTGGATAAAGGACTATCATGTTTTAAAATATCAAAAGAGAAAATTTATATTATTTCATTATCCAATTTTAGAATGGGAAAGTTATGGTAAGGATAGTATTCATTTATATGGACACATCCACAATAATGAGAAATCTATAGAGCGGACAAAAGTATTAGGTAAAAATACATATAATGTAGGAGTAGACGTGAATGGATATGAACCTATCAGTGTGGAACAGGTGCTTAGAATTATAGAAAAGCAAAATAAGTGAGAAGGATTATGGACAATGTAGAAAAAATAAATTTATTTGAAATTATAGGTTTAGACAAATTATTAGATGAACATTCATTAAGAGATTNGGATGTAATTGATTTTTCTGTTGGATATGATGACTGNNTCTATTTATTATTTTCCAGATTATCACAAAAACGTATTTATGACCATGAAAATACAAGGGCACATTTCTATACTGCTGTTGTTATATGTGTTGATTGGGATAATATGTGCCTGATACATTCACAAAGTTACCCATTAGGAATATTGCATTACAATTATCATTATTTACGCCCATTTGATAAAGGATTTCTATTACTTGGGGGAAGATGCTGGAACTATTCTGATGAACCNGAAAAAAATGCATTATTAGTTAGNGAAGAGGGAAGAAAGATAAGAGAATTTTGTTTGGGAGATGGAATAGAAGATTGTATTACTACAAGCNATAAAAAGATTATTACCAGTTATTGTGATGAAGGTATTTTAGGAAGCNGTGATTGGAGTGAACCCATAGGGCAACCAGGGTTAATCGTATGGAATGAACAAGGACAAANTATATGGCAGAATACTAAATATTGNATGCTAGATTGTCNTGCTATATGTATGAGTGATAAAAATAATCTNTATTTTTATTATTATAATTATAGGAAGAATAAGAAGAAATTTGAACTTGCTAGAACNAATTGTATGAAAGAGATGGGAAACTGTTCCCATACAGATATTGTTTTTGATANAGATGTATTNGNAAGTTCTNNATTTGCAACNAACAGGTNGCAGAATCAATTTATATTTCAGGGTGGATATAACGATTATTCTAATTTTTANCTTTATGATTGTTTTGATTGGNAGAAACATAAATTGATAAATAAGCGAAAAATTATCTTTACAAGAGATGATGAAATAGTNAATCCAAAAGAATGCAGTTTGTTATGTTCNAAGTTGATTTTTTTATCNGAGGANAATAAATTTTATGGTTANANCTTTCTATGAAAGTNTTATCNATAAATATATTACTTGGTTGTGCTTGCACAAAATCTAAGTTCCAGAATACACAAGNGGAATTGGAGGGAGAAAAATGATAGAATTACATGGCTGGATTACCATTCGGGAACACTATCAGGCANCAGAAACAGAGGAAGAAAACATAGATATAGTAGTTANCTATATTAAAGAAGAATTGAATAAACAATTATGGTTCAATCCACAAATNAAGGTACTTAATGGTGAATATTATATGGAATTTACATTATTTGCAAATCATAANAATNGTGAGNTANNGGANNTATTTCAACTATATAAAACGATTGGACANNTTGCAAAAGGCAGTTATGGATTNATTTATTTACATGATGATGAGGATAATAGTGGAAGGCAAAATGAGTTTCAGGTTTTTGTGTTAGCAAAAGGAGAAGTGAAGCAATGNAATGACCCATTTTTATCACCATTTATACCAATGGTAGAAGAGGAATGGATATAATAACGAATTATNTGAAAGGANANGAAAATGATAAAAACAATACTAGGTGATATAACAAAAATTAGTACAGTGGAAGCAATTGTGAATGCAGCNAATTCAAGTTTGNTAGGNGGCGGTGGAGTNGANGGAGCNATNCATCNGGCAGCAGGNCCACNATTATTAGAAGAATGNAGGGAACTNCATGGCTGCAAAACAGGNCAGGCAAAGATTACAAAGGCTTATAATCTGCCNTGTGATTATGTGATTCACACAGTNGGTCCCNTATGGAATGGCGGAAAGTTGCATGAAGAAGAGAAGCTGGCAGACTGCTATAAAAATTCGTTGGCATTAGCAGTACAGCATCATATAAGAACCATTGCGTTTCCTTCTATATCAACAGGTATCTATAGATTTCCAGTTGAGAAGGCAGCAAAAATTGCAGTTTCTACAGTGAAAAAATTTTTGGAAGAGAACCCGGACAAAATAGATGAAGTAGTATGGGTATTATTTGATGAAAATACAAAAAATGTTTATGAAAAAGAAGTAACAAATATGTTTTAACAAAAGAAGCGTGGGCTTAAATGTAACTGTTCATGGTTCTCAACAGTTACGAATGAGAGTTTAAAAGAGGATATAAAGAATGTATAATAATNGTAAGTATTATAGCATGGAATTTGAAAATAAGATTTATAATGCGATAGAAAAATTAGAAAGTGGNGATAAATCTTATTTAAAGATTGTGTATNAGGCTTTTTCTTCAGAAAACAGCGAAATAGTTAAGAAAGCCGGGGGTGCANTTAAGGNTCATTTAGAAGGAAAGACAGCAAAATACATAATTACTTTAAGTGAAAGNTTTCGGGAATATAGNTCGCTAGAATGGAGTATTGCATGGAGNACAATTGATATCACAAAGAAAAAANCNTGGTTTGATTCGGANAAGGATTACATATATGCTCTTATTGTTGGCAGTTTTCATCCCAATGGATATTTTCGGGAAAGCTGTTCAAAAGAATTATATAATTATTCAAATACATTAGGATNCATATTGTTAAGGGTAAATGATTGGGTAATANANATTCGTGATNCTATGTTCATACNGGCATTAAAAAAGATAGAAAATTGTTCCATAGAAGAATTGTTTTTAGCTGTACCATATATGGAGAAACTAAGCCATTCAGGCAGAATTGATTATGGAAACAAAAAAGTATTATTAGAAATGTTTGATGAAAGAATGGAAAAGGTTTTACCAGANTTGTCCTTAGATAAAATCAGGTATTTTGAATNTCCAATACGAAGAAAAATATATAAACTATCATTGGAAAAGAAGGTATGGAATCTTTCTGATATTAATTATTTATTAGAACATGAAAAGCATAGTTTTTGTAAACAGGTTTTGATTGTAGGAATCTTACAATATTATCATTNNTCACAGGAACAACTGGATGGATACTTAAAAAATAAAAACAGTATTGTAAGAAGAAAAGCAATGGAATATAAATATGNGGTTACNAAAGATTATTGGGACAATTTAGAATTGATGNTACTGGACNAAAGCAAAGGNGTTAGGGANTTGGNAGCTTATATCATNAGACATCATTCTGATATTCATATTTTAAGTTTTTATATGGAACATTTAAAAGATCAAAATCCTGTTGCTGCTATTGTAGGTATTGGAGAAAATGGTGGAAAAGAAGATGGANAACAGTTGNTGCCATTTTTAAAATCTTCTNTTTCCAAAGTAGTGAGTGCTTCATTAGTAGCATTGTCAAAAACAATAAAANTGGATGGATATAATATTTATTTAGAATATTTAACAAGCAGAGAACCAGCAGTTTCCAAGGCAGCTTATTATGCCATCCGATGTAATAACATTCATTATGGAGCAGAAAAATTGTATCAGTATTGCNGGCAATATGAGTATNCGCATGTGAGAAAATATGCGATGCTGCTTTTGATACAGGAAAATTCATGGAACCGGCTTCCCTTTCTTTTAGATTTATATACAAGAAATGAATTTAAAGCATATCAGGATTGGCTTTGGAGAGCAATTATAAAAAGAGATATGTATGGAACAATATCAAAACAGCAGGAGGAGAAGATTAATAGGNTTTTAAAAGAAACAGAAGAATTGTTACCTAAACAGTTATTAAAAGAGATACGNTTTGATATGAAATTTGTGGTGGAGAGGTGATAAATGTGGGAAATTGTATTACATACGATAAAAAAAGTATGGACTGTTATTGNAGCAATGGTTGTATGAGTGTTTTAATGACTGTTATTGGTTTAAGTGGATCTAAGCNGGCTCAAACTGATTTTGAAAAAAATCTTATTGTTTGGTTAATGGAAAAGGATCAAANTGTTGTAGGAATAGGNACAGTANGNTTTGACATTACAGAAATGCCATGGAAAAAAGAATATTTTCAGGAACAAAAAGAGTTTATGATACAGGTATTAGAAAATGTGATGAATAAAATTGGTTGGCATACGTTAAATTACGAACCTAATATAGAAATTATAGAAGANAGAGTGAAAGAATTAAAAAGAATGTTTCTGCAATTACAACTTGATGACATTGANAGTATAGNGGGGATGGAATGGTTAAACGNTGCAACAGATTCTGATCCAATTAAGACAGGGTATCCAAAATGTAGAAAACATGGNATATATTTATCTGTATTTGGATGTATTGCCTGTAATGATAATATATTCTTGGCTTTATAAATATGAAATGAGGCGAAAAAATGTTAGATATAATATTATTTCCATCTAGCTTTTTTCATAGTAAAAAAGTAGATGAAGATTTACAAAGTGAATATGATGCAGTGGAACGTACAGGCTTGTACAAAACTATCATTTTGGGTTATGAAAAATGGTTTAATGAGGGAAAATTGATACTTAGTGAAAANCCAGAGACCCTTATGAATGCCATATACCGTGGCTGGATGATGAAACCGGAGCAGTATAAGCAGTTTTATGAAGAATTACTTGCAAGGAATATAAAATTGATTACTTCACCTGATGAATATCAATTATTTCATGTTTTTCCAAATATATATCCTTTGGTAGAGGAGGATACTGCTAAGATGTTTATTTTTCCAAAGGGTACAACGATTCCTATTGATGAGATAAAAAACAACTTTTCAAAATTCATGGTAAAAGATTATGTGAAATCAGTAAAAGGAACAGAATTTCCAAAATATTTTGATCATACAATCACACAACAGGAATTTAATAAATGGATGGAAGTATTTTATCAATATCGTGGTGATTTATTTACAGGTGGAATATGCATCAAAGAATTTTTAGCATTAAAGAACTATGATACAAANACAAATGAATACCGTGTTTATTATATCAATCATGAAATTGCAACAGTCAGTCAAAATTCGGGACAGAGTACATATACTCCTGCACCACCACAAGAATTATTAGAGAAATATAAGGCATTACCTGGCTGCTTTTATACTATTGACTATGCAGAACTGGAAGATGGCTCATGGAGAATTATAGAGGCTGGAGATGGACAGGTTTCTGGTTTGTCCGAAACACAGGATTATGAAGCATTTTATAGAAAATTAAGCCAATGTTTTCAATAATGGTATGTATTTCGCAAAGTAATTTTAAGTATAAAGTTATCAGGATATTTTAAGGGAGAAGGGGTGTCATGGCAAATAGATTTATATATGAAGATTTTTCATGTGAAGTAGACATATTTAAAAATGGAAAAGATGTAATATTACGATTTTATGATGATTCTAAGGAACAAAAAGAAGAGGAAATTCATGATTATGTTATGGTTGATTCAGGATATGGTTTTCTTTGTCTAAAATATAAAGGTGATTCAGCTCTTTTAAGTGGATATTTATGTAAATCTGTTTTTTCTACAGATGAAATGATAGATGCAGCTATAGAATTATTAGAAAATATCTCACCTGAAAGTAAAAGTGTATATATGCCTTATCATATAGAATATGTGGAAGTTATGGGTTATATGGAATATAATGGAGAATAGTTACGGAGAATATTAAAAATGATAGTAACTATTCAGGTAGAAACACGCATTTACTGCGTGTTTCGTAAAAAAAAATGAAAGTTGATTGCTACGTGCTACGCACTCCCGCAATCACCAACTGTATTCGTATTTCGGGCTGCCGCCCTACATACTCATACAGTTTAGCCAGTCAAATGTCTATATTTCTTTACAAGCAAGCTTGCATGAAATATAGACGTTTGTCAGGACTTTCATAGTAAATTTTGATTGTTCTAAGCCCTTCGCCGAAGGCGAATTTTCATGGGATTAGAACGTAACTGTTCATGGTTCTGAACAGTTACATTATTCTATTATAAAATGGTATCGTCAAATGATGCTACCTAAAAAGAGAAAATATATAGAAATTATAAACAAGAAAGGAGGGCTTTTTAGTGTGGATTCAATGCAAATGTAATTATAGAATACATGATACTACAGATTATTTATCTTAATAAGGGGCATGTATTTTCTGACCAAGATTGGTTTGATTTTCTTGATTTAGTCAGTGAAGCAATAGAATCAAACGAGGAAGATAGAAAAAAACTTGTTAATGAGATTTATGGAGCAAGTCATATTACGAAACTGATTTATCAATGTCCAAAATGTGGACAGTTATATATTGACGATCAACAATCGGGGGAACTTTGTTTATTTTCGCCTGATTCTAAAGTAAATAAAAGGTTATTAGAATCCGCTTATGGAAGTGCGTGGAAAGGTTTTTTATCTGCATATTGGAAAGATGAAATAGAAGAATGGCAAGAACACAAGGGAATGATTTTTCCTATAGTCAATATAAATTTAGAAAATGAAAAATTATGTTGGGATGATAGAGAAGAGTTTAAAAAAGCATATTATTCATTATTTGAAAATCTAAAAGGAAAGAATATACTACGGAGTTCCACTCTTAAAATTAATGGTAAAAAAGTCCATGATTGGAGTGAAGATGAACAGGCATAGGAGAGAAAGAATGAAGGAAATTAAAATCGTGGCAACGGAGTTTTATTATAAATGTCCGTGCTGGCTGACAGAAGATGTTTCGATACAGCTTGTAAAAGTAACAGGTTTATGCACAACGGCAGAGGTTGATGCATTGCTTTATGGATTATTGGGATATAATGACATTCCTTTGTCGGTAAATCCAGCAGGGAGTTTAATTGCATTAATGCAGGAAATGAAAGAAAATAATGTAGCAATGTCAGGAGGATTGTTATTTCAAGAGGATGAAAAAATAATAACGCCTAGTTGTTGTTGCGGTTTAGAACAATGGAAGGAAATTGTAAATGATATTAAAGCAAAAAAAAGACCTTGGCTGGGACATGATCCTTGGGGAACTTGTATCTATGAAGAGGATAAAACCATTGTCTGCTCAGACGATATTTCCATACTCCAAGAAATAAATAAGGATAACATAGAGGCAAGTGAAGAGA
>JAAVHR010000090.1 GCA_014799595.1 Clostridiales bacterium | reverse complement strand
CATGAAAATTCGCCTTCGGCGAAGGGCTTAGAATAATCAAAATTTACTATGAAAGTCCTGACAAACGGCTATATTTCGTGCAAGCTTGCTTGCAAAGAAATATAGCCATTTGGCTGGCTAAACTGTATGAGTATGTAGGGCGACAGCCCGGAATACGAATACAGTTAGTGATTGTGGGAGTGCGTAGCACGTAGCAATCAACTTTCATTTTTCATACGAAACACGCAGTAAATGCGTGTTTCTACCTGAATAGTTACCGTTATTTATATACTTAGATTTAGAGAGGATAGATAAAGATGAGATTAGATAAGTTTTTAAAGGTTTCCCGTTTGATAAAAAGAAGAACTGTAGCAAATGAGGCATGTGATGCAGGTCGTGTTACGGTTAATGGTAAAGTTGCGAAAGCTTCTGTAAGTGTCAAAGCTGGGGATGTAATAGAGATTGGATTTGGAAACAAGAATGTAAAGGTAGAGGTTCTTGATGTGAAGGAAACAGTAAAGAAGGAGGATTCCAAGGAGTTGTTTAAATATCTGTAACTGTTTAGCCATGTCATTCATATTTTGCCAGAATATACATTATGACTAAAAATATTATAAATTGGTTGAACTGTTGCCGAATATCTTTCATAAATATATCATTTACAACTTTCCAGTGATATCTGATGAAAAGGATTCATATAATATAGCAGAGTGCGGTAAGAAGTGATAACACAGAAAGTGTTTTCAAAGATTTACTGGGGAGGTAGAAATATGGAGGAGAAACTGACGCAGAATGGCAACAGTCATAAAATCATTATGACAAACAGGAATATGATTTCTTTAACTGGGGTCAATGATGTAATGTCCTTTGATGCAAATGAGATTTTATTAGACACAGTACAGGGAATGTTATTACTTCGAGGAGAGGAACTTCATGTTAATCGTCTTTCGTTGGAGCGGGGAGAGGTTGATGTAGACGGAAAAGTAGATAGTCTGGCGTATGCAGAAGAAAATACTTATCTAAAGAATGGGGAATCCCTATGGCGTAGACTATTTAAATAGGGGTGATTAGGTGGAAACACTATATCTTCAGGTAAGGTTATTTTTGGCATCTGTTGCAAGTGGAATAGGTTTGCTTTTTTTATATGATTTTCTCAGGATATATCGAGGTGTATTCCGACATAGCAGGTTTAAGATTTTTTTGGAGGATTATCTTTTTTGGGTAGGAAGTGGTTTTGCTATATTTCTAATGTTATACCAATTTAATAATGGAGCAATACGAAGTTTTTCAGCATTTGGGATTGCTCTTGGGATGTGGGGGTATCATGCAGGTCCTAGTACTCCATGGGTACGTATTATGAGTAGGATTTTGCGTTGGATCATCCGGCAAATAAAAAAGATATTGGCAATATTACAAAAACCATTCTGTTTTTTATGGAGAAAATGTAAAAAAGTGATAACATACTTGAAAAAGGCAGAGAAAAGAGCTACAATAGAATTTAATAAAAAAGTGTGTAAAATGAAAAATACCAAGTGACAGTTCAGGTAGGTCTGCACACTCCGCTGTGCAGACCGTAAAAAAGACTAAAACAGGATTGGAATTGGGCAATTTACATGCGAAGCTTGCCCAATTCCGTAACAGGTCAACCTCCGGCTGAACTGTTACAATACCAAAAAGGAAGAGAGGCGATCTGATGAGGGAGAGAAAACGTAAATTAATGCGAACTAAGAGAAATAATATGGCATTGGTTCTGGTGTTTACCATAGCCATTTTTGGAGCGGTATGTTTTGCGAGAGTGAATTTGGAGCAAGAACTGGAGAATAAGAAAGAAATTCTTGCTACTTATCAAAAAGAAAAAAAGAGTTTAGAAGAAGAACAAAAGGATATGGAAGAACTAAAAGAATATGTAAATAGTAAAGAATACATTGAAGACATGGCAAGAGAAAAATTTGGGCTTGTATATGAGAATGAAGTGATTTTTGAAGCAGAAGAATAATTGCTTTTTTGTTTTATACATGAAAGGGTTTTGAGGTTAATTGTTTGGGGTTTCGGATATGAGATGTGGAGCTGCGTGTGAGGCGTGGCTCTTTTTTCTTTATAAGAAAGTTCATCCTATAAAGTAAAAACGCTCCGCTTAGGATGTGCACAGATGGTATTCAGTTAGTGTTCACACGTGCAGTGCTCGTAGTAACGAATCCAGGCTATTTATAGTCCGCCTTCGGCGAAAGGTTGGATTCTTCTCTACCACTACTTATTCTTACGGACTTTGTAGCAAGTGCAAAGTCCTACAGTGAACAGTAACGTATTCATACAACAGATAAAAATTGATAATAATTTTTGTTGACAAAATAAGAATTACAATGTATAATATTATTTGTCTGTTTTTGAGATAGACAATTTTTGGCGGGATAGCTCAGTTGGCTAGAGCACACGGTTCATACCCGTGGTGTCGCTGGTTCAAATCCAGTTCCCGCTACTTTAATATTTGTCTTGTAAAAAGACCAAGATATAAAAGTTTTTATATCTTGGTCTTTTTTACTTTATAGGAAAGTTCGTCCTATATTGTAACAACTTTTGTCGAAAGATTTTTTGCAGGTGAAGACAAATTATGACCTTTTTTATCTTAAGTTCTATATACAATAACAAAAGAAGGAAGATAGAAAGATAGAAAGGTGGAAATCCAGATGAGAATCAAAGGATTAGGGGAGCGAGGTAGTTTGCTTCTATTAATTAGTTTTTTTGTAGGGCGAATAAATGTACTGGGAATCCAGCCATTTGTAGTTGGATTTTTTATGGCAGTTTGTTATGAGGGACAACTTCCTAAGATATGGTATTTAATCAGTTTACTGCTGGGTATAGGAAGTAGTTATAGTTCTGTAGAGGTTGTAAAATATGGCATTATATTGATATTTTGTGCATTGGTTGTGGTATTTGCGGAAAAAAAAGTATGGAAACTGACACTCCCTTATTATGGAATAATAGGCGGAAGTATGGTACTGTTGGTTGAGGGATTCTGGAGTAAGCAGAGTGTACTTTATAGTACAGATATGATTATGATGTTGCTGGAAGGGTTATTAGCAGTAGTTTTTTGCCATATTCTATATGTGGGGATACATAGTTTGCTAATAGGAAAATCTGCAGCATACATAAAAAATGAAGAATTGATTTCTGGAATTGTTTTGGGAAGTATCGTGATTTATGGTATTCCTTTTTGGGAAAGTAAAGAATTTGTATTGTTGTCTATGCTTCTTTCTTTTTTGGTACTATTTTTTGGATATAAATATGGTGCAGGGGCAGGGAGTCTGGCTGGAGCTATAGCAGGATTATTTTTGCTCCCTAAGGAAGAGGGATTTGCTACACTTGGTATTCTTTCATTATTAGGAATTGGAGCTGGGATGTTTCGAGAACTGGGTAAATTTGTTAGCGGGACAACCCTTTTACTTTTGTATATTGTTCTTGGTAAATATTTTGATGAAACTTTATGGGATGCGGGAAAAGTAAGGGCAGTAGTAGCTGCAATTGTATTATTTTGGTTCTTACCAGCAAAATGGATAATGCCTATAGATTTGGATCTTGGGCGAGAGGAAGAACAGGATGTAGAACAGATGCAAAAACAAATAAAAAGACGGTTGAGCCAGGCAGCAGAACCTTTTTTTCGGTTATCCAAAGCTTTTATGGAATTAGCAGATAAGCGGATTCAGGTGGAAGAAGGAGATATGGAGCAGGTGTTAAGTGAGGTGACAGATTCTCTTTGTATATATTGTGAAAAGTCAAATAGATGCCTTGGATATACCAGACATGAGAAATATAATACAGCCGGTTGCCTTTTACAACCGGCAAGAGAGCGGGGGATTATAGAAATTGGAGATTTGCCAGTGAATTTCGCAAATAAATGTGATTATCTGGACAGCTATATTCAGGAAACAAATCAGGCACTACGAATGGTTCATATACGATTAGAGTGGCAGAACCGTTTGGCAGAGAGTAGAGAAGCCATAGCAGAACAGTTTCGGGATGTAGGACAGTTATTGCGGGATTTCCAAGGAGATACTACACAAGAAGATATTATGTCATTGGAGCAAAAGAAGGAGATTATAGCTGTATTAAAGAGAAATCAGATAATGGTAAAAAAAATAGAACAAATAAAAAAGAACAATGGATTTCGTGAAGTACATCTTGTAGCAAAAGGGAAAAAAGGTGTCTGTGTTACAACAAAAGAATTATCAAATTGTATCAGTGTGTTAATGGAAAGAAGTTTTGTTCCTTCTATGGAATGTCATCATGTACTGGGTGGAGAATACGAAAAGATTATATTGTTGGAAGACACTCAGTTTCATGCAATAACGGGATTAGCGAGAATAAATAAGGAGGGAGAGGAGATTTCTGGAGATAATTTCTCTTTTGTACGGCTGGATAGTGGAGTTATGGTTATGTCTTTAGCGGATGGCATGGGAAGTGGAGAGACAGCTTGTCAGGAAAGCACATGGGTGATTGAGCTGCTGGAAACTTTTCTGGAAGCAGGAGTAGCAGAGAAAACAACCATTCGTTTTATCAATTCTATCTTGGTATTAGAATCTGAAGAGCAGAGATTTTCTACTTTAGACATGGCTATGATAAATCTATATACTGGTGTTTGTGAATTTGTAAAAATGGGAGCAGCAACAGCATTTATAAAAAGGGATAACTGGGTGGAAACTATTAGTTCTTCTACATTACCTATGGGAGTATTCAATCAGGTGGAGTATGAAGATATTTCCAAGAAACTATATCATGGGGACTATATTATTCTTTTAAGTGATGGTGTGCTAGATGCAGCTCCTTGTGTGGAAAAAGAACAATTTTTTCAGGGATTTATACTCTCTCAAACATGTCAAAATCCAAATGAACTTGCACAAAATATATTGGATTTTGCAAAAAGCCAATGTGAACAGGATGCTTTTGATGATATGACAGTGCTTGTGACAGGAATCTGGAAGAGATAAACCGAGATTATTGACGACCTTAAGCATAAAAAAACAAAAGATATAACAGACATAAATATCCTCTCGGATTCTCAATAAAAAATTAAGATTTGAAGTTTAATAATTAAATATTGTGAGATTTTGGGAAAATATCAAATAAACCTAAAAAAGGGCACAGTTTCCCTAAGGAAAT
>JAAVHR010000089.1 GCA_014799595.1 Clostridiales bacterium | reverse complement strand
GCACATATACTTTTATATGCTTAACGCCATACATGAATATTTTGCCAGCCAATTTATAATACTTTTAGTCATGTTGTATATTCTGGCAAAATATGAATGACATGGCTGAACTGTTACAAAATTTCCATAAAATATGGATGGCATGACCAAATTGTTGTAAAGTAAACAGACATGTCGCCTCAGGTGACACTATAAATGAAAGGGATTGATTAAAAAAATGAAGCAAAAAATTAAAAAAAACTTACGTTGGAGAAATTTTTTCTTTTTAACCATTGCAGGTATTATCAATGCAATTGGCGTAACTATTTTTATTGCACCTGTACAGCTCTATGATAGTGGTATTTCTGGTACATCTATTTTACTGTCACAGGTCACGCCGGAAAGTTTTTCTCTTTCCTTCTTTCTGATTCTTCTAAATATTCCATTGTTTTTATATGGTTTAAAGAAACAAGGTACTTCCTTTACTGTCTATGCCATCTATGCAGTGGCTGTTTATTCTATTTTTGCATGGCTTATTACGGATGTTCTGCCAATTGATGTGAGTATTGCCTCTCCACTGGCAGGAACTGACTTATTTCTCTGTGCCTTGTTTGGCGGTTTGATTTCCGGTATTGGAAGCGGTCTGGCAATTCGTCATGGCGGTGCTATGGATGGCATCGAAGTAATGGCTGTTATTTTTGCGAAGAAAATTGGTACCTCTGTTGGAATCTTTGTTATGTTCTACAATGTCATCCTTTATATTATTTGTGGAATTACCATTGGAAGCTGGATACTTCCTCTTTATTCCATTGTAACTTATGCGGCTGCCTTAAAAACAGTAGACTTTCTTGTGGATGGTATTGACAGCTCCAAAGCTGCCATGATTATTACTACATGTCCAGAAGACATTGGCACTGCTATATCAAATGAATTTACTTGTGGTATTACTGTGATAGAAGCACAGGGATTTTATTCCAGTGAAGATAAAACCGTTCTCTATGTGGTTCTGAACCGGTTCCAAATTGTAAAGTTGAAAGAAATTGTAAAACAACTAGATCCTGCTGCTTATGTATCTATCACCGCAGTTGCAGATTTGCTGCATGGAAGCCAGGAGAATAAGACAGTCATAAAAGCTAAACAGGATGCTAAAAAAACAGAGGATTTGGTAGTTCCAGAAGATACAGATGATGTTGAAGATATGAAAGATATCGTATTTGGAACAGAATTGGAAGAATAGTTATGAATAGTTAAATAAAGTTACAAAAAAGAGACTTTCCTGTTGTGCTTGGATTTTTTTAGAAAATATTTCACAACACAGAAGTCTCTTTTTGTTTATATTTTTGTGAATTAGGAATTTATATCTTTATCCTGTACTATCTGATACTCTGGATATACATTATCTAAGACAAATACCTCTTTGTCCTCAAATATTTTTATTGGTGAGTGGGTGTAGTCTATTTTTACAAGAGTTATGGTATCTCCTGTATCTATTGCCCGATTTCCCCGTCTGCATCGAAGATATTTTACTTCTCCATCTATTTTTACATCAATAAAGGTGCCTCCATAACCTTGGCATCTTCTCAAAACCCGTACAGTGCAAACATAAAAATTACTTTCTTCTATTTTCTTACGCTCCCATATTCCTCTATATCCAAAACTTCCTATCATAACTCCAATAAACAAACCACTACTGAACCCCATAATTCCCATAATTATATTAGTTGTCAGCCAACATATTCCCAAAAACATACAACCTATGGTAAGAAAACCTGCCAGCACATCTGCAAAGGTTCCTGCTTTATACCGCTTCATATCCTCCTGCAACCGCATATCCCCTTTTACTTTATACCATCCATTTTTTTCTTCTAACATAACTTTGCCTTTCTCACTCATTCAAAATGCTCCTTTTTAATTAGGTATCCTCTATATTACTTTGCCAAGTCAGCAATCCAGAACCTATAAAATTTCATCTCCAGCCATACATTTGCTCTTTCTCACTAGTTTATGTCGTCTAAATCATCTAGGTTTTCTATCACACCATCTTTGATACCATACATTCCCAAAACACCTATTTGATAGGTATATGGCCATTCTGGATCACGTACTTCAAGATACGGAATATCTTCATAATAATAATAGCCAGTAATACATCTAAATTTTATTTCCATACTAGGAACGGCATGCTCTATCAAATACGCATATTCATAACCTTCCATATCAGATGTCTTTTCCATGTCAGCCTGTTGCCAGCTACACATAGCATTTGGTCTATAATACATTCTTACACCAATTGTTGAGACTTTACTGTTGCTATAGTAAATAGTTAATGTATCATAGTATTGTGTTGTCGGAGGATGCAATTTCCGAATCTCCTGATTTTTTATTCCATATACCCCAGGAATTGCTATCTGATAGTAAGAGCCATTCTTTGTGTCCCATTCTTTTTCCTCATTATAATTATCTTCCATATTAGAAAAACACACTGTTAATTTTTCGTTTTCTTTCAAATCTAAAGTATACTTCCAAGTGTACCCATTTTTCTCGTATGATCTGCTCATCTGAGCTCTTGATGCAATTTTCCAATCTTCCCCACCTGTTCTGTAGTAAATGTATGCTGGTCTAAAATTATCATTTGCATAAAAAATGGTCACCTTTCCTGGTTCTACTGATGTTGTAGCTTGCGGGGTTGTTGTTATTTCTGGTGTCCTGGTTATCTTTGGTGTAGGAGTGACCATTGGTGTCCTGGTAACTTGTGGTGTCCTAGTGACTTTAGGTGTATTGATAATCTGAGGTGTTGTGGTTATCTCTGGTGTAATAACAGGCGCCAAATTAGTGATCACTCCATTCTTAATTCCATATATACCAACTCCTGTTATGGTGTAATCTCTGTTGTTATTATTGTCCCAGATTCCCGCTCCATTGTTAAAACATAAAGTTATGGTGTTACTTGTTCCCATATCCACTTCATACTTCCATGTATATCCTGTCTGTTCGCTGGATTCTGTCATTCTCTCTCCTGGTACACTTGTCCAGTCTCCTTCTCCTACTTTGTAATGGACATTTGCATTTGTCCAATTGCTATTGGCATAATAAATTGTTATTGCATTTGTATTTGGAGTAGATGTTGGAGTTGGAACTTCTGTTCTTACTGGTATATTCTCTTCAACCAATTTTATTACTTTACTATCTTTAATTCCATAGGTCCCAAATCCTGTTATGGTATAATCCTGATTACCATTGTTATCCCAAATTCCTTCCCCATTGTTAAAACATAAAGTTATGGTGTTACTTGTCCCCATATCCACTTCATACTTCCATGTATATCCTGTCTGTTCGCTGGATTCTGCCATTCTCTCTCCTGGTACACTTGTCCAGTCTCCTTCTCCTATTTTGTAATGAATATTGGCATTCCTCCAACTGCTATTGGCATAATAAATCGTCACTTTATCAGCTCTTGGTGTTGGTGTTACTTGTTGTGTCTGAGTTTCTATTGGAGTTATGGTTGGTGTATTTGTTATCTCTGGTGATGCTGTTAAAATTGGTGTGGTAGTTTCTATTACAGAATTATCCTGTACTACCACCTCACAGGAAGCCATTACTTCACTTCCATCCACTGCAATCCCTTTTATCTGTGTAATTCCATTTGACATGGCAGTAATTGCTCCATTGGTTGTTACTGCTGCGATATCCTCGTTTTCCGAAATCCATACAATTTCCTTATTGTCTGCATCCTCTGGTGACACGGAAGCTGTAACCTGCTCTGTCATACCTAATGTTTCAAAGATTATGTTTTCTTTTGATAATTGCATATTTTTTACTGGCTGTTTTTCATAATAAAAATATCCACTGTTGTTTGTTTCTGATATTTCTTCACAGTCCGCTTTAGCAGTAATAATAAGGGAATCCCCCTTATTTCCAAAGACTGCCATATCCTTAGCAGGAATCTGGAATGTCCTGTTTTCCCCTTTTTCTATTTCTCCAACGGAATATGTTTTTAATTCCTTATCTGGATTTTCGCTGGAATAAATATGAAGGGTTGTTGTGGCAGCTATATTCCCATTATTTTCTACTATCACATCCAAAGGATTTATATTGGCAGACAATGGTACTTCACTCACTTTTACGGATAAATCAGCCTTACCTATACGAACTTTATATGTATTATCTTCTGGATTGCTATCCTTTTGGGATTCTGGAATTACTGTTATAGTAAGTTCTGATTCCTTGGTTAATTGCTGCTTTAACGGCAACTCTAAAGTTAATATGGTGTCTTTTCCTATACCTATTGTAGTGGATGATATTTCCCTGTAAACTTCTTCTCCATCCACTTCTGCTACTACTGTGTATTTTGCTGCTTCATGAAATCCGTGGTTTTGCACCATAGCTTTTACTGGTAATATTTTTGCATTTGTAATTTCTCCACAAGTTACATCTGTAATTTCTAAATCTTCTAACTCCATGACATTTGCCACACATAAGTCTACATTTTCCTCCACAGAGTCCTTGGTAATAGCTGCTTTTGTTTTTGTAAATGCCAGTTTATATATACCCTGTTCCATGTAACCACTTACCGAATTCACATATCCATCTATACGGGTAACCGGAATCTCTCCACTTACCATATCTTTTCCCAAAAAGAGCGTATAAATATTAGAACTCTCTCCTTCTGCCTGTACATACATCAAGGCATCTCTTTCTTTTCCCTGAATAATGGAATATTCACTTAATGCTACATTAGTTACAAGAGGTTCTTGTGAATTTAAATCTGATGCAGAAAAAATAGTATTTGCTCCATAATAAGTAAATACATGTTTTCCTCCAATCTTTTCAAAAGAAAGGATATCTTCGGCAAAATTATTATTTGTTATTCTTTTTCCACTTCCTGTGTAACTTCCGGCAAAAATTTCTACATCATTGGAGGTATTGGGGTTGCCATCGGTGCCAACTGAGTAGGCAACTGCCACTTCTTCTCCAAGCAAACCAATTTCTATTGCTTTTATTTCATTATTCCTGCTTGATGCATACTCTCTTAACTTCCATTCCCCAGATGCATTATCTGCACATACAACATAATCGGTACTATTCTCCTCTGCTCCAAATAAATCATTGGCACTATTTGCCCACCATGCTACATAAGCTTTCCCATTTTTTACAGTAATAGAAGGCATCATATCTGCCAGATTGGAAGTATTTTCCACTTCTAGTTTTTCTAATCCAGAAACGTTTTTACTACTTTCAAAAACATCTTTCCCGACATTATATTTCGCCACAGCAATATCACATTTTTCTGCCATTTCCCTATAATCCACGTTTTTATCAAACTTTTGTGTTGTATTCACCCATGCAACATAAATATCTTTTCCATCGGTGCCGATTGCAGGTGAAAAATCTGCTGTTCCATCGTCTTCTACTATCTTTGGCGTTGACCATGTACTGGTATTTTCATTATATATGGAATACACAACTTCTGTGTTATTACCTGTACTTCTGTCCCCTAAATCAGTAGTATATACCATCATTTTCAAACCATCTTCTGTGGTAACTAATTGTGGTGCTGCATTTCCATAAATACTCTTTTGTAGGGTAATTACATTCTCATTTTCCTTTGCACTTGAGGCATTTCGTGAAACAAAAGCTTGAATCTTGTTCTTTCTTTCATCTCCTCTCCAAGTGGACTGGGTATCCAGATAGGATCGGTCAATAGTTAATGTACAGTCCTCTTCTTTACTGGTATTGTCTGTATTTTTAAGGGCATAACTACTGACTTTTTTACTACTGCTTCCTAAAGGATAAGAATAGCTGCCATTTATAATTGGGTATTTTCCTGTAAACATAAGTAATTTGTAACTTACTCCTGCATTTCCAGTCAGTGAACCAGACCAAGATTTGCTCCCCAATGCGAGGGTCTGGTAACACTGTCCATAGACAGAAACATCAAAGACTCTACGGATTCCCACTCCTGCAGAAAGCATAATGTCTGGTATTTGAAATACCCCCCCTATCTCACCTTCAAAAGACTTGTTGTCTGTTTGAAGAATTTTTCCTCCAAGATTCGCTTTTGCTCCAACATCTAATTTTAACAAAATTGGTACTCCTCCAGGATAAATATTTACTTCTCCATTGTATCTTCCATCAGCAAAACCATACAATTCTCCTTTTAAATATTTTTTTGTTCCTTCTAAATAGCCATAAAATCCAAAATTAATATCTTTTGAAAATTCGTTTTTAAGTTTACTATTTCCTGTAAAATCGTCATTTTGATAAAATTCGGGCAAAATTACATTCTTAAATCCATTTTTATTTTTGATACTTTTTATACTAGACCACAAATCTTTTGGTGTTTCATATCCATAATTGTCTCTCATATAGGTATCCCATCCTATGCAGGCATAATAAGTTTCTGAAACTCGGTCATACCTCAAATCAAAAGGAAAGCTGTTCTTTCCATCCAGATTTGTATTATCATCAAAAAAGGATAACTTTGTCTGTAACCCTCCCAGCAAAGGAACCTGTTCTGGTATGGTACAATTAAACCCTGTTAAGCCAAAGGACAGATTCTCCTGTACTTTTAATTCCACCTTTAGGGAATTATTTTCTTTTGAATATTCCTTACAACCAGAATAAGAATTATAACTTACATCCGAATCATAGGAATTATTATTTACCTGTATTTTCAGAATTTTTCCATATTTTAAGTTGATTCCCATCATTCTGGCATATCCGTCCTTATCCGTTACTACTGTAGAGCCATTTATCTCCACAGGAATCCCTGCTATACCATCTTGGGATTTTTCTTCTACCACCCGTACAGTATAGCGGTCTCCGATTGTAATAGGCTTTGTGGGATTTAAACAGCTTAAACCTTGAAATTTCCAAGTATATACATAACCGGATTTATTCACATAATATACATTCTCTGTTTCAAAGCAGACATCTAAGACATTATCATCCACCTTTGCTGGTTCTTTTATATATCCACTGTATTTTTCCCGATTATAATAACACACTCCCCAGCAGTACAACTCTCCCTTTTTATTAATTGCTGCCAGACCTGTCCGGGTGCCTAGATGTCCATATGCTAATTTCTTCACATGATCCAGAATTTTTCCTGGTTTGCTCGGCTCTGTCTTACCATTTCCTAAACATCCATAAGTATTGTTTCCCCATGACCAAAGACTTTTTGTCCTCTTAAGTGCAAGATACATCTGAGAGGAATCATCAGACAACCGATATATAGATTGCATATCATCCAGCTTTTCCGGCTGTTTTTCTTCCAAAAATCCTTTATAATCAAGATCGTACGCATTTCCAGAGGAATCAATCCCGTAAATCTGCGTATAACTTCCTTTTGGTTCTCTACGGCTTTGTATATTATTTTTTTGAATCTTTACAATATTTTTATGTATCACAGTTGGCGATTTTATATACTCGTAAGACTTTGTTTGTGTATTTTCAGAAGTCCCCCATGCATATAATGTATGCTCTTCAGTTAATGCACATACAAGGCTTTGGGAACCAGCAGCCATAAAAATATCTGTTACTTTTGGTATAGATACCTGATAGAATCTTGTCATTTGCCCGGAATTTAGTGTTGATTGTTTTCCATTTCCAATAAGTGCAAAATAATTGCTTCCTATTGTCCATACAGTACCATCTTCCTTTAATACAATATAAGCAGCCCCTCCTATCAAAAATTTTTTTACATAATCTATTTTGGTGCAGCGTGTTGGCTGCTCTACATCAAACTGACTGGAAACTAATCTGGAATTGTAACCAGCATGTCTCCCCCAGACATATAAAGTGCCATCATTTTGAATGGCATATCCTTCCCCAAATTCTCTTACATTTTTTACCAACAAACAGGCAGCATCTTCCTGAAATCCATAGGTTGAAAATGCATGTTCCTGTTTGTTCTTTGCATTATTTCCTATTCTTCGACCACTGGTATAACCAGTAAAATATAATTCTCCAAACTTTGTCAAATAATAGACATAATCCTCTCCTTTGTCTTCATAAATAACTTTTACTTCCTGAATATGTTCCAGCACCTTTTCTCCCTCTGTTGACCAGACTGTCCCATCACTGGCATGTATATATCGGGTATCAATAAACTTCATGGAAATTTCTTCCTCTTCCTCACTCTTGACAGCCTTTGTTGTTTCTTCTGTTTCTGCTTTGGCAATCTGTATTCCAAAATCACCGAATGGTATAATAGTTAAAATCATAATACATAATATGCTAATCCATTTTTTCTTCATAATAGTTCCTCCTTTTACATTTTTTACTCTTTTGTTTTCTGATATTCTGGATATATATTATCTAAGTCAAACACCTCCTTATCTTCAAAAATTTTTACTGGGGAATTGGTATAGTCTATTTTTGCAATTGTTATCTTTTCTCCTTTTTCCAATTCTTTGCTTCCATCACGACAACAATATACTCTTCTTTCTCCATCTATTTCCACTTCTATACACAATTTTCCTCGTCCTTTTTTAAGCCATGCAACTAACAAAACAGTACTAACATAAAAATCATTCTTTTCTATTTTTTCATTTTCCCATATTCCTCGATATGTATAGTTTCCCAACCATGCACCAATCAGAAGGAAACTAAGGAACATAAAAAAGCCTATGAGAAAATCTGATATTACTATCCAGATTCCAGCAATCACAAATCCTGCTGCAAGTCCTCCACTCATTCTTTTCTCAAAATTTGATGTTCTATACTTAAACATATCTCCCTGCAACCGCCCATCTCCCTTTACCCTATACCAACCATTTTTTTCTTCCAACATACCTTCCCCTTTCTTGCTTCTCTGTTTATTTTAATTCTTTTTTTCAAGTTCTTTTTGTTCTTTCTGATACTCTGTATACACATTATCCAAGACAAACACCTCCTTATCTTCAAAGATTTTTATTGGAGAATGGGTGTAATCTATTTTTACAAGAGTTATGGTATCTCCTGTATCTATTGCCCGGTTTCCCTGTCTGCATCGAAGATATTTTTCTTCTCCATCTATTTCTACATCAATAAATGTGCCTCCATAACCTTGACATTCTCTCAAAATCCGCACAGTGCAAACATAAAAATCACTTTCTTCTATTTTCTTACGCTCCCATATTCCTCTATATGCAAAGCTTCCTAATATAATATCAAAACATCCAGTCATAATAAGATAAATAACGCCAATAATTACATTACTTGACAGACCAGATATTGCCATAATAACTGGACCAACTAAAAGAATACCTGCCAGCACATCTTGAAAAGTTCCTGCCTTATACCGCTTCATATCCTCCTGCAACTGCCTATCTCCTTTTATCCTATACCATCCATTTTTTTCTTCCAACATACCTTTGCATCTCCTTTTCAATCATTAAGATTTTATCATATATTTCTTCTTTAATTGTAACAGTTCAGCCGGGAGCTGACCTGTTACGGAATCATGCAAGCTTCGCATGTAAATTGCCCAATTCCAATTCTGTTTTAGTCTTTTTACGTTCTGCACAGCGGAGTGTGCAGACCTATCTGAACTGTTACCTTTAATTTACATTATACTTCATTATCTGTATAATACAATATACTATATTAAATTGTTCTAAAAGATAAGATTTAGTTGTTTTCATCTCTTTTACTTTCATTTATTATACGATTTACCATTTGCTGAATTGAGATACAAACAAAAAAACCATCTGTAAATAATTTGAAAAATTATTTATGGATGGTTTCCTCTTTTAATCTTTTTTACGGTCTGCACAGCGGAGTGTGCAGACCTACCTAAACTGGTACAAATTTTCTACAAATGTAATGTTCTTTGTGCAATTTCTTTTGTCTTTCCTACATTCCAGAAATTCTCTCCCAGATATCCACAAGTACGACGTGTAACATTCATCTTATTCTGGTCTTTATTTCCACACTGTGGGCATTCCCACTCCATTTTATCGTTGATAATAATTTCTCCATCAAAACCGCAGACATGACAATAATCCGATTTGGTATTAAATTCTGCATACTGGATATTATCATAAATAAATTTCACCACATCTTCCAATGCCTCTAAATTGTGACGCATATTTGGAATCTCCACGTATGAAATTGCTCCACCAGAAGAAATCACCTGGAACTGGCTTTCAAAATTAAATTTACTAAATGCATCTATCTTCTCTCTTACATCTACATGATAGGAATTGGTATAATATCCTTTGTCGGTAATATCTTTGATANTNCCAAATTTCTCCTTATCAATTCTTGCAAANCGATAGCAAAGAGATTCTGCCGGAGTACCATATAGAGCAAATCCAATACCAGTAGCTTCTTTCCAATCATCTGTTGCCCGGCGGAGNCGTTTCATAACACGAAGAGCAAAGTCTATACCNCCTTCCTCTGTATGGCTGTGTCCNGTCATAATCTTTGTAACTTCATATAAACCNATGTATCCAAGNGANAAGGTAGAATATCCATTATGNAATAGCTTNTTAATNTTTTCTCCCTTCTTTAGNCGGGCAATNGCTCCATACTGCCAGTGAATCGGACTAACATCNGAAATAGTCCCCTCCAAGGCTCTNTGTCTGCAAAGAAGTGCCTCAAAACAAAGAGATAATCTTTCTTCTAATAATCTCCAGAACTCCTCTTCATTTTTCTGGGCAATAATACCAATCTGNGGCAGATTTAAGCTTACCACACCTTGGTTAAATCTTCCTTCAAANTTATAGTTTCCATTCTCATCCTTCCAAGGAGACAGAAANCTACGGCAGCCCATAGGNCCGAATACATTTCCTTCATAATTTTCACGCATTTTTTTAGCAGAAATATAATCCGGGTACATTCTTTTTGCAGAACATTTTACNGCNANTTTNGTNATNTANTCATATTCTCCACCANGAAGACAGTTATGNTCATCTAATACATATACCAATTTAGGGAAAGCTGGTGTCACATATACNCCTTTTTCATTTTTAATCCCTTCTAAACGCTGNCGAAGTACCTCTTCGATAATNAAAGCATTTTCTTTGATATATGGATCATCTTTTTCTAAATTNAAGAACAAAGTAACAAATGGAGACTGTCCATTTGTAGTCATTAANGTATTAATTTGATACTGTATAGTCTGTACNCCGGATTTTAATTCNTCTTTTAACCTGTCTTGTACAAATTGCTCAATTAATTCATCCGGAATCTGCCCCTCATATCTTTCCATATAGTGCTTCTTATACTTGTCATAACTCTTNCGAAGATATTTTCCAAGATGCTTAATATCTACTGTCTGTCCTCCATACTGACTGCTTGCCACCGCNGAGATAATCTGTGTCATAACNGTACAAGCAACCTGAAAGCTCTTAGGACTTTCAATTAACTTGCCATTCATAACGGTTCCNTTCTCTAACATATCTTCAATGTTAATCAGNCAACANTTAAAAATAGACTGCAGGAAATAATCTGAATCATGAAAATGAATAATCCCTTCTTCATGTGCCTTTGCAATTTTCTCAGGAAGAAGCATNCTNTTTGTNAAATCNTTNGANACCTCTCCTGCAATNAAATCNCNCTGGGTAGATGCNATTACAGCATTCTTNTTGGAATTTTCTTCCATAACGTCTTTGTTGCTATTNCGNATTAACCCCATAATGGAGTTATCTGTGGTATTGGANTTACGTACCAGNTCTCTGGAATAACGATACACNATNTAAGTTTTNGCAAGTACATACTTTCCNGATGCCATAAGCTTCTGNTCTATCAAATCCTGAATCTCTTCNACTTGTATGGTNTCATNCTGTTTNCCTTCTATGTATGCCACAATCCCCTGTATATCATTATCAGAAACTCTTTCCTCTTCTTCTACCTCAATATTCGCTTTACGAATTGCAATCACAATTTTGTTTCTATCATATTCTACAACATTTCCATCCCGCTTGATAACCTTCATGTTCTTTCTTCCTTTCGTTTACTACAGTAAAATATCCATTACTGTTCACTCACAAGCTTGACACTTGCTGTCAAAGCTATGTGCCAAAAACGTAGAACAGCCATGAATCCAGCCTTTCGCCGAAGGCGAATTATAAATAGGCTGGATTCTGTTACTGTTAGCACCGTAGGTGTGAACAGTAACAAATATCCAACAGGATTCTTTCACTGCAACTAAATCTTCCTCATTATAGCATATCCAGCTTTTCTTGTCTACTAAATATAGTGCCAAATATTTTTTCCTTATACAATATATAGTATTTTTTGCATTTTTCGCAAATCCTCTATTTATGCNTGTTTGCGTTTTTGTCAATACTTTTTTTCCTTTTTTTTCATGGAATTTTTCCTTTTTTCNATTTCCAATTTCGTCTATTTTCACAGATATTCCTTTGGAAGGTCATACTATTTTTTTTCTGTCATATACTAATTGTGTGTAGAATAATTGATCGAGATTATTCACGGCCTTAAGCATGAACTAAGTCTTATGTAAGCCGAAGGCTTAGACATAAAGACTTAGTCATGCTTAATAGGTCAATTGACGATGATTGCAGACAGGTGACGCTGCCAAGCGGCTCCNAGCTGCGATAGCAGCGGTCTGCAATATAAGTCGTGAATAATTGAGAATCTAGCAAATTACACAAACTTTATTTTTTCGGGAGGTTTTTATGTCAAAAACGAAAATCGTGGTGATTCAGCGGAAAGAATTGATTTATACTGGTATTTTTCTAGTATTAGGTATTTTTCTTATTGTCCTTCTTATTTTCATGTTACATAAAGATGAGGATGGTGATTCCAGCCCGGTTGCAGAGTATACTCCCGGTGTTTACACTTCACAGCTTTCCTTAAATGATACTTTATTGAATATTGAAGTTGTTGTAGACAGCAATCATATTAATGGTGTTACCTTCTCAAACATTGATGATAGTGTATCTGCTATGTATCCACTATTAGAGCCTACTTTAGCAAATATTGAAAACCAATTGTGCAATAATGTGGCAATAGATCAGATTGTTTTAGAGGAAGAAAGTAAGTATACACAACAACTTCTTCTTAACGCTATAGAAGAAACCTTAGAAAAAGCAAAAAATTAACAAGACCTAGCTAAAATTTCTTACTTTCTTGCTATGATTTCCTTTGACAAGTATATATGAAAATGTTAGTATTAAAAGTAGACGAAGGATGAAATGGAGGATAGGGTATGGAATATATAGTAAATATTCAGGAGATGATTGAAAATTTTATTGCAAGCCTTTCAAGACAGGCTCTTTTTATAAAATACTATGATAATGAAAAAATAAACAAAGCAGATCTTCTAGGCTTAATACCAGAACAACTTCCTGCTGTTTGTTATTATCATGAATATCAGTCTGATGTGATTTGTGATTGTTATGATCCCTTTTTCAACTGGATTCGTCTGTCTTATATTAATTTTTACCAAGATACTATGACACCAGAAGAATTTCTGGAAGATTGTAAAGTATATTCTCTACATATAGAACCCTTTGCTGCCTATATCCGTGATGGGCAATGTCAGCGTACTGAAGATATTATATCTGTAGAAGTAAATTTTGAATATAAGAATGTTTTCTTAGATATTATTCATATTTTTCGTTACATTACCAATCAGCATCCTCTTATTTTGGTTATCTCAGCCTTTCATCTTGCTCCTCTTTCCAGTGTGCAGATGATGTTAAAACTTTTAGAAGAGGAATTACCTGATTTACATTTTATCATAATTTATAATGATACATTTTATATTAGATCTTACATTTCAGAAACCTGGAATGAACTGGTTTCATACATACAGGATCGCAATATGCTGATAGAATGGGGACATTTCTCTAGTGATATTTCCATGCATAGTGTAGAGGATTTTATATTTGAACCAAAAGACTTTTCAAAGAATCTCAAAAAACTTTGGAATATGTATCATAGTCTTGCTTTGGAAGATGCTTGGTATTATATTAGTGATATATATAATAAAATTGAACACAACCGTTCAATATTAACAGAGCAGCAGGCTTGTGAGGTTCTAATTCTTTATACATTACTAAATCTTGCTATGGACAATACGGAAGAAGCAGTTATGTCCTGCAAGATGATTTCAGAACTAAAACTTTATCATGAGAACTCCCTTGTTGCTTACTACTTTCACTATTTATCCATTAAAACACAATTTTCTACCAGTCACATGAACTCGATACAAAATTCATATCAGATGTGTGTGAAAATTGCCAAAGAATTACAAGACGATTTCTTACTTTTTAAAGCAGAACTTTTGTATGTCATGGCACAATTTGGCGGTTGGAAAGATCCATTTTTATGTGATTTCCGTATACCAGTACCTACTGAATTATTGGAATCCACAGAACATTATGGTTTCCGTAATCACCTTGCTTATTTGTATGCAATGGGATTTGAGAATGATATTGAAAGTGTAACAGCAATTGCTACTGGTGAAAAGAATTCTTACTATTTTTCTAAGGGTATTGCTCTTGCCAGAGAAATTGGTAACAATGATTTTCTTATGTTAGCCTATATGAAAAACATCATCATATATTCTGATGCTGGATTTCATGAATATGTTTACCAGATGCATAAAAAGAGAATTGAAACTGTGTCCAGTAACGATGTAATTTTGCAGGCTCACATGTATCTGGGAATTGGCTATAATTGCATTATTTTGGAAAACTATGACAAGGCTGACCAGTATTTCCGTATCGCACTTCGCAATCTTGTCATTGCCAAAAAAGCAGATGACTGCATGGATGCTCTCTATAATATATGTATGAATTATTTTGTAATTGAGAATTATGAAACGGTTATCCCTTGTATTGAAGTGCTATTAAAAATGCTCTCCTATCTGGGCTATCAGAACCTTATGGTCTGTAATACAGCCAAATTATATGCTATGCTTGCAATTAGCCATTTTCATCTACAGGATTACTATAAATCTTATCATTATTTAGGTCAAATGGATATTTATATAACACAATTAATTGGTGACAACGAGGATGTTGATTATAAATATTGGGAAGAAGAATTATTCTTATATCATTACTTAAAGGGAATTCTATATGAATATGAAGGAAATCTGGAAAATTGCAAAAAAGAACTGGATTTATCATATAAATTTTTATGGCTTCTTCCTGGAACAGTTTTTTACACCTATTATCTTTATACCGTTGCCATATCTAATCTTTACTTAAGGTTGGAAAAATATGATAAACGCCAAGAGATTATTCTAGAAACTGTAGATTACTATAAAAATCAAGGATTTATGCAGTGTGTCAGTAAACTTATGGCACTATTAAACCAAGAGGACATACCAAAAACTATTTTAGAGTTTAATAAACATGAATTATTTTTTGATCAATTACTATCCATTGCTAATTTTGAAGGCACACAAATTAAATTAAAACAAAGAGAAAAAGATATCTCCTTCCTTACTATATGGCAGGAAAACCTAAACCGTAGAGAAAGCAATGTGGACACCCTGATTAACCAGGCTATCTCCATAATGCAGAATACTTACAGTCTTGGAGGGGTAGTACTTCTAAAGAAAGATGACTGTGGATATTCTGTACTATTTAAAAATAGTGATATTGCTATCTCTGCTAATCAAATACATAAAATTTTTGATTTTTTCCAAAGATATAAACGAGGCTTTTTAACCCATCGGACAGATAAGAATTTCTTCCAGTTTATGCCAGTTATGCAGCCTTTTACAAAGAATAAGATTGTTTCCATGCTTGGTATTCCAATTTCAGACGGCAGTACAAACTATGTACTGCTCTCCCATGTGAATTCCCAGCGTAACTTTACCGGCAACCGAACCTTGTTGACCAACGAAAATCTGGTTACTCTCAAATTTGCCTGTAACCAGCTTATGGATGTAATCAAGCGTATTACAGATAACAATCTGATTCGTCACATGAACGAAAAATTAGAAAAGGTATCTATGACTGATTATTTGACCGGAACTTACAACCGTCATGGTTTTAGCTACATTATTAAGAATAAGCTTAGTCATGAAAAAGGCAGTAAAAATTTAATACTTTATATTGATTTAGATAATTTCAAATATTACAATGACACCTTTGGACATGATACAGGAGATTTTGTGCTGGTAAGTTTTACCAAACTTTTCCAGGAACTTATGGGTGATAAGGGATATACCATTCGCTACGGCGGAGACGAATTTCTTATCGTAATTCCAGACCAAAACGAAGCATACGGACTTACTATAGCAGACAAGATATATGAGCATATTGGAGATGGGTTCCGCAATTCTTTGGAGGAATACCTTCATACAAAGATTTCCATTCCAGCGGACAAAAAACTCTCCTGCTCTATTGGTATTGCAGAATATTCCGGTAACACCCAGAAAGATATCGATCAGGCACTAAATAACGCAGATCAGGCATTGTACTTTATAAAAAGGAATTCTAAAGGCCGTTCCATGACCTGGTCTAAATTAAAAGAATTTAAACTGTAACTATAAAAAATAGGGCAACTACACAAAACTTATATTGTTTTGTATCGTTGTCCTATTTTTTGTTATAGTTCACACTGTAATGGAATCCAGCCTATTAATAATTCGCCTTCGGCGAAAAACTGGATTCTTGACTGTTCTATCTTCTTGGCACATAGCTTGACAGCAAGTGTCAAGCTTGTGAGTGAACAGTAACTATTTTTCTTCTAACTGTTCTTGTTACTTTCACCCAGGATGCCGCAATTCTTGTACCCATCTTTGGTAATCTTCTTTTTTCTGTGCTTTTTTAATTTTCTTTTTTATCTTATCCACATCTGGAAATAAATTTCCCATATATATCCACAATTCTTTCATCTTATACAGTGCATTATTTCCCATTGCCTGTTGATATTCTTCATACAGTTCATCATGAAATGCCCAGAAATTATTCATGGAAATTAATTCTCCTGTTTGTATCTCCTGAAATAAATTTGGATTCGCAAGAACCCCTCTTCCCAGCATAACACTTTGAAGTTTTGGACATTGTTCTATAAGACTTTGATAATCTTCTTTGGTATAGATATCACCATTATAACAAAGAGGATTCCTACTTTTTTCTATTGCCTCTAAAAACACATGCGTATGGACAGGATTCTTATAATAATCTTGCTGTACTCTTGGATGTATAATAAGTTCTTCTATTGGATACTGATTAAAAATTCTTAGTAATTCTTCAAATTCTTCTTCATCATATCTTCCAATTCTGGTTTTCACAGAAATCTTTCCTATGGCTTTTTTAAATATTTCATCAAAAAATTTTTCTAACTGATAAGTTTCACTTAGAAATCCTGAGCCTTTACACTTGGTCACCACAGTGTTTGAGGGACATCCAAGATTCAAATTTACCTCTGGATATCCATAATCATATAATTCTTTGGCGGCTTCCATAAAATAATCTGCCCGATTTGTTAGGATTTGTGGAACCATAACGATTCCCTCATTGTGTTCTGGCAGGATATCTTTTTTCTCTCTTGGCGTAAAACTGCCATGCATGGTAGGCGATATAAAGGGAGCAAAATATTTTTTTGCTCCCCCAAAATACTTGTGATGCAGTTTCCGATACAAGTATGTGGTAATACCTTCCATTGGTGCAAAATAGAATCTCATAATAAGTAACCGCTCACCTCCGGCTGAACGGTTACGGAATGGGGCAAGCTTTGCATGTAAATTGCCCCATTCCTTTCCTGTTTTATTCTTTTATACGGTCTGCACAGCAGAGTGTGCAAACCTACCTGAACGGTTACCATAATAGCAACTATTGGCGAATCTTAATGTGTGTCTCACGAAGCTGCATCTCTGTTACTTCGTTTGGTGCACCACACATCAAATCTTGTGCATTACCATTCATTGGGAACGGAATAATTTCACGAATGTTATCTTCCTCACGAAGAAGCATAATCATACGGTCAACTCCCGGTGCCATACCAGCATGAGGTGGAGCACCAAACTGGAAGGCGTTGTATAAGGCTCCGAATTTTTCCTTTAAATCCTCTTCGGAATATCCTGCAATTTCAAATGCTTTTACCATAATCTGAAGATCATGGTTACGGACTGCTCCAGAGGATAATTCTACTCCATTACATACGATATCGTATTGATATGCTAAAATTTCTTCTGGCTCTTTATTTTCTAATGCTTCCAATCCACCCTGTGGCATGGAGAATGGATTATGTGTAAAGATAATCTTCTTTTGTTCTTCATCATATTCATACATTGGGAAGTCATTGACAAAGCAGAAACGATATGCATTTTTCTCTAATAAGTCAAGACGTATACCAAGTTCATTGCGAAGCTGTCCCGCATAAATGGCAGCCTTCTTCTCTGTATCAGCAATAAAGAAAATAGTATCTCCTACTTCCAATCCAGCTAAGTCTTTGATTTCTGTTTTCATATCATCTGGGATAAATTTGTCGATTGGTCCTTTGTAACTCATATCCTCTTTTACTTCCAAATATCCAAGTCCGCCCATTCCAATAGATTGTGCAAATTTCAATAATTTCTCATGAAATCCTTTGGACATATCTGCATGTACTTTGATAGCACGAACGGTCTTTTTGTGGAATGGTTTAAAAGTACATCTCTGGAAGAAATCTGTCACATCAATAATACGAAGTGGGTTACGAAGATCTGGTTTGTCGGAACCAAACTCTAACATTGCCTGTTTATAACTGATTACAGGATATGGTCCTTTGGTTACTGCTGCCCCTTCTGGTGCAAACTTTTCAAAAGTTGCAGTAAGCACTTCTTCTCCTACACGGAATACATCTTCCTGTGTTGCAAAACTCATTTCAAAGTCTAACTGATAAAATTCTCCTGGAGAACGGTCTGCACGGGCATCCTCATCACGGAAACATGGTGCAATCTGGAAATATTTGTCAAATCCTGACACCATAAGAAGCTGCTTATACTGCTGTGGTGCCTGTGGAAGTGCATAAAATTTACCTTTGAATTTGCGGGAAGGTACGATATAATCTCTTGCTCCTTCTGGTGAGGATGCACAAAGAATAGGAGTCTGAATCTCTAAGAATCCCATTTCTGTCATCTTCTCTCTTAAAAAAGAAATTACATTGGAACGGAAAATCATATTGTCCTTTACCTTCTTGTTACGCAAATCCAAGTAACGGTATTTTAGTCGTAAATCCTCACGGATTTCCTTACTTGTCATTACTTCAAAAGGCAATTGGCTGTATACCTTTCCAAGCACCTGTACACTCTTAGCATCTAATTCAATAGTTCCTGTTGGTATCTTAGGATTATAAGTTTCTTCATCTCTATGCTCAATAAGACCTTCTACACTGATACAGTCTTCTTTGTTGATGCCTTCTAACAAAGCTGCATCACGGATAACCACCTGCAAGACACCATACATATCTCTTAGGTCAATGAAAGATACCCCCCCATGATCACGTATATTCTCCACCCAGCCTGCTACTCTTAGGGTTGCATCTACATCCGCTTCGCTGATGGCATCTAAGGTTCTGTTACGATATTGATTGTTTGTATTTGTTTCCATTTGCTTAAAACTCCTTTCATATATAGTGGTGCCTCGCTTGCGAGGCATGTGTGTTTTATAGGCGATTACAAGTATGAAACACTGCACTAAGCTGCTCTTGCAGGCTATACTCCAAAAAAGAAAAAGCCCTGAACATATCAAAAAAAATATGTTCAGGGCGAATCTATATCCGCGGTACCACCCGACTTACTGTTTACAGTCACTTTTTGGTTAGAAACCGGTTATTTAACGCATAACCAAACGGCTCACCTACTAAATATTACCTCTATTTTCACTATTCAATGTAAGTATCTTTCAGATTGCAACTGGTAAAGTGTTATTCATACAGATTCACTTTATAGAGTTCCCACTATCCTCTACTCACTGGAAACGATAATCTGTACTACTTCTCTTCGTCATCGTCCTATGTCTTTATTATTCTATGCCAAACAATTCACGAAACTGTTTGGCATAGGAAACAGATATTTTGATTATATGCGAATTACCAAGAAAAGTCAATGGTTGATTTTCTCTTTTTCTACCACATGGTAACAGTTCAGCCAGAGGACTGACCTGTTACGGAATTGGGCAAGCTTCGCATGTAAATTGCCCAATTCCAATCCTGTTTTAGTTTTTTTTACGGTCCGCACAGCGGAGTGTGCAGACCTACCTGAACTGTTACACCACATGACCATCCAAAATGCATATTTTTCTATCACAGCAGTTGGCTACATCCATATCATGGGTAACAATAATAATAGTTTTTCCCAATTTTTGTAAATCCCGAAGAATCTTCATAACCTGCTGGGTATTTTTACTGTCTAATGCTCCTGTTGGTTCATCTGCAAGTATATATTTTGGATCCATCATCAATGCACGGGCTATGGCAGTTCTTTGTTTTTCTCCACCCGATAATTTCTCTACTTTCTGGGATGCCAGCTTTTTTATACCAAGCATTTCCATATTTTCATAAGCCTTTTCCTTTATATTCTTTCTGCTCTGGCTTCCCAGCAGATAGGGAAGAATAATATTTTCATAGACGGTATCTTCATTGAGCAGCCCAAAATCCTGCATAATATATCCAAATGTCTGATTCCGCAGTTTTGCAATTTTACTATCTTTTAATTTGTCTATATTCTGGCCATCTATGTAATACTCTCCTGTTGTCTTCTTATCCACAGCACCAATAATATGTAACAATGTGGATTTTCCCGCACCAGATTTTCCAATTATGGCAACCATTTCCCCCTCTTTAATTTTCACATCTACATTCTCAAGAATCCATTTTTTTTCATGGGAAGAAACCACTTCTTTCCCAATATTTTTCATTACAATTCCCATTTACAAACCTACACTTTCTGCTTATATAAAGCGAACAAATCCTTTTTACCAAGCCGTATCATCTCTGGAATAATTGTGATATGGAATAATATTACAAGATATACTGCCGCTGCCACAAAGGTAAACATATTTATTTCCAGCAAATCAACCGTATATGTCTCATCCAGCCCATGATAATACCAAAAAACAAAGATACACTCCCCTAATACTAATGGTATAATCGTACCAAGATAAGTATACAGCATACACTTTCTCTTGGTGAATCCATACATATAATATATGGTCATCCGTTTCTCATTTTTCAGTTCCACCATGTTATTGATACCACCAACACCAGCTAATGTAATGATAGAAAAAACAAATAACACAATGCCATTTACAATACAAAATTCCCGATTGGATACATTATAATTTTCACTCATTTTCTTCACATTGGTTATATATCCATATTGATTAATCTCTTTTACAATCTCCTCTTCCCTGTCTGCCAATTCATCCGGAAGCAATATTAACCTTGAACCCCATTCTGTTCTTGAATCTACCTGTTCCTTTCGGACACATTTTAAATGTTCACAGTCACAGGGAACGATAAAATTGGAGGAAATTTTATAAAATACTTCGCTTAAGCTGGCATATCCCGTAGTTCCTCCAACTCCTGTTAAAAGCACATATTCTTCCAATGAGATAATTCCAACAACCTGAAAAGTAAGTTGTGGTTCCTCTGTTTTAAAGCATTCTCCTACCTGATACTTATCTCCTGATGCAATTACCGGGATATACTCATACTCTTTTTTACTATCTATCCATTCTCCATCTTCCAGCTTTGGAGAATATACATCGAATAGCTCTTCGCTATAACCAAGCATAAATAGACGTTTCCCCATGGGATCCATAGTCAGGCTGCAAGTCCGCAGATTTATTACATTATATTTGTCAAGGCATTTGTCCACTTCCGTTGTATTTTCTTCATAATAGCCATATTCTGAAAAAGCGTATACATTTTTATCTATAACTGCATTTCCAAGTTCTTTTGTGGCATACATTGCCTGAAGTTTTCCAATCATGGACACCAGTATCAATAAGACAATTACCACCTCTGCTGTCAGGAAAATATAATACCCTTTATTTTTTGTAATTTGCCGTAACCACAATTTAGTCTTGTTCATCTTCTACTCCTTTACCACATAAATTTCCTGCTTTCTATTGGCATTCCATGTAACTATTGTCAAGAAAACCATGACCAGCAGATAATAGATGCCCTGTATCTTCACATAGATACTTAAATCTCCACTATATGCTATCTCCAGTTTTGAGAGTACACCACAGGTAAGCATGTAAATAATGCCTCCTATTATTTCACCTGCCAGCAACAATACACCATTTTGTGCAATCAATAGTAAATTCCGCTTTCTTTTGCTGCAGCCTAATACAGCATAGATGTTATACTTTCGTTTCTCTGACCGGATCCAGAATAAAAGAATAAAAAATAAATTCAATGTCATAATAAGAAAGATAAGAAGTATTTCTCCAAATTCCAACCAGAAACTGTAATTTAACAGGGCAGGTATTTGGGATTCTATGTGATAATTCTTTACCCCTGAAAAGCTCTCTAACTCCTTTTTTATCCGTTCTTTATCCTTATTTCCCAATGCTTTTATATAAGATACCTGTATGTATTTGGTCTTAAAGTTATCTATATAGTAATTGATAGGAACTTCATAATCTGCATCACTACAATTGTCCTTCGTACCTATAATTTTCATTTTATGTCCTTTTACTTCCACTTCTCGCCCTACAGGATTTTTCCCCATCCCTATGGTTCTGCCAAGCTTACCATATTCCAGTATAAAACTTGACACTAATAAACAAGCCTTCTCCTCATCTATGCTATAACCTTCTCCTGCCAACAACCTTCCTTCATAGGAATCAAAACAAGCCCCAACAAACTGTGCCCTGCTATCAACAATCTCCTCCGTAAGTTCACCGTATGCTTCCCATTCTCTATAAGGATTTTCCGAAACTATAATGCACATTCTTCCTTGTTCTTTAAAGGAGGCTAATATATGTTGTATCTCTTCTTTGGGTATCTGATTATTCAATTCTATATGAATAGTGTCTGTCACTTTACCATCAATATAGTAATAATATAATAAATATCCAGCATAAAATAATACCCCATAAGAAATAACAGTAATGCTGGTCATTACAACTACAAAAGAATATTTCCTCTTTTTCGCAAGATGCAAAATATTTCTTATCAACAGATTTATAAATTTCAATTTACTTTCTTCCTTTCCAACATGATTGGGATTTCATTGTAACCTTGTTTAACAAAAAAGAGCCAATTTTACAACATATTGACTCTTTTCTATCAACTGTAAAGTTTTGACTTTATGATCTCCATGCACTCTTATTAATGCTTTCATCCCATGATGAACTGGATTTATTTTTCTTTCCCTTATGGCTGCTATCTGCCCGTTGGATTTGACGGTAACTAAAAGATAATTTACAAAGACCTTTCTCTCCTTCACCTGAAACAGCATCCCATCCTGTTCTTGTTGTCTTATTACTATATGCATTTTCTCCTTTTGTACCAGTTACCACAAGCTTAACATAGGCTTCATATTTATTTACATTATCACAACCTCTGCCATAACAGGTAGTTGCAACTGCTTTATCTGCTAATATCGGTACCTTTCGTAATGTCAAAGATAATGTTTTTACACTCATAAGCGAAGCTGCATCTACTGACACAGCACCTCCCAGTACAAGTCCTCCTGCAAGTGCCATTGCTAAAATTTTCTTTTTCAGCATCATTGTTCTCTCCTTTGTTTATTTTTTCATTTCTAGTCAACGATAGCAATTATACTCTTTCAAAAATATTATGTCAAGTTTTTTGTGGAAATATATTTATTTTTTCTAATAAAGTTACCATTCCATTATGTAGCTCATAGCTTTATAGAATATATATCATGACTAAAAATATTATGAATTGGTAGACAAAATAAAATCAGCCCATCTACATTTCCTTTTGGAGAATATAAATGGGCTGAAATTATTGCTTGTATTTACTTGTATCTTTTGTTTTTCAATATTCCGAATATTCGTTTTTTTACTTCTTTATTTTATACTTCCCTTATATCCAGCACTCTTTGCCAGCTTTTTATATGCAGATTTCTTAGCAGAAGGAACTTTTATTGTTGCAGTTTTTTTGATTCCCTTAAATGCATTTGCTCCCATTGTTTTAATCTTCTTGGCTTTAATCGTAATTGTTGTTATCTTGCTATCACCATTAAATGCATTCTTTCCAATAGAAGTTACATTTGTTCCAATTGTAACTTTTTTAAGTTTTGTACAACTCTTAAATGCATTTGCTCCAACTGCTGTCACTTTAAATGACACTCCTTTTATTTTTACAGTTGCCGGGACAGTTGCTGATGTTAATTTTTTATTCTTTGTTGAAGATACTGTTACTGTTCCCATTCCATTGGTAGCAGCCTTTGTCACTTTATATTTTAAGTTTCCAACTGTGTAAACTGTACCTTTTTTTACAGTAACTCCTTGATTTTGCTCATTCTTTTCATCTCCTGAAGTTGTTGGCTGGCTATTTTTCTTTGCCTCTTCAATTAATTCTTCTAACTCACCAATTAATTCATCTGCTTCTGCTTTTGTTGCAGCTGTATTCTTCAATAATTCCTGTGCTTCCACTACATGGCTGGCAAGAAGAGTTAAAGTTGCATCATTGCTAACTAGTGCAGAACCACTAACAACTAAAGCTTCTAATTTTTCTTTCTGTTCTGCTGTTACACTTGTGTCTGTTACAGGCTCACCATATACAACGGATAATTGCTTCACTGCATAATTAGAACTGTTTATATCAACTGTATATGTTGTCTCTGTTGCCGGTAAATCCTTTAAAACGACTTTACCATCTACGATACTCTGCTTTTCTGCCACATAAACAGTAGCTCTTCCTTCTTTATAAGAAACGCTAACAGCAACATCCTTTAATTCTTCCGGAACAGAAACACTAAGTGTAGAAGCATCTGTTATTTCTGCAGCAAAACTGCCTGTTCCATTATAGAAAGTATCAAGTGTTAAATTACATCCAATATTGTAAATACCCACATCTGTAATTAATTTTACATTTGTTAGTGTCTTTCCATTTGTTGCGAACTGTTTAAATAAGCCGCCTCCATGATTTTTTAATTGTTTTCCTTCTGGAGTAGACCATGCAATTTCAAGATTTTCTACTCTGGTTCCCCACCAAAGATTCTCCATTGCTCCCATTCCATAGGAAGTTCCATCACTAAACTCTATTACCGCACCTGCAACGGTTACTCCTTTATTTTCACCAATGGTGACTGCATCTTGTGTCTTCGCTCCAACAATATCAATCTGATAATCACCATAAGAACTACCAGTTGTATAGTTGTCTACAGATAATCCTTCCGAACTAACCTCTGTTCCACTTGCTTTTGAAAATGTATATGTATTATTTTCATAGTCTAATGTTTTGTATGTCTTTGGTGTACCCACATAGTCTACAAAATAATAGCTGTCATTTTCAGTTTTTGTGGCACTCTTCAAGTCATTGTAATCTTCTGCTGTCATAGCAACCGGGTAAATTACACCAAGGATATCTGTTCCATTGTTATATGTACCTTTTGCCAATCCTGTTGTACCCAGAAATTTTGTTGTTGTTGCTGTGGATACTACATCATAGTAACTGTTCTGTGCTAACCCTTCTGATGCATAGAAATCTCCATAAGGGATATTCATCATAACATACTTATAGTCTGTCTGATTTACCTCTTCTGCATTTGCCAAAACAGGCACCATGTTTACACACATAGCTGCTGCCATAACTCCAGAAATAATCTTTGTTTTCATGTTCTTTCTCATTTTAAAATTACTCCTTTACAAATAATACAACTTTAACTGAATTTTGTGTTGTCACCTGCTAAACAGAGACCTAAATCTTTACTTCTGCTGTAACTGTTCAGAACCCTGAACAGTTACGTTTAAGCCCATTACAATTCACCTTTGGCGAAGGGGCTTAAACATTTGGAAATATATTTTTTCATACGAAACACGCAGTAAATGCGTGTTTCTACCTGAATAGTAACCTTCTGCTTATTTATTTTACCTCCTTTATAGTATTATTATAACTTTGATAATCTTGTTAGCTTACACTAACAGTGATTATACAAAATCTTTCCTATATTTGCAAGTACTGTAGTTGACATTTTTTCTCATTAACAATCCGAATTTAGTTCATGTTTATTTCTCTTTACAAAACATCCGCAGGATTCCCACTTTGATATTTGATTCTGGACAAACACCTATACATCTTCCACATCGAATGCATTCATTGGATTCTAAGCTTGCTCCTTCTACCTTATGGTGAACTGGACACTGTTTCTTACAAGCATTACATTTTGGTATACAATTATTTTCATCCCGTTTTAATAGTGCTGCGGGTACAATTGGCAACAGAGAAAATACCGCTCCCAACGGACAAAGAAATTGGCAGAAAAAGCGTTCTTCAAAAACCATACCAATCACAATTAATAGCAAATATAAGAATCCTATCCAATATCCCTGAATATGAAAGTCCAGCATACGCATTCTGGAAAATGCCCCCCAAGGGCTGTTACTGTCTATAATATTAGATACACCTAACATACAGGCAAATAGAAGAAATAACAGATTAATATATTTTAACTTTTGCAAAATGATACATATCTTTTCTGGGATTCCTGGCAACTTCTTTTTTATTCTTTTTTGTATCCATGTAGAAATTCCATATACAGCATCTCCTAAGCTTCCAAAAGCACAGGCAAAGCCACAAAACCATCTGCCTGCTATAATCGTAATAACAGCCAAAATAACAAAAGTTTGCAGAAAGGCATTCCAACTTAGAACTTCTCCCTGCCCAACCTGTCGGAACAATCCTTTTAATCCACTAAATCCTTCACTAAATAAGGAAGGCAGGAAAATAAAAAATGCCAATTGAATAACTCTTCTTACAATATTTTGTATTTTCTTTTTCCTCATACGCTTTTGTGCTGGTGTAAGTGTTTTCTTTTGTTCCATTTGTTATTTTTCCTTTCTTCTCTACTTTTTCGCCTTCCCAAGTGCATCTACTACTGCATTCTTTAAGCCATTAGAACTATAAGTTGCACCTGATATGGTATCTACATCCGTGGATTGCTTTTCTATTATTGTATCAAGAATTGATTTTGCCATGGATAGATAAGCTTCATCTTCTTTTCCTGCAGAAATAATAGATAAATTTTTTATTTCATCTTTTTCTAATTCTACAGAAACTGTAATAGTCCCACCAAATCCTTGGGCACTTCCTTCAAAAGTTCCATCATTATAAAGAAATTCACTTTCTGTCTTACTTGCCTGCTCCACCATTCTGTTATAAGCTTCCACTTCCGCAATTTCCTTTTGATTTGCCGCCTGTGCCTCTTCCCATTCCTTTGCTTTTGACTGGTATACAAACAAGGTGGATAGCACAATCAGCAAAGCCACTACTCTTATTATAAAATATCGATTCATTTTCTTCTCCAAATCTTTCTTTAAGCTCAATTATCAGATAACTTTTTCATCGCATTTAAAAATGCTTCCCATATTGCATTAGAGGAACAGGTTGCTGATGTTACTGCGTCCACTTTAACTGCCTGGTTATTAGCAAGTAACTGCTGAAAAACTCCTGTGTTTGCTCCAAATCCTTCCGCAGCACGGTTTAAAAAGAACCAGTTTCCTTCAGACACTGCCAAGGCTTTTGTCTCTTCAGCGAAAGAAATATCTGAAATAGAATACTCATCTTCTTCCTCTACTGTTTCCTGACTTCCTTTTACTGTGGTCTTTCTAATCTTTTGTCCAATAACAGTAAATCTTATATCAATTGGATATTCCCAGAAGTCTTCATATTCATCCGGATAACATACAGCACTTCCCACCACAACCTTTTCATAAGGAATGGTAGTTACCGTAACTACACTACCATCTTCCTTTACTTCATTTGTTGGTATAGGCTTTGGAGTTTTAGTCGGCGTGGGTTGCACTGTTGCCTTTGGCTTTGCTGTCGCTTTCGGTTTTTTCGTAGTAGAATCACTTTTTACTGCTTGTTGAAGTGCTTCTCTCACAGCATCCTTAATTCCATTAGAAGAATAGGTCGCTCCACTTATCACATCCACCTCTGGTGATTGTTTTTTCTTCATGGCAACAAGAATTTTCTTTGCATTTGCAAAATAGCTTGGTGTCTCGTATTCTGCTGACACAATATCAATAGTAGCAATCTTATTTTTCTGAATAACTACTTTTACCTTAATCGTTCCTCCAAATCCTTCTCCACTTCCATAGTAGATTCCATTCTTAAATATTGTACCCTTTGGTAATTTTGTTGGAGTTAGTGTATTTTTCTTTTTATTACTTTCTGTATCCTTTTTTGTAGATGGTACAGGGGTGGTTTTTGTAGGAACTCCTTGGTTTTTTGTGGTAAGATTGGTTGCCCCAGCCTTGTTTAATGCTGCTATAGTTGCATTAATAATTCCGTTAGAAGAATAGGTTGCTCCACTTACTGCATCCACATTGGGACTCTGGGCAGATACAATCTTTGCTGTTACCGGCTTTGCCATAGCAAGGAAAGATGGTGTTTCTCCATCTGCAGAAATAATATCTACACTGGCAATTTTTCCTCCGCTGATAACTACCTTTACCTCAATCATTCCTCCATAACCTTTTGCAGAACCAGTGTAAGTACCATCCTTATAACCACCTTCTTGCTTAGTAAATATAAGTTTTTTACTTTTCTGCTTTTTATTTTTATCTTTTTTCTCCTTAGTCTTGCCTAACATCGGAGCAGGAGTAGACAGCCCTAATGCTGACTCCTCATTTTGTGTTTTATGATTTTCTTCTATTGCTGCCAGTCGCTCTGGTATTGGTTCTAATTTAGGTCCATTCCCAAAAGCAAACATTCCGATAGCACCTGCCAGTGCCAGCCCTGGAATTGCAAGTGCAGTAAATCCATATCGTTTCATTCTATCACCCTCCTTGTATTACTTTTATATTTTCTTCTGTTTCAAAACTATCTTGTAATCCTTCTGTCACATAAATTGTTCCATCTTCCTCTACTAAGATTGTTTCAAATTCTTCCCTATGTTCTTTCCAATATGCAATGGCCTTTTCCCTTCCCATAACAAAAAGAGAGGTAGATAATCCATCTGCCAAAGTTCCATCTTTGCTTACTATAGTAACAGAAGTAAGACCACTTTCCGAAGGTGCCCCAGTCCTAGTATCCAAAATGTGATGATAGGTTTTTCCTGCTTCTTTAAAATATCGTTCATAACCACCAGAGGTAATAACCGCACAGTCTTTTACAGAAAGCACTCCCAGCATATTCCCTTCTTTGTCTCCAGGTTTTTGTACTCCTATCTTCCAGTCATTTCCATTTGGTTTACTGCCAAGAACCTGTACATTTCCACCTAGAGAAACCATCCCCGAGGAAATTCCCATTTTTTTCCACATCTCTATAATACGGGCTGAAGTAAATCCTTTTGCAATGCCTCCAAGATCCATTTGCTGTCCACTGCCAAGAGTAAGTTTTCCGCTTTCTTTCTCCAAAACTACTTTTGTATCATCAACTAATGATAGCTTTTCATGAATCTCTTTTGTGGTTGGTACCTGATACTCTCCAGAAGTAAATCCCCATAACTCCATTAAAGGATATACGGTTAAGGAAAATGCATGTTCTGTACTTTCTGACAGTTCCAAAGCTTTTTTCACAACAGAAATGGTATCTTCTGATATTTTTCCCTTTCCATCCCTGTTAATTTTTGCGACTTCACTATCTTTCTTCCCAACAGACCATATTCCATCCAGCCTTTCAATTTCCTCAATAGCTGATTTCACCGCTTCTTCTCCTTTGCTGCCGTATGCCGAAAGAGACATATAAGTATCCATAGCAAATACACCTTGGTTATATAATTCATCTGAATTCTTTTCTGTTTGGTTCTTTACTGGAAATTTTCCACATCCGGTAAAACAAGCACACAAAAAAGCCAATCCAATCACACAACTATAATATAACAGCATTTTATATTTTCTTTTCAGGGAAGGTTTTTTCCTAATATACTGAATAAAATTTCTCCTTTGCCTCATAAGATTATTCCTTTCTCATATTTTCCGGGAGCTTAGCAAGTACTATACCTCCAAGTATACCTACCACTACACCGGAAACTACTCCACTAATGGTCAATATTGCTAAATACCAGACAATAGATGTAGTTTCAACCATAAGCATAGCAACCAATATCTGTCCTACATTATGAAAAACACTGCCTGCCACGCTAACTGTAACAATGGCAAAATGTTTGGTACTCTTTAATCCCAACATTACCAGATAGGCAAGTATACCTCCTGCTGCTGAGTAACATAGACTTTGTAGATTTCCAAAAGTAAATGCCACCAGAAGAATCCTCACAATATTGATTGCAAATGCAGCTTTGGCATTTAAATAATAAAGAGCAATTAATACTACTAAATTGGTAAGTCCTATCTTCATCCCTGGTACCATCTGAATAGGAATCAGACTTTCCAAATAACTTAGAATAAAAGCAAGTGCAATACAAAGTCCATATAATGCAACCCGATAGGATTTTCCATTCATTCTAACTTTCCTCCTTAATCTCCACTACCACCTTATGAGGAAGACAAATAATACTTTGCCCCGGATATTGAATCTTTCCCGTATTCACACATATCTTATCGGGACAATCTGCTTCTGTAAGCCACACCTTTCCATCAGAAATCCGTAATACATTTTCACCATTATCACTTTTAATTGTATAGGTTACTTCTTCTTCCTGCCAGAATGTCTGTACATGTTCTCCATCCACCTGCACAAATATTTGATTTCCATGGTGTTCTCTGCTGAAAACATAGAATAATAATCCAATTCCTATTACCAAAAATATTCCTAACATACAAATATCTGCATAATGCTTTTTCCAAAACTCTTTTTTCATTTCTGTAGCACCTTCACTAATTTCCTAATTATTTAACCATTCCTTTTTCATTTTTTCAAGAGGCAAAGAATCCTTCAATTCCCGCAAAATCGCTCTATCAGAAAGTTTACGGTGTTATTGAATTTTTTTGTCACTTAATCATAAACTCCCTTTTTATATAATTTCCAGCCTTGTCCCATACTACAACTTGATAATTTCCTTTTTTAGTTACCTTTTTCTTATTGGCTATTTTTTTTCCATTTAGAATAATCTTTTTTATGCCACTTTCCTTATCGGTTGCTTTGATACAAACTCCTTTTTTATAGGATCTGTTGGACTCTATATTAAGGGTTGGTTTCTTCCGGTCAAGGGTAAATCCATTGGTTTTCTTAATCCTGGCCGTTCCGTTCTCATCTGTTACCTGTATATATAATACACCATTTGTTATATTCTTACGATACCTCCAGATATTTCCTTTTAAGTTCTTCCATGCCGTTTTCTTGTAGTGATTTCCTTTTAACACAAGCTGCCACTGTATTTTCTTTATTCTTTGAGTAGAAAAGACAATCTCTATAGGTTCCTTCTCATATATTTGGTACAAAGTTTTCCCGTTGTTTTGAAATTTAATCTTTCCTTTTCCTACAATAGAAATTTTCCCAATAAATTCAGGAATTGGAGTAGGTGTCACAAAAACAGGATTTTCTGGGTTCTGGGTGTGTAATGGAGATGTCTCTTTTACCCACACAGATACTGGATAAATATTATTTTGGTACTGTACTTGTAATATATTCTCTCCTGTCATTAATTTATATGGCAAAATAGAAATATCAGCCTCTTCTATGACCACTGACTTCCCTTCATAAGTCTGTTTTACTTCAAAAAGACTAGTGTCTATTACACTACTTGGCATAAACTCCAGATCTTCTCTTTTTAAGTAAACATTTGTGGTAATTTCGTCTTTTGGCACTCCTAGCACCATTAATTCCACTGTTTTTTTGCAACTTGGCAAAAACGGAAGATTTCCTGTATAGGACAGCTTTATAGAATTTTCTCCCTCGCAAACCAGATGTTCTTCCATTATGTAAGAAGATACTTCTTCCTGCTTTCCACTTTCCCTTATCAGCTTCATCTGGACTTTCCTTGTATCAAGACGCTCTCCAATCGGAACCCATTCGTCCATATATATTGCCTTTATACTCTGTACACAGTCTTGTACACCAATCATTGTTACTGTTATTTTGCATCCTTCACAGAGAATATTATACTCCTGTTCCCCTAATAACACTTTGTCAAAAAGAAGTGTTATGGAAGGATTGTGTAAATATTCTTTTTCACCATTATCATATAATACCATAATAGAAAAATCCTTTAAATCAGGCTGTGTCCCCTCTAATATGGTTCCCACACCTTTTGCTGTACTGCCAGTATAGATAGCAGACCCACTAACAACCTGTTTTTTAACGGCTTCCACCCTAGAAAGTTTTCCTGTAATTTCATAATCTTTCTGCACTGTTACCAAAAGATTATTTTCTGTTCCTTGAGCCAGATATCCATTCTCATTTATAGATAATTGATAATCTTCCTTTGATAACAATTCCCTATATGCTCCATTTTCAAACAACACTGTAATAAGAAGCTGGTTAGATACAGTTTCTGTTCCCATCCCTTCAACCAACTTTGCACCTTCGGCTAACTGTATATCTATATTGGTTGGTAAACTATTATGCCCCTGTATTTCCTCCAAAACACATTGTTTGCCNCTATATCTTATAATGGGGCATTGCATCTTTCCTGCCTTAAGAGGGTCACAAANCAGTATTGCACCTTTGCTGTAGCTGGTCTCTTCTTCCCAATCCTGCCACTTCNTTACATAACCNTTTNTTCNTCCTTTTGGTGCATAATAANCCACTTTAATGGTATCCTCTTTCCCATCTGTTATAATTTTTAAATCTTTTGCTGTAATNTTTCTTTCCTTATCTTTTGCCACAAAAAATGCGGTATTCCTCACATTTCCAACCTCAATACCAGATACTATATCTGTAGAAAATTCTTTATTTTCCTGAAAAANNGGTGAAGTAGTGATAGCATATAACTTTTCCTTTGGCAAAATAGTAANATGTTCCGTNANCGCTTCTGGGTNNTAAAAATACCCATTCTTCACTACAAGCATTGTGTCTTCTCTTGCTGATANATTNTNATAACATACNAGATTCACATTTCCTCTGGTAAAATCCTCATTCACTTGTAATTCCACTGTATCTTCCAAAGTAAGACTGACATTTCCCGGAATACTGTCAAATACCCCTCCTTCACATTGNATTTTACCACCAGATACTATGATATCTGCTAATTTCCCACATCCTGCAAAAGTATCTAAGGAGAAGCCAAAGGCACATAGCCCATTTTTACATTGGATTTTTTCTAAATTTTTACATCCGCGGAATGCACCTTCTTCCAACTGTACCTTACAGGCAATTTCCACTTCCTCCAAAGATTCACAAAAAGCAAAGCACTGTTTACCTAAAGTAATTTGTTGNATTTCCTGTGAAATATATATNNTTTTTATTTCANAATCCGNCTTTCCCCCTGTAATACTTGTAATTCTTCCCACTGGGTAGGAATTTCCCATCTTATCCTGTACATACTGGGGGGATTGTTATCTTATCATGTTCTTCCTTCTCATAGCCTGTTAAATCTGCATATTCCACACCTTCTGACTGGTAAATTTCAAAACTCCATTCCATTTTTCCTTCTGCAAATATTTTTTCTTTTCCCAAAAGGCAAAAGAAAAAAAGCACTCCCATACATGCGAAAATGCTTTTTAATATTGTTACCATGTTATCTGTTGTCTTTTTGTTAATCATATATTTTCCTTTCTTTTTCTTATTTACTATGAAAGTGTTATCGATAGATATAACAGTTGATTTGTGCTTGCACAAAGACCAACTGTTATATCTATCGTAGAANCTGATGTGTATGAGNAAGTAGGGCGATAGCCCGGANTGCGAATACATAGCAGGCGGTTACGAGAGCACGAAGTGCGGAGTAACCGACACTTTCATTTATGGTGAAGCCTCGCTTACGAGACACCACCATACACAAAAGTTTATCATATATCATTTTTTTTTGCAAGTATTTCCAATTTATTGTGTATAAATTAGTANCAGTGTTATTGTTCACTCACAAGCTTGACACTTGCTGTCAAGCTATGTGCCAAGAATGTAAAATAGCCAAGAATCCAGCCTTTCGCTGAAGGCGAATTATAATAGGCTGGATTCCGTTACTGTTTACAGGTAGTACTTTGCACTTGCTGCAAAGTACGTAAGAACAAGTAGTGGTAAAGAAGAATCCAGCCTTTTGCTGAAAGCAAACTCTTAACAGGCTGGATTCTGTTACAGTTTGCACCGTAGGTGTGAACTGTAACGTAACAGCAACTTAATATGAGGAGAAATGATAATAATGACTTCAGCGATTTTAGGAACAGGCAGTGCTCTGCCTGAGAAAATAGTAACAAATGATGATTTAGCGAAATTAGTAGACACCAGTGATGCTTGGATTTCAGAACGGACTGGTATCCGTTCCAGAAGAATTGCAGTAAAAGAAACTACCACAACCCTTTCCATAGATGCCGGAAAACGTGCCATAGAGGATGCCGGTATCTCACCAGAAGACATTGGTCTGATTCTGGTTGCTACTCTTACCCCTGATGGCAGTATGCCAAATACAGCTTGTAAAGTACAGGCAGCTCTTGGTGCTGTCAATGCCATGTGCTATGAATTAAATGCAGCTTGTTCCGGATTTATGTATGGTGTACAGACTGCTCATGCATATATCTGCTCTGGCATTATAAAATACGCTCTGGTTATTGGTGCAGAAACCCTTTCTAAAATCTTAGACTGGACAGACCGAGGAACCTGTGTACTATTTGGCGATGGAGCAGGTGCCGCTGTTATTGGTGCTTCTAAAGAGGGTATTCTCTCTGTAGAAGGTGGTGCAGATGGCAGCAAAGGTCCTTTTCTTACTAGTGGCAATGCACCTTTGTGTAAC
>JAAVHR010000088.1 GCA_014799595.1 Clostridiales bacterium | reverse complement strand
TAAAAAAGATTTGTATTATACTTTGCAGTTTAAGACAGAAAAAGAAAAAAATGAGGCAGATATTTGTAAAATAAAAGAACGGATAACCGAGAAAGGCTTGAAAGGACTTGCCTGCCTTGCAATGAAAAAGTTATGGCGTCCGTATGGTGAAGGAACAGACCAATTTACACAACAGGCATCTTTCGCAGGGAAGACAACGCCTCTCTATGATTATGTTTATGGAAAGAAAGATGGATTATTTCTTATCTATTGCAGAGCGTTCCGCTTGTTGACGCTGTTTCTTGTACTGCTCTCTGTTATAAATTTCATACGAAGAAATCAAAAGGATGGTATGATGTTGTATATGCTCACCTTGTTTGGGAGCATGCTGTTTTTCCTGTTGTGGGAATCGAACAGGAAATATGGTGTTTCGTTCCAATATGTCCTGCTCACCATATCAGCAGGAGCTGTAACAGGCTCTTTTTCTATGTTAGAAAAGTCAAACACTTGTAAGAAAGCATCCAATTTTTTGTATGGATCTTGTATAGTTGTAACATTACTTGCCTTGTTTTTAGGATACCATAACTGCGTCGTAAATCAGTATGACTACAAAAAGGAAATCATAAAAATAAAACCCATCAGGTCAAGAATCATAAAAAATATTATATCAGAAGATAAAATAATTGAGCAGACCTTTGTTGCTAATCAACCGTTTGATGAAATCAGGCTGTATGTAACAGGATATAACCAAAATCAAAACATGGAAGAATCATCTTATCGGATAGATATACTTAACAGCAGAGGACAGACAGAAACATCATCCAAAATCGTGAACAGGAACACTGCTATAAAGAACAGAATGTTGAAACTGAAACTGGGGAATATATGCCCGAAAGGAAAAGAAGAACAATTTACAATCCGCATCACAGGAAACAGTGGAACGAAAGACTTTCTTGAGTTCCGCATGTTAGGATACCAGCAGGCAGACAAATTTAGAAGTGGAAAACTGAGAGAAAATGAACACAACTTAAAGGCAGACCTCTGCATGATCATCTTAGGAAAGCGGACAGAACCGTTCATGCCAGGATGGATTTATCTCATTGTAGGAGGTATCATTATTTTGCTGGAACTTACTCTTCTAATTACAGACAGCATGTGTAGTCATGCAGTTGTCTGCCAACAGAAATTAGTACTTTGAAGGCTACTGTTCTGTAGTACTTTGCACCTGCTGTAAAATCCATAAAAATAAGTAGTTTAGGGTATATTATGAACTATTTTAATTATCAAAAAACAGTTGTTATTTTCTAATTTTTTCAGTATACTAAAGATAGGTTAAAGGTGTGGTTGACAGCAGATATTTTATGAATATTAGAGTGATAATTCTGAGTGGGGATGTCTCAGCAATAAGCGGATTAATTATAATTGAGTGTTTCGCCACTCTAAGTGTGAACCTAACAGTGGGGCGGATTTTCCGCTCCATTTTTGCAAAAAGAGGATATACAATGGTAAATTTCAGTTATAGGACTAATACATACAAAAAAAAGAGAAACTTGAAAGGAATTATGCAAAAGTGAAAATAGATCATAAAGAGACTTCATAANGCGACTTAGTTTCTATAAAAGATTTTGAGTGAATAGATAGGAAAGCTGGAATTCGTAAGGAGAAATAGAAATGGAAATGACATACGATTTTATATTCTATGCTCAACATGATGAAAAATTTATGCAGCACATTAGAGAGTGTATTATAAGTAGAACAGATAGAGAAATTTGTACAGAAATTCATAAATTGCATTTTTATGGAAAACAGCAGTTGGTTATTGTGAAACCATTATCTAAAACTAGTATATTTCATGAGAAAGTTATTCCGAAGATTATTGATTATCAAACTTTAACAAAAATGTTAGATGGATATTGGGATGAATAGTTACAGTTTATGGTAGGACTTTGCACATGCTGCAAAGTCCGTAAGAATAGGTGTTGGTAGAGAGGAATCCAGCCTTTCGCCGAAGGCGAATCATAAATAGGCGGGATTCTGTAACTGTTTGCACCATAGGTGTGAACAGTTACATGAAATAGAATATGATAGGATAAAGTTTGACATGAACGAATTTGAAAAAATTGAAGGGATTATTATGGATAAAGAAAATGAAAATAAAGATGCTGCCAGACAGGAAATCAGGGCCGTATATACAGATGAGACAATTCGGGTGTATCAGGCGTATGCAAAGGAGATTGCAGAACAAGCAGTTTATTTAGGAACATTTGGATCACGATTTAAAATGGAGAGGATGTCATGGATTAAGCCGTCATTTTTATGGATGATGTATCGGTGCGGATGGGCTACCAAAGCGGGGCAGGAAAGAGTATTGGCAATTGATATAAAAAGGTCTGCTTTTGACTATATTGTAAATAATGCGGTTGTATCTTCTTTTCACCAATCAAAAGGTATAAGTTACGAGGAATGGCAGAAACAGATAAAACAATCAGATATTCGTTGTCAGTGGGATCCTGAACGGGATATCTGGGGGAATCCTCTTAATTACCGATCTATCCAATTGGGATTGCGTGGAAAAGCTTTATATCAATATGTAAATGATTGGATTGTAACAATAGAAGATATAACAGAGTATGTAAGGGAATTAGATGAGAAGAAGAGAAATGGAAAGGATATATTAAAGGAATTGCCAAAAGAAAATACATATTATATTGAAAAATAAGATAATTGAGAATTAAGAATAAGCATGATCAGAAAGAGTTTATATGAAATGTTGTAACTGTTTAGAACCATGAACAGTTACGTTTAAGCCCATAATAGTTCGCCTTCGGCGAAGGGGCTTAAATACTATAAAATTTAAATCTTCTTACGAAACACGCAGTAAATGTGTGTTTCTACCTGAATAGTTACAATGAAAGTTAATATGAATAGGAAAATAATAGATTGTAGGAGGTAATCAAAATGGGTGCAGCAGATATAATTTGTATGGTTATATATATCATAGTAGCTATGATAATGATAGGAATTGGGATTTCTCAATTAAAAAGTCAAAAACCAGTTGGATTTTACTCAGGGGAACAACCTCCAAGTGAAAATCAGTTAACTGATGTACATTCATGGAATAAAAAGCATGGATTTATGTGGTTACTTTATGGCTTTATTATTATGATTTCTTGGGGGATAGGAGCAATTATTGGTGATAATATTTGGAGCTTAGTACCAATGTGTGGTGGAGTGCTTATTCCAATTATAATTATGATTTGGTATCATAATAGATTGATTAAAACATATAAGAGATTAAGTGGACATAAATAATATAAATTTTAAGAAAGAGGAAAAGTATTTCTAGAAAAAAGAAAGGATATAAAAAGTATGAGTAATATTAGGGAAACTACAAAAGTTGTGCATATTGGAAATCAAAAGATAGGTGGAAATAATCCTGTTTTAATACAATCTATGACAAATACAAAAACAGAAGATATAAAGAGTACTGTAGAGCAGATAAAAAGACTTGAGGCAGCAGGATGTGATATTATTCGTTGTGCTGTACCCACTATGGAGGCAGCGAAGACATTTCGTGAAATTAAGAACCAGATAAATATTCCGCTGGTAGCAGATATACATTTTGACTACCGTTTGGCAATTGCGGCAATAGAGAATGGTGCAGACAAAATCCGTATCAATCCGGGAAATATTGGGGATAAGGAAAGAGTACAGGCAGTAGTGGACGCAGCAAAAGAAAAGAATATACCGATTCGTGTTGGAGTAAACAGTGGGTCTCTTGAAAAACATCTGGTGGAAAAATACCATGGAGTAACTGCGGAAGGTATTGTAGAGAGTGCTATAGATAAAGTAAAACTTATAGACAGTATGGGCTATGATAATTTAGTAGTTAGTATCAAGTCTTCTGATGTATTAATGTGTGTGAAGGCTCATGAGTTGATTGCAAAAGAGATTGCTTATCCGCTGCATGTGGGAATTACAGAATCAGGAACGGTATATTCAGGAAATATTAAATCCTCTGTAGGACTTGGTGCAATTTTATATCAGGGAATTGGAAATACCATTCGCGTCTCTCTTTCAGGAGATCCAGTAGAGGAAATAAAAACAGCAAAACTGGTACTTAAAACACTAGGACTTCGCAGTGGTGGCATAGAAGTGGTTTCCTGTCCAACCTGTGGAAGGACACAAATTGACTTGATTGGTCTGGCAAACCAGGTAGAAGATATGGTAAAGGATATCCCTCTTAATATCAAAGTGGCAGTAATGGGTTGTGTAGTAAATGGTCCAGGAGAAGCCAAGGAAGCAGATATTGGTATAGCTGGTGGAAAGGGAGAAGGGCTTTTGATTAAAAAAGGAGAGATTATCCGTAAAATGCCGGAAGAACAACTGCTGGAAGCCTTAAGAGAGGAATTACTAAACTGGGAGAAATAAGAAAGGCGAATTACAAATAGGCTGGATTCAGTTACAGTTTGCACCATAGGTGTGAACTGTAACGGATGTCATGGAAAGGAAGGATAAAATGCTATTTTTTGAAGCATTTGAAAATTTAGATGTTAGCAAGGATATACAGGACTTATTTGCCCAAGTAGAGGTAGAAAAGATTGTGGCATCAAAGAGTGAGAAAAAATTAACCATATTTATTCGTAGTAAGCATCTTCTTACCTATACTATTACTACAAAAATGATTTACCAACTAAAAAAGCAGATTTTTGATGGAGTAATGGAGGAAGTGGTATTCCATGATACCTATGAATTATCAGAGCAATACACACCTGAAAAGCTGATGCCTATCTATATGGATAGCTTTTTGTTGGAGCTAAAGGAACAAAGCATTATTGATTTCGAGATTGTAAAAACAGCAGAATATCGCTTTGAAGGAGATACTTTAATACTTGACTGCGAGCGGAATTTTATGTCTGTTATGCGGGGACAGAGTTTGAAGGAATATTTTCAAAAAGTATTTCTGGAAAGATTTGGATATCAGATAAAGGTAGAGTATGAGTATCATGAGCCGCCAGAGAGAGAAGAAGAGGAAATTATGGTAGTTTCTCTTCCAAAGGCAATGACAGAAAAGATTGAACAAGTAAAAGAGTCAGAAAGCGGAAAAGGACAGGAAACAAAAGTAAGAAGAGAGAGTAAGCCGGCAGTGGAAAAGAAGGAATTCCGTAAGTTTGACAGAAGTAAATCTGCCTACAAAAGAATTCCAGATGATCCGGATTTAATTTACGGACGACCATTTGATGGAGATAGTACATCCATTAACGAAATTGTAGATGAAATTGGAGAAGTGGTTGTACTTGGTAAGATTCTTAGTAAAGAAGAACGGGAGATCCGAAATGAAAAGACCATTGTGATTTTTAATGTGACTGATTTTACTGATACAATTTCTGTAAAAATATTTCTTCGGAATGACCAAGTCCCAGAAGTATCTGGAGGGCTTGCAAAAGGAAACTTTATTAAACTTAAAGGTATGGCAGTATTTGACCGTTTTGATAAAGAGATTACCATTGGTTCTGTAGTAGGAATCAAAACCATTGCTGATTTTACTACAAAACGTGAGGATAACAGTGCAGAAAAACGTGTGGAGCTTCATGCACATACTTTAATGAGTGATATGGATGCTGTGGTGGATGTAAAGACCATGATTAAGCGTGCCAAGGCATGGGGGCATAAGGCGATTGCCATTACCGACCATGGTGTGGTGCAGTCTTTTACCGAAGCGGCACATTGTCTCAGTAAAGATGATGATTTTAAAGTAATCTATGGTATGGAAGGCTATCTGGTAGATGACTTGAAAGATATTGTGGTAAATGATAAAGGGCAGTCCCTAGATGCACCTTGTGTGGTATTTGATATTGAAACCACTGGTTTTGGTGCAAATAAAGACCAGATTATTGAGATTGGTGCTGTAAAGGTGGTAGAAGGAAAAATAGTAGATAAATACAGCACCTTTGTTAATCCAGATATTCCCATACCTTTCGAGATTGAACAATTGACAGGAATTCATGATGAGATGGTTATGGATGCACCTATGATAGATGTGGTATTACCAGAGTTCTTGGAATTTTGTAAAGATTGTGTACTGGTTGCCCATAATGCATCCTTTGATGTTGGATTTATCCGTACCAAAGCTGCCATGCAGGGGATAGATACGGATTTTACAGTGGTGGATACCGTTGGGCTTGCCAGAATGTTACTGCCACATTTGAGTAAATTTAAGTTAAATATTGTGGCAAAAGAATTAAATGTAAGTCTGGAAAGTCATCATAGAGCGGTAGATGATGCTGGAGCTACCGCAGATATTTTTGTGAAATTTATAGAAATGTTAAAAGACAAGAACATTTATAGCTTAAAAGAGGTAAATGAGCAGGCATCTCTGTCACCAGATGTAATCAAAAAGCTTCCAACTTATCATGTGATTCTCCTTGCGAAAAATGACCTTGGGAGAATTAACCTATACCGCTTAGTATCAAAATCACATATAGAATTTTATAACCGCAGACCAAGAATACCAAAAAGTCTTTTAGAAGAAAACAGGGAAGGAATTCTGATAGGATCTGCTTGTGAGGCAGGAGAGTTATATCAGGCAATTCTTCGGAAAGAATCAAAAGAAGAAATTATACGATTAGTAAAGTTTTATGATTATTTGGAGATTCAACCATTAGGGAACAATGAATTTATGAAACGTTCTGATAAGTATGACATTGAATCAGACGAGGATTTGATGGAGATAAACAGAACCATTATAGATTTGGCAGATGAATACAATAAGTTAGTAGTAGCTACTTGTGATGTACATTTTCTTGACCCAGAGGATGAAGTATACCGGCGGATTATTATGGCAGGAAAGGGGTTTGCAGATGCCGATTTCCAGCCGCCTCTTTATCTTAGAACCACAGAGGAGATGTTGGAAGAATTTAGGTATTTAGGGGCAGAAAAGGCAAAAGAAGTTGTAATTACCAATACCAATAAAATTGCAAATATGATAGAGCGGATTAGCCCAGTCCGCCCGGACAAGTGTCCGCCCATCATTGAAAACTCTGATAAGGATTTAAGACAGATTTGTTATGATAAGGCACATTCCATGTACGGACCAGATTTGCCGGAACAAGTATCCAGCAGATTGGACAGGGAACTGAATTCTATTATTGGAAATGGTTTTGCCGTAATGTATATTATTGCACAAAAGCTGGTGTGGAAGTCCAACGAAGATGGATATCTGGTGGGTTCCAGAGGTTCGGTAGGTTCTTCCTTTGTGGCAACTATGTCAGGAATTACCGAGGTAAATCCTCTCTCGGCACATTATTATTGTACAAATTGTTTCTATTCCGATTTTGATTCGGATTTAGTAAAATCTTATGCAGGGAAATCTGGATGTGATATGCCAGATAAGGTTTGCCCGGTATGTGGAGAAATGTTAAGTAAAGATGGCCATGAAATCCCATTTGAAACGTTTCTTGGGTTCTATGGAGATAAAGAGCCAGATATTGACTTGAATTTTTCAGGAGAATACCAAAACCATGCCCACGATTATACAGAAGTTATTTTTGGTGCAGGTCAGACCTTCCGTGCAGGAACTATTGGTACATTAGCAGAAAAGACAGCATTTGGATATGTCTACAAATATTTTGAAGAAAAAGAAATACATAAAAGAAGGGCAGAGATGGAGAGGATTGCACAGGGATGTGTAGGAGTACGTCGTACAACGGGACAGCATCCGGGAGGAATTGTGGTACTGCCAATCGGGGAAGAGATTTATTCCTTTACGCCAGTACAGCGGCCCGCAAATGATATGACTACCCAGACTATTACCACTCACTTTGATTACCACTCCATTGACCATAACTTACTAAAACTTGATATACTGGGACACGACGATCCTACCATGATTCGTATGTTGGAGGATTTGACAGGAGTGAATGCACAGACCATCCGGTTTGATGATGAAAAGGTATTGTCTTTGTTTAAAGACCTTAGTGCATTAAAGATTACAAAAGAGGATTTAGATGGCTGTGATTTAGGTTCCCTTGGAGTGCCGGAGTTTGGAACAGAATTTGTTATGCAGATGTTGCGGGATACAAAACCAAAGAGTTTTTCAGATTTGGTGCGTATTTCTGGATTATCCCATGGTACAGATGTGTGGCTGAATAATGCACAATACTTTATTGAACAGGGAAAATGTGAACTTTCTACAGCGATTTGTACCAGAGATGATATTATGACTTATTTGATTCATACTGGAGTAGAAAATGGACTTGCCTTTAAGATTATGGAGAGTGTCCGTAAGGGAAAAGGATTGCAGGAACACATGGAAAAAGCCATGGAGGAAGCAGGAGTGCCAGATTGGTATATGGAATCTTGTAAGAGAATTAAATACATGTTCCCCAAAGCACATGCGGCAGCTTATGTCATGATGGCATTTCGGATTGCATATTTTAAAGTATATTATCCGTTGGCATATTACGCAGCATTTTTCAGTATTCGTGCATCTTCCTTTAACTATGAGCTTATGTGTCTGGGAAGAGAGCGGTTGGAATACCATATAGCAGACTACAAAAAAAGAAGCAATGAATTAACCGCAAAGGAGCAGGATACCTTGAAGGATATGAAACTGGTGCTTGAAATGTATGCCAGAGGATATGAATTTATGCCAATTGACATCTATCGTGCAACGGCAAGGTATTTTCAGATTATAGATGGAAAACTGATGCCTTCCCTAAGTACCATTGATGGATTGGGAGATAAGGCGGCAGACGGTGTGGTAGAAGCAGCAAAAAATGGAAAATTCCTATCACAAGAGGATTTCAAGCAGCGTTGTAAGGTGAGTGGAACGGTAACTGAGTTAATGGCAGATCTTGGATTGTTGGGAGATTTGCCAATTTCAAACCAGATGTCACTGATGGATTTCTTTAATGCATAAGGTAAATCTATTCATTGTTTTGTATGGTAGAATTATTATTTGGGATAATGTATATGTGAAGTGTAACAGGTAATCGTTCCAAACATAACAGTTAAAAGAAATGAGAAAAGGGGTGTTATTATGGCACATTTGCATAGAGGCGTGGAAGCTCTTAACAACGGAAAAGGTGTTGAACATGAAATTATTGAGGTAGATGAATAAAGGAAAGGATGTGGATAGTATGATAAATGGAATGCAAAATAATTTACCAAATTTTACTATGGATACAATAGGTAATTCAGGAAAGTCTTCGGAAAGGGAGGCAGAATATCTTGGAAACCCGGCAGCAGAAGTACAACAGGGAACAGGTATTCCAGTGACAGAGGCAGGAAAAACAGAAGGTGTTGACAAAGAACAGAATACCAGTGGTTCTAAAAGGGTACAGCCTTCAGAGTGCCAGACTTGTAAGAACCGAAGATATCAGGATGGTTCAGATGAGATGGTTTCCTTTAAAAGTCCAGGAAAGATAAAACCAGAAGAGGCTTATGCAAAAGTTATGGGGCATGAGCAGGAGCATGTATCCAATGCCAGAGCAGAAGGGAGGAAAGAGAATAAGGAATTGGTATCTGTTAGTGTGACCTTACATACTTCCATTTGTCCCGAATGTGGAAGAAGTTATATTTCTGGAGGAACTACAAAAACCACCATGCGGACATATAATGAGGATGCTTTTAGCCAGAATTTAAAATCAATGGAGAAAGAAGCTGCTACTGGAGATAATGTGGATGAATATGCCTAATATGTTTTTTTACTTTTCTTTTTGAGAAAAGTAAAGACGAATGAAAAAATGTAACTGTTCAGAACCATGAACAGTTACATTTAAGCCCATAATAATTCGCCTTCGGCGAAGGGGCTTAAACACTGTAAAATTTAAATCTTCTTACGAAAAAATTAAATTCTGTTAAGGTTTGAAGGAGGTAGTTGTATGTCATTTGAAATCAAGCGTATTTTTTTAACTAAGCCTAATCCCAATAATGAATATTCTGATTATGAGAATTAGTTACAGACAAGAGTCGTATTTGGTAATCCTGAATTAGAAATGCTATTTAAGGCACAGGAAGATAATATTATGGAAATAGTGGAAAAAGAAATTAAAGATTATGTAAATTGTGATGATTTATGCAATGATGAAGAAGATATGTTTTCAAGAAGATGCTTTCTTACTGGTGAATGGTATGTTCGTGAAATTACATTTGAGGATGTAGATTATCTAGATATTTGTACGGCTTTTCTTGGAACCGATTGGGGATATAAAACTGATTATTTGGGATTAGATGTTTGTTTTTATTATGAGAAAGAAACAGGAACTTTTAGGTTTGATGGTGTGAATAGTGAAGCTTTATGAATACAATATTTATTTGGAGGAAATGAACAAATGATTGAAGGTTATATATGGATAAAGGAAAATTATGAGACTGTATACAAAAGGTATGTATTGATTACAGGAGATACGGCTACAGCGTATGAGTATGATACAAGTGAAATTGTCTGTAATGATATTACATTTCAGGAAGAGGGAGAATGGTGTCTAATCACATTTTTAGACAGTTTTTCAGAAGAAATATTATTGGAATTATCAAATGGAAATAGATTAGCCTATTTTTTTAGTGATGATTCACAAATGGACTGTGAATTTCTTGTTATAGAAGATAATCAAATAATTAGAAAAAAATATATTTATGCAGATACTCCAAAGTTAAATGAAGATGAAGGATTTTTATTGTGTGAAGAGAAAAATAAAATACAATATTGGAATGATATAGATTATGTAATTGAGATAGCAAGAGAAGATCCTGATAAATTATTTGAACACGTAACAGTTTAGCCGAGGGGCTGACCTGTTACGGAATTGGGCAAGCTTCGCATGTAAATTGCCCAATTCCAATCCTGTTTTAGTCTTTTTTACGGTCTGCACAGCGGAGTGTGCAGACCTACCTGAACTGTTACTT
>JAAVHR010000087.1 GCA_014799595.1 Clostridiales bacterium | reverse complement strand
GGATACGGTAATCACTTTCCCAGAAGTATTTTGGTACTGAGTAACAAGAGTTCCTAAAAAAGGTATTGCAAAATTAGTTGCTTTACCAATGACAGAGGTATATGATATACTACCATCTTCTGTATTATTGGCATCTCCCTTTGTTACTAGTACACCAGTCTGTTTATCCACTTGGGTTAATCGGTGAGTTACTATCCATCCACCTTCTGAAGCAGTCCGATAGGTTATTACATCTCCCACTTCCAAATCCTCTAAGGCTGCCTTTTTTACATAAATCATGCTGCCTACTGGATATTTGGGGGTCATACTGGCGGTTTGTATATTGTACGGCTGATAACCCATACATTGAGGTATAAAGAATACCCCCAAAAGCACCAATACAATCCCTGATAACAAAACAGTTATTATACCTTGTGCCACTTTTGTTATGTTCATATTTTGTCCTCCTGTTTGTCTTCTTGTTTGTATTTTTGTTTGTCACCATCCCGTATTCTCCTCATCTTCTCTCCCCCCTCTTTTCTAATGTGTATGCTTGTTTTCCTTGAAAGTTTCATTTTCTAGAAAATAACACATTTTGTTCATTTTTTTGTAACAAAGTGTAATGCTTATGTTACAACTATGTGATATTTATGAAATATTTACAAGTTTTTGTTAATATTTCCTTGTTTCTGATACAATTTTACCATATTATCTTTATACTTTCAATACCCTTTATGTTTTTTTATAAAATTAAACAAAATGTTTTTTTGTTTTTGTAACTTTTTACCAAAACCACCATACTAATTATAAATGTTACCAGATATATGGTGACACATCTATTAACAATGCTTCCTATCTGCTCTGCCAGATGTCATCTTTTACCACCAAAAAAGGTGCAGCCTCTATGTTTTCCTTTCATAGCGTCTGCACCTTTGTGGAACTTCCTCTTTATTCTTTCTTTTTGTGTTCAGAAATAGCAATACTTCTTTACTTTTTTATCAAATATACCTTCTTTCTCTGCAATATTCTTTTTGGACATACCTTTCAGTTTTGCCTTAATCACTCGCCCCATATACTTCTACTTCGGCAATTGCAGGCCATGCGTCACCACCAGAACGTTCTAACATTACAACCTTAAATCCATAATAATTGTCGATTGGAATATTAAAATTCAAAGTATCACCTTCCTGTTTCGCACCATTACTTTCCCGCACTGTTCCATCATGTTCAAAGACTTTTGTGCCAATTAGTGTCTCCGTAAATCCCAATGGCTTCGTATCATCAACAGATGTGAAAGCATATACTTTTACTGTTCTATTACAATTTTCCTGTTTTAACTTTACAGATACCTTATTTATTTTTCTTGTGGTGTTTTTACCTTTCGCATCCTTAAACACCAGTCCCCAATATGTATCAGAACCATACTCTCCTGTGCTTGTTATCCATAATGTATTAGGGTTTCCATCCACTGCATAGGTTGCCGGGTTATTAGGGTTTCCACTCTTTTGTGAGGAGAAAATCAATTTGTATGGAATTTTATTATCCCCATACAAAGGTAACGGACTGGCTGCCAACACATTTATGGTTATCTTGTCTGTATATGTTGTCGTGCCATCTCCATCTGTAAAGGATGCTGTAATAGTTATGTTGCTGCCTTTTTTCTTTGCTTCCAAAGTAGTACCATTTCTCTCCACACAGTTAGAATCACTAACACTCCATGTCACTTTGTTAGCCTCAAATGTCTCAACCGTTCCGTCTTTTCTCTCTGCCTTTACAATTGGAAGCGGTATGCTTTCTCCCTCCAATAATGTTTTGCCATCGTATGTTTTGTCCAATACAATTTTATTATACTTATTCGGATTTGGTGTTGGTGTTGGTGGAGCAACTTTATTTGTTTTAATATCCGTATCACCAAGAACATCTTTCCGTTCATCAGCAACTTTCATATTTATAAATGACACTTTAGGTTCTTCTGCTTTATCCAATAGTTTATACTGTTCTCCACCATAAGATTTGTTGTCACCTGTAATATCCTCTTTTAATCCACGGATATAACAGCGATATCTTTTCTTAGGATCGTTTTTATCGTTCTTGCTTCTTTCACGATCTCCGCCTGCCGAATATACAGTCACTCCTTTGCCATCTTTCTGGACTTTTTCATTGGTTTCCATCAAATCATATTTCCATGACCATTCTTCATCCTCTGAAATCTCATAGTATCCCGGCTCTAATCCCAGTACCACAACAGTCTTTTTGTATCCTTTCTTTTTGTCTGTTGTCTGAAGATTATCTGGTAGCGGAACTATCTCCAGTGTAGTATTAGGGTCTTCCGGATCAAAGGTTACCACCTCCTCAAATTCCTTTTTTTCATTTGGTTTGGCATTTCCATTTTGATCCACAGGAATACACTTAATCTTAAAAATAAAGGTCTGTTTCGCATGAGACAAATCCTGATATTTCACATCGTCGTAAAAGCGGTCATTATCATCATAATAAAATTCATCTATAATCTTATCAATGCTTAAGCTTATTCCGTCAATTAAAACTTCATTTTCTGCCACATAATTGTAAGTGTATCCTGCTTTTTCCACCTTACCAGAAAAAGTATGTTCAATATTGATAACCGTTTTATCACCATTTTTAAAGTCTCCTAGTTTTTTACCTTCCAAAGCAGTTCTATTATCCCGAACTACTTTCGTGTATCCGGCACCCTCATGGTCATGTAAATATTGCTTATTGCCTTCATCCACCTCCGATACTGCATACTTTTTATCCTTACCAGCCAGTCCTTTTGCTATAATTTCCTCTGCACAAGAGAGTACATAAGCATCTTTTTTACCGTATGTATCTTCCTCCTCAATGTCATATTCCGTCATCACAGGAATTCCACTAATCACTGCTGTTTCGCCATTCTTCAGCAGAATCTTTCCACCCGTTGCGGTGTATTCTTTGATTTTATTGTTCTCACGGACATAATTGCCATATTTATCCAGTTTCTTGTATGTTCCTTCATACAACATCTTGTCATTACTGCCAGTATTACCAAAGATATTTTTGAATGTCACCTTAAATGTGTAGTCCAAATCCTGCTCACCTTTTCGGAAAGCCACACTGGTGGCTGTATCCGTAAGCTTCTTTGTAATGGTCAGATCGGCGGTCTTGATTTTATGGGTAAATAATGCACGCAGGCTGAGTGCATAGCTGATACCCTGTGCTTCATTTTCATTTCCAAACTTAAATGCTCCCTTTTTTGCATCGTCAACACGTCCATCGTATACCACAGCTTCCTTATTAGCAGTATCCACCACCGGCATGTGTTTCAAATCTTTGTTTTTACTGTTACGGTCGGTAATATAACCATGAACATCCCTTAATTCCCAAACCGTATCATACATTGTATCCCTACTGACAGTACTTCCACCTGTCAAATACAGATTATTGGTTTCTTTCAGTATCATAGCACTATCTTTGCTAAAACAGTTCATAAAAGATGCTGCTTGGTCATAGATTAAACGGAACTTTCCTTCACTGTCTGTTCTTCCTGTTGCCATACCGTCCACCAAAAGATCATCTAACTGGTACAATTCATTTCCAAATGGGACATAACTACCATTCGTACTTGAAAAACTAAATAATCTCATGGTTCCTTTTGTCTTTTTCTGTGTGACAGATGTTGCACTTTTGGCGGCCGTATTCGCACTTATATTCTGTGTCTGTGTAGCACTGTCTGTTTTTTCCGGTTCCCATACAGTGTATAAAACAGTGTTATCCATATCCGCTGTGACTCCTGTTACCAGCATTAAGTTAGATGTATACCAGCCGGAAAGTTTATATCCGCTTATCTCTGGTACTTTCGCAGTCTCATCATCAGTCTCACCATCTGCATTCAGTAATATATCCCCTGTTTTTGGTAATGAAACATTCCCATCAGATACCTGGTATGTTTGATATCCAATTATCCTTGCCTTATTGATATCAGGTTCATTTGGATCCATAAATGCATAGGTAACAGTAGCTTTTTCTTGTATCCAGTTGCTTGTAACAATACATTTATGGCTGTCGGCAGTATATGGCACCTTTGCATCCTTATTCTCCCATGAGAATGTTGTTCCCGGATAACTAATCTCACCATATTGCAGTTTTTTATTTACGTTATCACTGGTATTGACAGCACCATAAAGAACCTCTTTTAAAGAACCTTTTTCAGGGTCAAAATAGCTAAAGAATGATTCACCCGGAACCAGCTCCGTATCTATTGTCCATATAGCACCACTGGCTGTCTCCTTTTTCTTCCAGCCATTTTTCAATGCTGTCGCATCATTCCACAGGTCTTTATCTTCATTTTTTACTACTACCGTAATGTTTAAAGTTGTATAGACTTCTTTCAAAATTGCAGTAACTGTAGTGTCTTCCTCCATCAATTTTGTTGTGCTATCTATCTTATTTCCGCTAGAATCCTTCCAGCCTTTTATGACATAAGCATTTCCTTTTGCCTTTATATAATAGGTCGTGTGGCTGCCTTCATCTCCTACTGAACCATCAGAATCATAAGGGGCATCAGAACCCATGCCCTCTAGGGTAATCTGTTCAATGGAGCTTCCCATCTTAGCGACTTTTTGATAATTCTGCATTCCTTGTATAGTGTCACTATTCAAACGATATGTCACTTCTCCGGTTACGTTTCCCCAAACTGCCGTCCATGTCACATCTTCTTCTGTGATGGTATAAGGGAACGAAACTTTCTTTCCATCCTTCTCCCATCCCACAATATTCCACTCTCTGGTATCATCATCTCCAAAAAGTTCCGTAACATCCGGACTATAAATGGTCTGACCAATGGTGTATCTTTTCTTTGTATTCTTCCAATTCAAAGTTACACCTTCCGGATATTCTCCCGGCTGGTATGTTATGGAACTGGTAATCTGTTTCCATTCTGCTTTAAAAACCACATCACCATCCCTAAATGTCCACACTTGTGGATAAAGCTCCTTTCCATCTTCCACTAATTTGATGGTCCGGTAGGTGGTTTGCTCTTCATCATCTTGTTTCCATTTTACAATTGCATAGTTTTCCTTCACCGGTAAAGATGTAAAGTCAAAACAAGTTGTTTTAAAATCATCTATACTGCTTTCTTCTGTTATGTATGGAAGATATCCCTTGTAAATTTCTCCTTTTGGAAAATAGACAATATCTGACTTCCAAGTCTTCTCAACGGCATCTGTAGTTCCACTTTCTGTCTTAATCTTCTTTACATCTTCTGCTTGAAATTGAACACGATAATCCGTTCTTGTCCAATCTGCATATAATTTTACATTGCAAAGAGGGAAATAGCTGCCGGAAATCAATTCATTTCCTTTGTCTGCCTCTGTCTTACTAAGTCTCCAGCCATTTAGTTTAAATCCCTTCCTCGTGCCGTCTGTTTTCCAGTTTGTTCTTTGTTTATTAGTTTCTGTTACTTTACTACCCAAATCACCGTTATTCCAATATGGCAAACTTTGATTGAGATAGTTTTTCATATCCAAAGTTTCATGTCCAATCTGTGCCTCGTTGTTATTGCCTGTTTTTGCATATCCTATTGGTACATCTACATTTGTTTCATCATAATAGGATATTGTAAGATCTTTCTTCACCCAGACTGCATAATAATCCTTACTTTCTGTAACAGGAACAACCGTACCCGCTGCCAGAATCTCCGGACAAGTTCCTGTATAAGTGTCATTTTGTATCTCATCCCAATGTTCCCGGTAATTCTCATCAGTGGTCCATCCTAGAAAGACATACTTTTTGCCATCTATAGTCGCACATCCATCGACTACAATTGGTGTATTTCCCTCTCCAGCACCAGTTCCATCCAGTCGTGGCAGATTTGTGTTCGTTCCTCCCACAACCATAGAGTAATAATTTGTATTTGTAAAAGTAAAGAACCTCAATCTCTGGGCAGTACCATCTTTGGATGTTACTTTTTTCCGATAGGCAGCCATACCAATTGGCTCAAATACCTTTCTTCCTGTTAATGCTATATCCTGAGTTATACTATTGTTGTAGTCTGCTACTTGTGTATCTTTATTTTGTAATACATATTCAAATTGATGCTGGTTGCAGGCTTCCCACAAGGCATCTGTCTGCAGGCTTTTATTGACATCACTGGCATCTACTTCATTTCCAACACTGAGGGTAGAGATTTGTGGCAGGTTAAACTTAATCTTTAAGTTGGAATTTCCTTTACCACGTTCCATATAAAAGATAGTCAATGTATGGTTTCTTGCAGTATCTGAAAGAATTTCATATAGTTTTTCCCCGGAATCTTTGCCGAAATCATAAACTACATTTTCCTCAAAACCTTTCTCTGGTCCTTCGTTTTTGTTATAATTACCATCTCTATATGTATCAGAAAATGCCGCTTGTGTCTTTACCACATCTACTGTAGCTTTTTTCTCCGCAAAGTTAATATTTCCACTGATTGGGATATGTGCACCTCCAATATCCAGTACCAGATAGCCATCCACAAACACCCACAAATCATCGTCACCAGTAAATGCAAATTCTATTGGTTTTCCCTTGATTTTTCCATCTTTGGTCATGTTGAAATTAAGTTCCATTTTAACCCCATGGACATAGTTTAATGCCGTCTTGGGATCACTAGTAGTATTATATGGAAAGAATCCATTAATGCCATCTGAATCCTGTACTATTTGACTATTATCATTGTAATAGTAATCAACTCTTTTATTAGTTTCATCTAAGCGTACAACATCCGTATAGCTGTCAAAATAATAGTAATCTGGATCGGTTTCTTCTCCTAATTCATCTTTTATAGTGGTGGTAAAGGTGTTATTACCTCTATTATAATCTACAGTTCCGCTTCCATCAATCTCCCCTCTGGCTAGTTCTCTTGTATCATAATAAAAAATAACATTTACCTTACCTTTAAGATTACTGACATTATAAACATAATAGTCACCTTCTTGTGTCATTTTTTCTCCTGGCCAAGCATTAACTTTATTATTATCATCATAATACAAATACGCTTGAGGTGCTTGGTTGTTAAAGTCGGATACTTTGACTCTTAGTTTAAGTTTGGAATTTGAAAAATATACTCTTGAGGTGTCATAAAAAGCTTTAGCTGTTTTATCATACTCTACAGAACCGCTAATTGTGTATGTTCCCTGGTTCTGTGGCGGATCTTGCCAACCACCATCATTCATAACAGCATGTACTTCTCCTGTAATATCAGGGTTCGTATATACATAATACTCTCCTTCCTCTTTAAATGATTCACCCGGCCAACCATTATAACCTTCTAGATACACTTTGGGTGTACTATTAGGAAAGTCCGATTTCCTCACTCTTATTTTAAGTCCGGTATCTTTTTTGCCACCTTTACGAAATGGAAATGCAATGTTGGAAACTACTTTACCATGTGATACAAGTGATGGTGTAGTTCCAGCCGTTGAGTCCTCTGTCGGTAGTGGTGGCAATGATGGTTTATCACAAGATATAAAACCTTGTCTTCCACTATTATGTTCGTTCCAATCCCATCTGTTACAGCCAGTTAATAAGTATCCTGCAGCATTCGCACCTTCTGGATATTGTTGTTGTTTGTCGTCATATCTTTTTAAGATAACTCTTGCCGAACTCATCCGATTGCTACAATATACATAATACTCTCCATACTCCTCCATCTTTGCTCCTGGGAAGTCACCCTCATATTTAGTACCATTATCATCATATACATACAAGCTTGGTGCAACATTACCAAAATCGACTTTTCTTACCTGTACATAGAATGTTGCATTCCTGATTTTATTCTCTATTGTTGTATCATTAGTCCCCCCTCCAACTTTTCCTGTATAAGATTTTTCTAAATAAGTTTTGTCAAAAAAAGGCAACACACGTTTATATTCACCATGTCCAATTGTAATATTACCATTTTCATCCAATTGCCTGTTTACTAATCCTTGTGCCGCTGCTCCTTTTGCTGTTCCGGAAATACCCAGTATACTTACCTTTTCTCCGTTGTCACCATCATTACTAAATTGGTTTGTGTTTGCCGCCGCAAACCAATATCCAAATGTTGGAATTGATGTCAAATTACCCCATCTTTGATTACTCATATATACAGAATCGTCATCTTTGGGATCTTGGGGACCAGTATAAGATATACCATCATTCCGTTTAAACTTTGACGGCCAAGTCAAACCACAATATAAAGGATATACCCCTTCTACATAATTTTCCTTATCATGATCATACATGTGCTGATATTCTTTGTTATTATCATTCATAGATGTAGCCAGTTCGTAATTAAATCTGGTGAATGTATTTGTAATTATAGCCGCTCCATTTTTATCCGTTCCAGCACCATCTGTAATAGGCTGTACGGAGGTATAATACCCCCCATTGGCAGAATCCCACACCTGGCTATCTGAATAGATATCGTAAAAAGTTGCTCTTGCTGTAGTTAATTCTTTCGGATCGTTTGTGCCCTCTGTATGATTGACAGGCTTCTCCATCTCTTCCAAATTTATAGGATGCCATGCTTCATCATCTGCTGCATAAGAAGGTTGTTGACTGTTTCTATACCAGAATACCCCCATCATGACTGCAAGCAGGCAAACAAAGCCTATTCCGGCTAATCCCATCCTTTTGTATACTTTTTTTCTCCCTGTTTGCATACTTTTTTTATTTGTTATTCTCTTTGTTTTCATAACACCAGCTCCTTCCATGTTATGTTTGCTCAAATATAATTACAGCAAATTTCATTATAAACCGCTATGTATAATTAATTTCATTATAACATAATTTTCCCTGTTTGCACGGGAAGAATAAAGATTTAATGGTTTTGTAACAAAAAATTTAATTTTCATTCCCAGTACTATGTCAAGTTTTAGTACAAAATAAATTTCTTATAACAAAAGAGTAGATAGAATAAAGTAATGAAATTATAATGAATGTATATATAAGATATCAAACTAGAGAAGTTCTCAGACTGATGAAACAAGTGATAGATGAGGATGGCACCTCCTATCTTCATTTGTTAAATAGAAAATGAGGATGCAAAAACATCCCCATTTTAAAAACTAACACTATTTAACATTTCAATTTATCATCTTCGCAATCAATCACACAATTGCCGCCTCGCTTTAACTTTCCAAAAAGTATCTTATCTACCAGAAGTGGTTTTATCTCCGTATTAATTATACGGCTGATTTCTCTGGCACCATATTCCTGGCTGATGCCTTTTTTCTTTAAATAGGCTGCACATGCAGAAGTAATTTCCAATGAAATTTTCTTCTTACAAAGTTTTTCTGCCAGTATACCAATTTCTTTTTCCACTATCTTCTCTGCCATTGCATCATCTACATGGTTAAATGTAATAATACGGCTTAAACGGTTGCGGAATTCCGGTTGGAATACCCGTTTTACTTCATCATCAATCACATCTCTATTAATCACACGGTTGCCAAAACCAACCAATGACTTTCCTATTTTGCTTGCACCGGCATTGGATGTCATAATCAGAATTACATTACGAAAATCCGCTTTTCTTCCTTGATTATCTGTTAAGGTAGCATAATCCATTACCTGCAATAACACATTAAAAATATCTGGATGTGCTTTTTCTATCTCATCCAATAGCAAAACACAATATGGTGTCTTACGAATGGTTTCTGTAAGCAAGCCACCTTCTTCATATCCTACATAACCGGCTGGAGAACCGATAAGTTTTGCAACTGTATGCTTTTCTGCATATTCACTCATGTCAAAACGTACCAGTTCCACTCCCAATTCCTTCGCAAGAGTCTTTGCCACTTCTGTTTTTCCTACCCCTGTAGGTCCAACAAACAAAAGGCTTGCAAGTGGCTTGTCCTCGTCATTCAGACCTGCCCTTGCAAATTTAACTGAATTCACTAATTCTTCTATAGCCTCTTCCTGTCCAAAAACCTGCTTTTTAATGTTTTCTTCCAGCTTAGATAATTGACGGATTTCATCAATTTCCACATTCTTAGAAGGCACATTTCCAATTTTTGCCACTACCTCTTCTAAAAGTTTTTTATCTACTGTTTGTATTTTCTTTTCTGTTGGATGCAATACCCGATATGCTCCCGCCTCATCGATTAAGTCAATCGCTTTATCCGGCAAATATTTCTCATGCATGTATTTACTACTTAATTCTACTGCATACTCTATAGTTCCCTTCACATACCTGACACCATGGAAACGCTCATAATGTTTCTTCAAGCCTGTCAGAATTTCAATAGCTTCCTCCCTGGTAGGTTCTTTGATATCAACATTCTGGAAACGGCGCATTAAACTTTTATTTTTTCCAAAATTCTTTTTNTACTCCTCATAGGTGGTAGATCCCATAAACCGAAGATCCCCCATAGCCAAATATGGCTTTAGGAGATTTCCTGCATCCATAGTACCTCCATTGGTAGCACCTGCTCCTACAATATTGTGTATTTCATCTATATAGATAATGGCATTTTCTTCTTTTGAAATACTATCCATAATCATTTTTAGCCGTTTTTCAAAATCACCCCTGAATTGGGTTCCTGCAATCATGGTTCCAAGATCCAGTAAATACACCTTAACTTCTTTTAAGCATTCTGGCACATCACCATTTACAATTTTTTGCACCAATCCATATACCAAAGCAGTCTTTCCCACTCCCGGCTCCCCAATATGCAACGGATTGTTTTTATATTTCCGGCATAGAATTTGTAAAGTNCGTTCTAATTCTTCTTCTCTGCCAATAAGAGGCGGAAACTCATCCACGGAATCATTAAGACAACTTACAAAATCCTGCCAATGTTCACTNTCATTTTCCNCATCTTTCTTTATTCTTCCTTTNGCTCTTTTCATTTGCTCCTCTTCATCTGTCTTCTTCTCACTCATAAGTGACAACAAATATGCNGGATCCACCTTCTGAGACAAAATATAATATGCAGCATGGCTATTATCTGCTTTTATAATGCCATAAATCAAGTGCGTTGTCTCTACAATGAAACGTTCACTTGCTAATGCCTGCCCCTCTGCTTCTACTAATACTTCATTTAATCCACTGCTTAATTCTGCTTTTCCTTCATTGTGCAATGGCAGATTTTCTTTCATATATTCTTCCAGATTCTTACGTAGCTTTCCTATTTTNCCACCACATTGACTAAAACTTTGNGAAAATCCATCATTGTAAGTTAATACAAACAACAAATGTTCCGGTGTAACATATTCATGGTGCAATTTTTCTGCTAAAAGTGCCATGTCAGTTAGTATTTCTTCTACTTCTTTTGATATCTTCATGGTGTTTCCTCCTTTCTATTCTTCTATTTTTACTAAAAAAGGATACCCTTCTTCTCTTGCACGTCTGACNCTGATATCCGCTTTTGTTCTGGCAATATCATAAACATATTCCCCCACAACCTCTTTCGTGCCTTTATGTATACGCATCATGATTTCCATTGCCTCTACTTGATCTTTGTGAAATACATCTATAAGAATATTCACCACAAATTCCATAGGAGTAAAATCATCGTTATACATAACCACCTTGTACTTTCCTGGTTCTTTCAGTTTTGTTTTGTCTTTGGTAGTCATTTTTACTTTTTCTGCCATGTACATTCCTACTTTCTATCTTGCTATTGATGAAATGATGCTGTTACNTCTTCTTGTTCGTAACAGTTTTTTAACTTTCCTAGTGCCTTCTTTTCNATTCGCGAAACATAGCTTCTGGAAATGCCATATTTCGCCGCAATTTCTCTTTGGGTCAATTCTTTTTTTTGAAATAATCCATAGCGTANGATTATTATTTCCTGTTCTCTTGATGTCAATACCTGTTTCATGTAAATATATAATTTTTGGATATTTTCATGGAGTGCCATCTCTTCTACTACATCTACATACTCTCCTTCTAAAANATCCAANAGATTAATTTCGTTCCCCTCTTTATCAGAACCAATAGGATCAGACATATATACATCCTTAGACAGTTTTTTCTCGCTTCGGAAAAGCATAAGCAGTTCATTCTCNATACAACAGGAAGCATACGTTGCAAGACGGATTCCTTTATCCATTTTAAAGGTNTCTATTGCTTTAATTAATCCAATTGTTCCAATCGAAATCAGGTCTTCCGTGTCTTTATCCGGACTGCTATATTTCTTTACAATATGCGCAACTAACCGCAAATTTCGTTCTATCAATATATCTCGTGCCTGTTTGTCACCATTCCTGCATGCCTGAAGATACCATTGTTCCTCCTTGGTGCTAAGTGGCTTTGGAAACGACTTCACTTATTAGCACCCCACACTTTCTTTATTTTACATTATGCTAAAATAAAGAAATAGTGCCTATCCGATTTATGATTTTTCCATAAATGCCGAATGTGTTCTCTTTTCTGNCAAAATTCGAAGAATTTCTACAGAACAAGTATAATAAATATTTCTCCTAAAGTAAAGCAAAAAGGTAACTGTAAAACAGTCACCCTTTTGCTTTTAGCGATTATTCGCTCTTTTTTTCCACTCTTTCTTAGCTTCCTCAAAAAGNGTATCCCAATCTATTTCACCTTTCAATACACGCTTCACTTCTTTGCCAAAGAAGTTCTGACTATATTCTTCNCCACCAGGACATCCCTGAAAAACCATGGAAATTCCTTTCCCATTCTCAAAGTATTCCATCATATTTTTTGTTAATGGGTCNGAAGGTTTCAAATCACCATAATTATCAAATACTGGTGTGAATCCCAATTTATAAACCACAATATTTTTGCCCTCTTCGGATTGATAAAGCCAGTTTAGAAAATGCTTTGCGGCTTCTTTCTTCTTTNCATCGGATTGTTTATTCACACACCAATAACTGGATACAATGGAAAAAATACAATCTTCTGCATATCCTTTGATTGGTGCTGGTAAATATACTAAATTTTCTGCAATTTTTTTATCAATCTTTTCTACCTGTTTATAAATCCAGTTACCNTGCTGAATACAGGCAACCTTTCCTCCTGCAAGTAATTCATTTACTGCTGTATCATAATCTACTTCTAATGNTTTAGAATAATCATCCTTGGCAGCAGAATACTTTAATTGCAACTCTATATAATCTTTGTAGGCATTCTGATATGTAAAGTTTATTTGTTTTGCATCAGCACACTGAAATACATCNCCATTAAATTCTGGNGANAGGCAAATGTTAATTGCATGGTNGCCAAGAACCCATTCTACATCTCCCTGCACAGCAACCACATNCTTCAANTCNGGGTATGTNTCTTTTAATTTTCCATCCTCAATNGCTCTTTGTAATTTTGCAAATCCCTNTTCNATTTTTTCANAGTTATCCATTTGNNGGACATCTACATCTGCTGCTTCAAACATCGCCTTATTAATAATTAATCCCATACCNTCAGTTGTCATAGGCAGTCCATACACTTTTTCATCTACTGTATTNAGATCCAGCATACCTGCATTGGCATGCTCTACCCATGGTTCATTTGTTAAATCCTCTAAATAATCTTTATAAAACTCAAATGCATAAGANCCAGCACAATTAAANATATCAGGCATTTTTTTATTATCTATTTTCTTATCATAGGCTGAACCNGNNTTTTGGGAAACTTCTGTTNTGTCTAAGGAAATTGTTACATTAGGATATAATTCCATATANTGGTTTATGGCAGCAGTCATTTCNTCTTGAATTTCTGGTTTATATTGCATAATTTTAATGCTTACTTCTTNCCCNTCTGCTACAATATCTTCTTTTACATTTTCANTAGTATTTTCTGGACGCTTTTCTTTGCTTGTACTATCTTTTTCAACTGTTATTCCATTTCCACAAGCACTAATAGTTGGTACAAGTACCATCGCTAATAAAAAAACCATCTTTTTTTTGATTTTCATATTACATTTCTTCCCTTCTATTGTGATTATGTATTCANCAAGCCCCCAAAATCATACCATAGTTAAATAAAATTTGCAAGCAAAAACAGATGCCAACTTTTGTTGACATCTGCTTTCCTGTTACTGTTCACACCTGCGNTGCAAACAGTAACGCTTTNCTACTTATTTATAATATTCCACTCCGGATTCAAAGATAAGCTGGTTCTGGTCTCCATAAATATTGAGTGCCACACCATCTCCACGTCGTTCTGAATGTGCCATCTTACCAAGTACCCTTCCATCTGGGCTGGTNATACCTTCTATTGCACAATAAGAACCATTTGGATTGAAATCTTCGTTCATGGTTGGATTACCATCTNCATCTACATATTGAGTGGCAACTTGTCCATTTTCAAATAACTTCTTAAGCCATTCTTCGTTTGCCACAAATCTTCCTTCNCCATGTGATGCAGGTATAGAATANACCCCGCCAAGCTCTGCCTTTTGCAACCATGGAGATTTGTTTGTTACTACCTTTGTATAAACCGTTTTTGAAATATGACGGCCAATACTATTAGTAGTAAGAGTTGGAGAATCCTCTTTCTGTGGAGTAATCTCTCCATAAGGCACCAGACCTAATTTTATCAATGCTTGGAATCCATTACAGATACCAAGAGCCAATCCATCCCGTTTTGTTAAAAGTTCACTAACAGCTTCTTTTATCTTCTCATTACGGAAAATAGAGGCAATAAACTTAGCAGAACCATCCGGTTCATCACCTGCAGAAAATCCGCCAGAGAACATAAGAATTTGGGATTCCTTTATNGCATCTACAAAAGCATTTACNGAATCNNNNATGTTTTGTTCTGTCATATTTTTNAATACNACNGTATTTGTATCNGCTCCTGCAGCCTGGAANGATTTTGCAGTATCATATTCACAGTTTGTNCCTGGGAATACTGGAATAAATACCTTTGGTCTTGCTATTTTATTTTTCGCNACATAAACTGTCTTACTATCATATAACTTTGTCTCCAATTTGGTCTGCTCTACATCAGAACTTGTNGGGAATACCTTTTCCAAAGTACCTGTCCATGCAGCNAATGCTTCTTCCATAGAAATAGTTACATCTCCACAAACAAACTGAGGCTCTTCCAATACAGCACCAAATGGCACATAATCTATTGTAATTTTTTCTAAATCTGCTTCTGCAACTTCCGCAATAATATCACCATAAGAAGCTTTGAAGTATTCGCTCTTTGGCATTTTATCACAAAGTTCCACACCAAGTTTATTTCCAAATGCCATCTTNCTTACTGCNTCACAAATTCCACCAAATCCAATTGCATAAGTGGACACTAGTANCTTATCATGAATTAACTTAGTAATTCCTGCATANANAGACATTAAATATTCATAATCTGGTATTCCATAAGCATCCTTCTTGATAGANAAACGCACTAATTTGTTTCCAGCTTTCTTTAATTCTGGTGTTACTACATCCTGAATCTTNCCAACATTGACAGCAAAAGAACACAAGGTTGGAGGTACATCAATATCATTGAAAGTACCAGACATACTATCCTTTCCTCCTATGGAAGGCAGTCCCAGTTTAATCTGTGCATCATACGCTCCAAGAAGTGCNGCCATTGGTTTTCCCCAACGTTTTGGATCTTCACCTANTCTTTCAAAATACTCTTGGAAGGTAAAGCGGATNTTGCTATAATCTCCTCCTGCAGCTACAATTTTTGCTACNGAAGAAATGACTGCATAAATAGAACCATGATATGGACTCCAACTGGAAAGATATGGATCTAAACCATAGCTCATCATAGTTACTGTATCNCACTTTCCTTCTAATACTGGTAATTTTGCAATCATAGACTGNGTTTCNGTAAGCTGGTATTTACCACCATAAGGCATAGTTACTGTTGCTGCTCCAATNGAACTGTCAAACATTTCAACAAGTCCTTTNTGNGAACATACATTCAAGTCCTTCAAGGTATNTAACCATTTTTCTTTCATNTCTGTTACTGCGGCAACANATTCTAAACAACACTCTTCTTTGGAAGGCATAGGAACCACTACATCTGTTTCCTGATGAGCACCATTNGTATCAAGGAATGCTCTGGAAATATTTACAATTTCCTGCCCTCTCCATTTAAGAATGAGTCTTGGTTCTTCTGTTACAGTTGCAACTGTGATTGCCTCTAGATTTTCCTCTTCCGCATAAGCTAACATCTTATCTACATCTTTTGCATCCACTACAACTGCCATTCTCTCTTGGGATTCTGAAATAGCCAGCTCTGTTCCATCTAGTCCAGCATATTTTTTAGGCACTCTGTCAAGGTCAACCACAAGACCATCTGCTAATTCACCAATCGCTACCGATACACCACCTGCACCAAAATCATTACATTTCTTAATCAATCCACTGACTTCTTCTCTGCGGAACAATCTTTGGATCTTTCTTTCTGTTGGTGCATTACCCTTTTGTACTTCTGCTCCACAAGTATCAATAGAACTTTCTGTATGTGCCTTAGAAGAACCTGTTGCTCCTCCACAGCCATCACGTCCTGTCCTGCCACCAAGTAAAATAATAATATCTCCCGGATCAGAATTCTCACGAATTACACTTCTTCTAGGTGCTGCACCCATAACTGCACCGATTTCCATTCTTTTTGCCACATAATTAGGATGGTAAATTTCTTTTACCAAGCCAGTTGCAAGTCCAATCTGGTTACCATAAGAACTATAGCCATGTGCAGCCCCAGTTACAATCTTTCTTTGAGGAAGCTTACCATTCATGGTATCTTTTAAAGATACCGTAGGATCTGCTGCTCCAGTTACACGCATTGCCTGGTATACATATCCACGGCCTGACAATGGATCACGAATCGCACCGCCAAGACAAGTTGCTGCACCACCAAATGGCTCAATCTCTGTTGGATGGTTATGTGTTTCGTTTTTAAAGAAAACAAGCCATTCCTCTTCTTTTCCATCTATTTCTATTGGTACAACAATGGAACAAGCATTGATTTCATCAGAAACCTCCATATCCTCCAATTTACCATCTGCTTTTAACTTTTTCATTCCCATTAAGGCAATATCCATAAGACAAACAAATTTATCATCTCTGTCTTTATAAAGTTCTTCTCTATCTTTTAAATATCTTTCATAAGTTTCTACTATTGGTTCATGATAATATCCATCTTCGAATACCACATTCTTCAATTCAGTTGAAAAAGTAGTATGTCTGCAATGGTCAGACCAATAGGTATCTAATACGCGGATTTCAGTCATAGAAGGGTCTCGATTTTCTTCCCCTTTAAAATAATTCTGAATATGTTGGAAATCTTTAAAAGTCATAGCAAGTCCTAAAGAATCATATAAATTTCTTAATTCTGCTTCTGACATATCTTTAAATCCATCAAAAATCTGCACATCTGCAGGCTCCTCAAACATACTAACCAAAGTCTCTGGTTTTGATTCATCGGTCTCTCTGGAATCTACCGGATTAATACAATATTCTCTAATTCTGCCAAAATCTTCATCAGATATAGAACCAGACAACACATAAGTAGTTGCAGAACGGATAATAGGATCTTCACTTTCATGCAAAAGTTTCACACATTGCTCTGCAGAATCTGCACGCTGGTCAAATTGTCCTGGCAAATATTCTACAGAAAAGTTTCTATCCTCTGCTTCTTTAGGAAACTCTTCTTCATAAACTATATCAACTGGTGGTTCAGAAAACACAGTTCCAAGAGCTTTCTGATAAGTTTCCTCACTTACATTTTCAATATCATAACGAATTAATACACGCACCTTTTCCAAGGTCTTGATATCTAAATAACTCTTTATCTCCGCCTTTAATTCTTTTGCCGCTACCGCATAAGGTGCTTTTTTTTCAACATAAACTCTTTTTACATTACCCATTTTATGTTGCTCCTTTCTATATGATGCCTTATGGCTCTTTATCCTATTTTGTCTATAAAACACTCATGCCTCGCTTGCGAGGCACCACTATGAATGAAAGTTGATTGCTACATGCTACGCACTCCCGCAATCACCAACTGTATTCGTATTCTGGGCTGTCGCCCTACATACTCATACAGTTTAGCCAGCCAAATGTCTATATTTCTT
>JAAVHR010000086.1 GCA_014799595.1 Clostridiales bacterium | reverse complement strand
TTCAGAACATACTCGAGGATTTGCTTGACAAATCCGAGTTTTACAAGATTTTAGCCCTTCGCTTTGCGAATTTTTATGGGCTAAAATCTAGTATCTGTTCAGGTACTGAACAGATACTAGAGTATTACAATATGTAAAAAAAAGGGGGAAGTGTTATTGGATTTTATTCTAGAATTTATTGTTAGCCTTTTTCTGGAAATTATTATTGATGGAAGTAAAGAAAGTTGGATTCCCAAACCACTTCGAATTTTTTTGCTGATTTTATTTTTAGGTATATTTTTAGCATTGACAGGGCTTTTTATTTTTGTTGCAGTTACAGTAAGCAATGTTATTGTCAAAATATTATTCGTGGGTCTGTCTATTGGTCTTATTATCCTTATTATCCAGCATGTAATAAAAGTATTAAAGTAAACAATCATGTCACTTTCTACAGAACTACTATGAATGATAATAGTTAGAATTTATGTAATTGTTCATGGCTCTGAAGAGTTACGAATTTATTAGGAATATAAAAAAGAAAAAAATAACCAAAACAGGGTAATTTGTTTTGGTTATTTTTTACTTTATAGGAAAGTTCGTCCTATAAAGTAAAAACGCTCCGCTTAGGATGTGCACAGATGCGTAAGGAATATTGTTGCAAAAAAACATGCAACACGCATCTGGCACGCAAAGTGTGCAATCCCCCTCATGAATGAGGGGTTAGGGGAGTTGATGTGGGCTTGCCACTTTGTTTTTGTTGACGAACAAAATTTTACTTTGTACATAAACTGATACTAGAAAAAATAGAAAGGAGACTGGTCAGATGATGCAAGATAGTTGTAATTGTAACAACCAGAATAATTGGCAAAATCAAGGAATGAACCGAAACTGTGGAAGACCAAATCGTATGGGACAAAGAGGGAGCTACGGAATGGAGTCTTCCTGTGGCAGAGAGGATGAGCCAAATACCAATCCATGCTATCATAAAGAATTACCAGTTGACCGAATTAAACCAGGAATGGGATATGTACCTTGGCAGAGTTTTGAAAACGTTTTATGTGCAAAAGAGGGATTTGAACAAGGAACAATTTTTGCAGATTTAATTCTTCCATTTTATGGAAGTCCTATGCGTGGAAATTCAGGTAATGGAAGGAGATATCAATAGTATGAAACAGGGAAATCAAAGCCAGCTTAAAAATTTTATTAATGAAGTAAGTTTTGCCATTGATGATTTAGTATTGTTTTTGGATACACATCCATGTGATAAAGAAGCACTTGCCTGTTACCAGGATTACCGGAAAATGCGTCAGGAAGCATTAGAAGAATATAGCCGTTGCTATGGACCACTTTTAGATGACATGGTATTGGATAAAGAAGAGTGGACCTGGGCATTGCAGCCTGCACCATGGAAAGGAGAGTGCTAGTTTATGTGGAATTATGAAAAAAGATTGCAGTATCCAGTTAATATCAAAAAATGTAATCCCCAAATGGCACAGGTTATTATTAGTCAGTTTGGAGGACCTGACGGGGAACTTGCTGCTTCTATGCGGTATTTATCACAAAGATATACAATGCCCTATAATGAGGTAGCTGCATTATTAACGGATATTGGTACAGAGGAACTGGCTCATATGGAAATGATTTCTACTATTGTTTATCAATTAACAAGAAATCTGACACCAGAAGAAATTAAAGAAAGTGGTTTTGATAAATATTATGTAGACCATACTACGGCACTTTGGCCACAGGCAGCCGGTGGAATTCCTTTCAATGCATGTGAATTCCAGTCAAAAGGAGATGCCATTACTGACTTGTTTGAGGATTTGGCAGCAGAACAGAAGGCACGCACTACTTATGATAATATTTTACGTTTGGTACATGATCCGGATGTGTGTGATCCTATCCGTTTCCTTAGAGCAAGAGAAATTGTGCATTTCCAACGTTTTGGTGAAGGTCTTCGTATTGTGCAGGACAGATTAAATGCAAAGAACTTCTATATGTGCAATCCAGAATTTGATAAAGGCTGTTTTAATCAGAAACAGTGCTAGAAAAATGTAACAGTTCAAGCCCACGGGCTTAACTGTTACAGAAAAATCTTTATTTAGCCACATGATGATTGCAAATATTTATAAAGTGAAGTAAAATAAATGTTACTGTTCACTCACAAGCTTGACACTTGCTGTCAAGCTATGTGCCAAAACGTAGAACAGCCAAGAATCCAGCCTTTCGCCGAAGGCGAATTATAAATAGGCTGGATTCAGTTACTGTTAGCACCGTAGGTGTGAACAGTAACAAATAGATATTCATATCCCCTCTCATAGAAATTCTTTATGAATTGTAAAGGGAGGGGAGAGTATCTTTTCAGGTACTAAACAGATACAAAACTCTCATGCCTCGTACAATTAGGCATCACAATAAATATATTCCGCATGGGAGTTTTGTAAACGATGATGCACACAAGTGCAAAAGCAGCACTTGGCACTTATACGAACCTTGCAGCAGAGTGCAAGGTTCTACCTGAAGATAGTGAATATATAGAAAAATTACACACAGAAAAGGAGAAGCATTATGGGGCATATTTATTTTGCAAGACACGGACAAACTATTTGGAATGTGGAAAATAAAATTTGTGGGGCAACGGATATTGCTCTTACTGAATTAGGATGGCAGCAGGCAAAGGAACTGGGAGAAAAAATTCTGACAGAACATATAGAAATAGATGAAATTCTTTATTCCCCCCTTTGTCGTGCAGCAGATACAGCGAAAGAAGTGGCAAGAGTTATAGGAGTTCCGGCAAGGGTGGAACTAAGACTTGTGGAGCAAAATTTTGGAAAGTATGAATCCACACCAAGAGATGGAGAAGAATTTCAGTTAGCTAAACGGGAATTCCTCAATCATTATGAAGGCGGGGAGTCTATGTTCCAGCTTGCTCAAAGAATCTATAACCTTTTAGACGATTTAAAAAAGGAATCTGATAAGAAAACATATTTGTTGGTAGCACATAATGGAATTTCAAGAGTAGTACAATCCTACTTTTTTGATATGACTAATGAGGAATATGCAGATTTTGGAATAAAAAATTGTGAGATACAAAGATTTGATTTTGATTAGAGGAATTTATCCGTTACTGTTCACACCTATGGTGCAAACAGTAACGGAATCCAGCTTATTTAAAGTTTGCCTTGGGCGAAAGGCTGGATTCTTGGCTGTTTTACAAGCTTGTGAGTGAACAGTAACATTTATCCTACAGCGAAGATGCGGTGATGCAGCCGCATCTTTGCAAATAGGAAGTATGAAGTTATTCATAGTGATATCTTGATTGCAAGGTAAGAAGCTTTTTATAGTTAATCAGAAAATTCTGAAATATCTTTATCCACACCATTGATTTTAATATGGAAATTATCCTCTACTGGGATTACAAGATAAGGTGTTCCATCAACTACTTTTTTGGTAACTTGAGAAGCACGGTCTGCCTTTACTTTTACTACCACATCAACTGCGGATTGTTGAGATAATTCTGGAGAGGATACAATAGATAATTCCTGATTTTGTTGTTTGATAACCGTATCCTTTTCTTCAATGGCAGCCTCTTTTTCTTCAATAGTAGTTTGGAGAGCAAGAACCTGATCAGTCAGGGCTTTTTGCTGATGCCTTTTTTCGTTTTCAGCGATAGTCTTTTTGTCAATCAGAGAATCCACAACCGGAGGTTCTTTGGCAAATTCTGATTGATAAGCCTCCTCAATCACTTGGGCAACAGGCTCTGGAATACCAGATCCTGCCATAACCGTCTGTAAAGTATGGCTATCAAGAATCAGTTCTTCTTCGGAGTTGTCATCTTCATGTTCAGTTAGCATTTGGTGTAATCCGTCTTGGATATCCATCAAAGCAGATTCCTTTACATCTGCATGTTCATCAATGACATGTTGTACCAGATTGTTAAATACATTTTTCTGGATGGTTGCTGTACGTTTTGCAGGACAGCCAAGCAAATCTTCCATAAGTTCTATATGTGGTTCTTTCGTATCTTTAGTATAAAACATAACAGAGTGAATGTCTGTACTTCTTTCTGTAAATGCAGGAAATATAAAGCCGGAATCTGGTACGCCAACTACCCAGTCACGGATACGGGAGCCAATACGCTGCTGGTCTTCCCGGTAGCCAAGAGCAGCCTTGGATAAAGTAACCGGGCATATAGCACAAATTATGTATTCATAGACCTCTTCTGATTCATCAATCTTTAGGTTGTCGCTGGTTTTCTTTATAACATCATAAACATCATGAAATAATAAAATTAAATAGTTACCTGCATAATCATAATTTTCAATTACCAAATCAAAAAAACGGTCAAATAATTCTGGATTTTTTAGTTTGCTTTCCCGAAGCCCCATCAAAAATTGCTGTTTGCCACCAGCTTCTTCTTCCTCTTTTGGAAATTCTAATTCCAACAAGTTGTTGTGAATAGTTCCTGATAAAGTTTTCTTAGCAATATCTAAATATTTGTAAAATTCTTCTTCATCTAAGTTAAGAAAAGTTTCGTGTATGTTTACTACTTTATTTTTGTCTGCATCAATATAGCAGCCAGCCATTTTTGTAAAGGTACATCCATTCTTAGTAAAACGTTTCTTTAGTTCTAAGACATCTTTTTTAAACATAGTTTTCTCCCTTCTTTTTCTTTTGATATAAAGTATAACTGGTATTTTAAGGAAAAACAAGAATTGACTTTTGTTTTCGTATATAGCATTTTTTCAGTTACTGTTCACTCACAAGCTTGACACTTGCTGTCAAGCTATGTGCCAAAACGTAGAACAGCCAAGAATCCAGCCTTTCGCCGAAGGTGAATTATAAATAGGCTGGATTCTGTTACTGTTTGCACCGCAGGTGTGAACAGTAACTTTTTTCAAAATAAAAGAAACATCCGTTTGTCAAAAAATGTAAATTATGATATACTACATATTAGTAAAAGAAATAGAAAGGGGTTTTGTTATGGAGTTACAAGCATGTTTAGAAGGAAGAAAGAGTATCCGCCGTTTTACAGAGGAGGCAGTGCCACATAAAGTAGTAGAGAAAATAGTGAAAGCAGCATCTGCATCCCCTTCTTGGAAGAATACACAGGTGGTACGCTATACGGTAGTAGAGGATAAAGAATTAATTCAAAAGATAGGGGAAGAGGGAATTCTTGGATTTAAACCAAATACTAAAACTATTGTGAATTGCCCTTCTTTGGTAGTTCAAAGTGTAGTAACCGGAATCTGTGGTTATGAGGAAGATGGAAGTTTTACCACCAGCTTTGGAAATAGTTGGGAAATGTACGATGCAGGAATTTCCGCACAAAGTTTTATGCTGGCTGCCCATGAGCAGGGAGTTGGAACGGTTGTAATGGGGATTATTGACGAAAATAAGATTGCAGAATGGATTGATTTGCCAGAAGGGGAGCGTGTAACCGCATTGATTGCTATGGGTTACCAGTCAGGTGAATTAAAACACATTACACCAAGAAAAGAAGTTTCTGAAATTTTAAGATATAAATAAACCAAGATTATTCACAATCTTAAGTATGAATAATTGGAAATAAAATATATATAACCATTTTCTTATTGGAGATTCCAAAGAGGAGATGGTTTTTTCTTTGATAGGAAATGACCATACCACTTTAGGTGACGCCATCATAAATAAAAATGTGGCTTACTGTTTACACCATAGGTGTGAACAGTAACAACTGTTACAATGATTTTTCGCTTGCAGAGAAAAATCATAGCATTCTTGTATCTTTTATGATATAATGAAAGATACTTATGTACGTTTTTATTCATGAAAAGAATTTCAGTAGCAGAGGTGGATGGTAGTGGTAGATTTAGAAAAAGTAAGAATTATGACAAAACTTGCTGCTTTTGAGCAGAAAGAGGAAGAAGATGCTATTAAAATAACCAAGTATTACCAGGGAGATTATGTGCGTCATGAATTATTAAAAACTTTGGCATGTGTAACAGTAGGTTATGTGTGTCTGTGTGTATTAGGACTCTTATACCAAGTAGAATATCTGATTGGCAATGCAACGAAGCTCAACTATCCACAGGTACTTGGANAAGNGGTTAGTGGNTATTNTATACTACTGATTNTGTANGGCANTGNTGTNTCATTAGCATATATATATCAATATNANAAANNAAAAAAGAAGATAAAAGGATATGATAAAAATTTGCATATATTAAGACAATTGTATCGAAGAGAGCAGGAAAGGGAATAGTAAAAAGCAGAGGTTAAGTATGGATAAAAAAATATATTTAAAGACAATATTAGAATGGAGAGAGAAACTATATACCTATTACATAGGTTATGAGAAATATATAAAGATATTAGTAAAATTTTTCATGGCTTTTGTAGCATTTTATATGGTAGCGAATCAACTGCCTTATCAGGATAAACTGACAAAGCCATGGATTCTTTTTGGATTGTCTTTCATTGGAACGATTCTGCCATATAGTATCCTTACCTTAATGGTTATTTTGACAGCTATTTTGCAGATATATTTTCTCTCACCTGTTTTAGCAGCTATGGTAGCAGTTATAGCATTTGTTTTGTATTTGATGCTTGCAAGATATGACCATAAGTCAATTGTGGCAGCAGTATTTCTTCCGATATTTATTATTTGGAAGATACCATTTGTAATTGCTTTAATATTAGGTTTGTTTTTTGGACCAGTGTGTATGTTGACAGCCGCTTGTGGTGTGGTTATGTATTATGTATTACATGTAGTGAAAGATATGCCGATAGGACAAGAGAGCAATGTAACAGATATTATAACATTAGTGCATACATTTTTGGATGCAGTTATCAAGAATAAGAATATGTATGTTATGTTGCTTGCTATAGTAGCTGTGGTATTTATTACATGGTTTGTCCGGACAAGAAAGATGAATTATGCATTTGAACTTGCTATCTTAGCAGGAATAGTTTGTGGTTTTCTTATGCTTCTGCTAGGAAATTTAATGTATGAAAGTGAATTCTCTATTATGTGGGTTTTTCTAGGATGTCTAATTGCTGGTGTAATTGGATATATTGTACATTTTATGCACATGGTTTTAGATTATGGGCAGACGGAAGAAGTACAATTTGAGGATGATGATTATTATTACTATGTGAGAGCTGTACCAAAGATGAAGATGACTATTGAAAATAGAAAGGTAAAGAGGATCTATTCTAGTCAAGGTGTAACTGGTAATAATGGAACTGCAAGAAGTAGAAGAACCTCAGAAAGAAATAAGTCCAATCATAATAGAAGATAAGTTGACAAATTAAGAAATGGGGAGGGCAATATGGATAGAATTCTGGATTTTATTAAGAAGTATGGTTCGTGGATGGAATTACCTTCAATTACATTTATTGATATTTTGGAAATCGCGATTATTGCCTTTGGTATATATCAGGTAATTGTCTGGGTAAAGAAAACCAGAGCATGGATGCTGGTAAAAGGATTGATTGTGCTATTAGTCATTTGTTTAATTGCAATCATTCTGAATATGAATGTTGTTTTATGGATATTTGAAAAAACAGTAGGAGTGGGAATTACCGCATTGATTATTGTTTTTCAGCCAGAACTTCGTAAAGCATTGGAGCAGCTTGGAAGAAAGCAGATTTTTAAACCACTTTTAGTGTTTGATAACCAAAAGGCAGAGAATGAGAAGTTTTCAGAAAAGACGATTAACGNGATTGTCCGGGCAACTTATGAACTTGCAAGAGCAAAGACAGGTGCACTTATTGTGCTTGGTAATGAAGTAACCCTTGCAGAATACGAAAGGACGGGAATTGTTTTAGATTCCTTGGTAAGCAGTCAGTTGTTAATTAATATATTTGAACATAATACTCCTTTACATGATGGTGCTATAATCATCCAAAAGGACAGAATTACATCTGCGACTTGTTACTTGCCATTATCAGATAATATGGAGTTAAGCAAAGATTTAGGAACCAGACATAGAGCAGGAGTAGGAATTAGTGAGGTAACAGATAGTTTGACCATAATTGTGTCAGAGGAAACTGGAAAAGTATCTATTGCTTTTGGTGGTCAATTATTGCGAAATGTAGACGGGGAATATTTAAAAGCAAAGATAACTAATTTCACTGGTACTCCAAGAATTGACAAGAGAAGATTACGTTTCTGGAAACGTAAGGAAGAGTAATAGTAAGAGATTGTGAGGTGGGAACGGTGAAAGAGAAGATAATGAATAATTTTGCATTAAAGATATTGGCAGTGGTGGTTGCCATTTTGGTGTGGATCGTTGTGGTGAATTTGGAGGATCCTCATGCTTCCAAGACTTTCCGTAATATTACTGTGAAGATTTTAAATGAAGAGGCAATCGCTTCTTTAGATAAAGTGTATGAAGTGAAATCTGGTGGTATAATAAATGTAAAAGCCAGTGCCAGACAAAGTGTGCTTGCAAAACTGAGTGCTTCGGACATTGTGGCAGAAGCAGATTTATCCAATTTGTCTTTGACAAATGCAGTTTCCATTAAACTTAGTTGTCCTAGATATGAGAATGTGAACTTACAGCCTGATGTGGAAATGCTAAGGATTACTTTAGAGGATGAAGCGACTGCACAATTTAAGGTTGATGTGAATACAGTAGGCACCCCTCCAGAAGGATTTGCTTTAGGTGATGTGATCGTAAGACCAAATCTAATTAAAGTATCAGGGGCACAATCTTTAGTAGAACGTATTTCAGAGGTTCGTGTAGAAGTGGATGTGTCTAATATGACAGAAGATTTCAAAAAGCGTGTAGAACCAAAAGCTTATGATGCTAACGGGAAACTTATGGATGATACCAGACTAACTTTCAGTTCTACAGAGGTTCGTGTCAGTGTGGGGATTAATGAAACAAAAGAAGTTCCTGTAAATATTACAACAACAGGCGAACCACACACAGGATACCATTTAATTTCTGTGGAATATGAGCCAAAACAATTGCAGATTACTGGAAAAGAAGGCATAATATCAAAAATTACAGAGATTCCAATCATTATAGATATCAGTGGCAGAAGTACAGATTTAGAAACAGAACTTTTATTAACAGACTATTTACCAGATGGGGTAAATGTAGTAGGAGAAGTGAATTCTGTTAATTTAAAGCTGACAATTTCCAAGCAGGAGCCTCAAAAGGTACAAATACCACTAAGCAATATTAAAATACGGAATTTAGACGATGAAATGGAACTGGAGTATAGAATAGATACTGCTTATGTAGAAATTTTCGCTATTTATCTCTCAAACAATGAGAGCCAGATTATCCAATCTACGGATTTTGAACCTTATATAGATTGTCAGGATTTAAAAGAAGGAAACCATGAATTAGTGGTGAAATTTGAGGAATTATCCAATGGGATTCAGATTTTGAAGGAGGTTTCTGTAAAAGTAAGGATTAAAACCAAAGAAGTAGAGAATATACCAGTTACAAAGAAACCAGAGACAAGCCATACACCAGCTCCTGTAGAAGAGACACCAGAACCTTCTAATGGAGCAGAAGAAGAACCAGAGGAATCTACAGAACCAGAAGAACAGTAGACAGTCGGAATGGAGGATTATATGTTAAATTATCAAAGATACAAACGTGTGCCAGTAGTGGAATTACCAAACAGACAGTGGCCAAATAAAGAAATTGAAAATGCACCTGTATGGTGTAGTGTAGATTTGAGAGATGGGAATCAGGCTTTAATAGAGCCAATGGTGGTGGAGGAGAAGATTGAATTTTTTAAACTTCTTGTGAAACTGGGATTTAAGGAAATTGAAATAGGATTCCCATCTGCATCTCAATTAGAATATGATTTTTTAAGAGAATTGGTAAAGAGAGATTTAATACCAGATGATGTCACAGTGCAGGTATTGGTACAATGTAGAGAACATTTAATTGAAAAGACTTTTGAATCTTTACAGGGAATTAAGAAAGCAATTGTACACATTTATAATTCTACTTCTACTTTGCAAAGAGATGTTGTTTTCCAGATGAGCAAAAAAGAGATTGTAGATATTGCCATAGAAGGCACAAAATTAGTAAAGAAGTATGAAAAAGATTTTCCAGGAGATATTATTCTTGAATATTCTCCAGAAAGTTTTACTGGAACAGAGCTTGATTTTTCTTTAGAAATTTGTGAGGCTGTATTAAAAGAATGGGGAGCAAGCAAGGAGAAACCAGTGATTATTAACTTGCCAGCAACCGTGGAGATGAATACACCAAATGTATATGCAGACCAGATTGAATGGATGAGTACCCATTTTTCTAATCGCGAGGCAGTAATTTTAAGTATCCATCCACATAATGACAGAGGAACAGCAGTAGCTGCCGCAGAACTTGCTATGCTTGCAGGATGCGATCGTGTAGAAGGAACCTTGTTTGGAAATGGAGAACGTACTGGAAATGTCGATATTTTAAATATTGCTTACAATATGTTTTCACAAGGAATCAATCCAATGCTTGCCATTGAAGATGTAAATGAAATTATTGATGTTTATGAGCGATGCAATAAGATACCTGTACACATCCGTCATCCTTATGCAGGAAAATTGGTGTTTACTGCTTTTTCCGGTTCTCATCAGGATGCCATTAATAAAGGTGTTAAGGCAATGAAGGAACGTAATCAGGATTGGTGGGAAGTGCCATACTTGCCAATTGATCCAGCGGATGTAGGAAGAAAATACGAACCGATTGTCCGTATCAATAGCCAGTCTGGTAAAGGCGGAGTAGCCTTTGTCATGGACAGTTGTTATGGATTTAAATTGCCTAAAGGTATGCACAAAGAATTTGCCAGTGTAATACAGGAAATCTCTGAAGAACAGGGAGAAGTGCCACCAGATCAGATTATGAAAGAGTTTAAGAAAAATTATCTGGATAAAAAAGAACCATATCATTTCCGAAAGGGTATTTTAGAAGATTTACCAGATGAGGAAAAGTATAATACAAAGGTTCAAATCTGGTATACAGAGAATGGAGAAGAAAAGAATTTTTGTGCAAAAGGTTCTGGTCCAATTGAGGCAGTGCAACGAGGATTACAAGAAGTACTAGGATGTAAAATCAAGGTACTTGATTATACAGAACATGCACTTGGTGAAGGCTCTGGTGCCCAGGCCGCTGCTTATATTCATTTGATGGATGAGGATACAGGAATATCTACTTATGGTGTAGGGGTAAGTTCCAATATCACAAGAGCATCTATTCGTGGTATTTTTAGTGCCGTCAACCGGATGAGAGATATAAAGTAGATTTTTAGTTGCAATTTAGTGGATTTCTGCTGAACTGTAATGGTTTTCAGAAAATAATAGATGTTTTGCTTAGTTTTGGAAAGGAATGTTAGAGTGAAGAAATATATTGCAAATTTTATGAAGTATAGATATTTATTATCTGAACTTGTAAAAAAAGACATCAAATTAAAATATAGGCGTTCAAAACTTGGAATATTATGGACACTTTTAGAACCCTTGTTAACAATGATTGTTTTGTCACTAGTTTTTTCTGAATTGAAGGGAAATACAGACCGGACTTTCCCAGTGTATATTCTTACTGGCAGGTTATTATATACCTATTTTAATAATGGAACAAAAGTGGCAGCAAGGTCTATACGAAGCAACAGTAGTATGATGAGAAAAGTGTATATTCCAAAGTATATGTATCCGTTATCCGCTATATTGTCCAATTTTGTCATCTTTTTGATTTCGTTGATTGTATTAGCAGGGGTTAGTCTGGTATTGAGAATAAAGATTACATTTCATATAGTGGAAGCAATTTATCCATTAGTAATACTTTTCTTGTTAACACTTGGAGTTGGAATGATTTTAGCTACACTAGAAGTGTTCTTCAGGGATTTGGAATATCTTTGGGGAGTAGTATTGATGATTATCATGTATTGTAGTGCAATTTTCTATCCAGCAGATATGTTAAAAGGAAATAAGAGTCTTATTTTGGATATGAATCCATTATATGCTTTGATAAAGAATTTTCGAAATGCAGTCCTATATGGAACGGGACCAGATTATGGAGCATTGGCCTATGCAAGTGCTTTTTCCGTAATCGCATTACTCATTGGAATTGTAGCATTCTATAAGAAGCAAGATGAATTTATCCTGAATTTGTAGTTACAATTTAGCTTATTCATATATCTCCTGTCAATTTGTATATTTTGACATAACTATTTAGAACCTGCAAAAGTGATATACAAATTGCATAAGTAAATTTATTTATTAAATGCAATTTGTATACTCACTTTTATTGGACTGATGTCTATATGAGGAGTTCTGAACAGTTACATTTTGACAAAACATGGCATAGCTAAATGGCTACCATTTACATGTAGATTATAGAATGAAATGGAGGAATGTTTATGGCAGAGAAAAAGACCGCCTTAAAAGTAGAGAAAGTTGGAATGCGGTTCAACTTAAGCTCCGAAAAGGTAGATAGTTTGAAGGAATATTTTATAAAATTTGTAAAAAAGGAATTACATTATCATGAATTTTGGGCATTAAAAGATGTAAGCTTTGAAGTAAAAAAAGGAGAACATCTTGGTATTGTTGGGTTAAATGGTGCTGGAAAGAGTACCTTGTTAAAAGTAATTGCAGGAGTATTAAAACCTACAGAAGGTAATGTAAAAACAGTAGGGAAAATTGTTCCTTTATTGGAACTCGGTGCAGGTTTTGATAAACAATATACTGGTGCAGAAAATATCTATCTATATGGTGCATTGCTAGGATATACAAAGGAGTTTATTGATAAAAAGTTTAAAGAAATTGTAGAATTTTCTGAATTGGGAGAGTTTATTAATGTTCCAGTGAAAAATTATTCTTCTGGTATGCGGGCAAGATTGGGATTTTCTATAGCAACTGTGGTAAGACCAGAGATTTTGATATTGGATGAAGTTTTATCTGTTGGAGATGCCCAGTTTAAGAAGAAAAGTGAGAAAAAGATCCGTTCTATGTTTGAAGGTGGAGTAACTGTATTATTTGTGTCGCATTCTTTGGAACAAGTAAAGCGTTTGTGCGATAAGGCAATTTTATTAGAACATGGAACCATCATTGCAAAAGGTGATGTGGAGGATGTTGCCGCAATTTACGCCGCAAAACTGGAGAAGAAAAGAAATGCGAAAAGAAAGAAAGAAAAAAAGATAGAACGGGAATTGGAAACAGAAGCAAGAAAAGCAAAAGAACAAAGGAAGTAAAAGATAAAGCACTTGGCTTATTATATGTCAAGTGCTTTTATCTATTCTCAATCCTCAAATCTTCACGTCCTATATTGCAGACCGCTGCTATCGCAGCTAGGAGCTGCTTAACAGCATCACCTGTCTGCAATCATCGTCAATTGACCTATTAAGCATGACTAAGTCTTTATTTCTAAGCCTTCGGTTTACATAAGACTTAGTTCATGCTTAAGGCCGTGAATAATCTCGGTCAATTATTTATTGCTATTACGTTTTGCACGCATACGCATGGTAGTATCAAGAATCTTCTTGCGGATACGAAGACTTTCAGGTGTGATTTCTAATAACTCATCTGTATCAATAAAATCAAGAGCTTCTTCCAAACTCATAATTTTAGGCGGAACAAGTCGAAGAGCTTCATCAGCACTGGAAGAACGGGTGTTAGTAAGATGTTTCGTTTTGCATACATTGACTTCAATATCATCCGTTTTACCATTTTGTCCAATTACCATACCAGCATATACTTTTTCACCAGGACCGACAAAAAGTGTACCACGTTCTTGTGCATTAAATAAACCATAGGTAATGGTTTCACCAGCTTCAAAAGCAATGAGGGAGCCACGGTCACGGTATTGGATATCACCCTTGTAAGGACCATATTCCTCAAAAATTGTATTTAAGATACCATTTCCTTTTGTATCTGTCAGGAAATCCCCACGATATCCAATTAAACCGCGGGAAGGAATAATAAATTCCAGTCTTTGGTAACCATCATTGGACATTCCCATATTTTGTAGTTCACCTTTTCTCTGGCTTAACTTTTCAATAACACTTCCAGAAAATTCTTCTGGTACATCAATGATTGCTCTTTCCATTGGTTCTAGCAATTTACCATTTTCATCTTCTTTATAAAGAACTTCTGCTTTACTTACGGCAAATTCATAGCCTTCCCTACGCATATTTTCAATCAGGACAGATAAATGCAGTTCACCACGGCCAGATACTTTAAATGCTTCTGTGGTGTCAGTTTCTTCCACACGAAGACTCACATCGGTATTTAACTCACGCATTAAGCGGTCACGAAGATGTCTGGATGTGACAAATTTTCCTTCTTGTCCGGCAAGAGGACTGTCATTTACCATAAAATGCATGGCAATGGTTGGTTCAGAAATTTTCTGGAAAGGAATGGCAACAGGAGAAGTTGGAGAACAAATCGTATCTCCAATCATTAAATCGGCTATACCTGCAATGGCAACAATAGATCCTGGTTTTGCTTCCGTTACTTCTACTTTTTCAAGACCTTCAAATTCGTAGAGTTTGGTTACTTTTACCTTTTTACACTTATCTGGTTCATGAGCGTTGACAATCACTGCTTCCTGATTTACTTTAATGGTACCATTATCTACTTTACCTACTCCAATTCTTCCTACATATTCATTGTAGTCAATGGTACTAATCAATGTTTGTAAATTGGCATCAGGGTCACCTTCTGGTGCAGGAATATAGCTTAAGATTGTCTCAAATAAAGGTTTCATATCTACTGGTTCGTCCTCTGGTTTTAACATGGCATAACCAGATTTAGCAGAAGCATAGATAAATGGACACTCCAGTTGATCTTCATTTGCATCCAAATCAATAAATAATTCTAATACTTCATCAATGACTTCATCAGGTCTTGCCTCTGGACGGTCAATTTTATTTAAACAAACAATAACAGGAAGTTGTAATTCAAGTGCTTTTTTTAACACAAATTTTGTTTGTGGCATAGGACCTTCAAAAGCATCTACAACCAAAATAACACCATTTACCATTTTTAGAACCCGCTCTACCTCACCACCAAAGTCAGCATGTCCTGGCGTGTCAATAATATTAATCTTTACATCCTTATATTCTACAGCCGTATTTTTAGATAGTATGGTAATACCACGTTCACGCTCTAAGTCATTAGAGTCCATAACACGTTCCTGAACATTTTGGTTGGAACGGAATACGCCACTTTGTTTTAATAATTCATCCACCAGTGTAGTTTTTCCATGGTCAACATGGGCAATAATGGCGATGTTTCTGATATCATTTCTTATCATCTTTTTACCTCTTTCTTCATATTAAATTCTACAAGCAACAATGTTTTACTGAAACATGTATTACTTTTAAGTCCACTGCTCATTATATCATAACTATAAACAGTTATGATAGGTTTAATATAGTAGATTTTAATTTTTTTGCAAAAATCTGCATAAAATGACATAATTTGTGTTTGGTATTATATCATTTTATGCAGATTATACAATAATTTGTCGATAGAATATTAAAAAAGGGTGTTCTAATCTTTGGCATTTCGTCATATACTAGATAGTGAAAAAAGAATAAAGCACAGTTTTGGCATCCTTAGGGTGAATGAAACAAGAAAAAAGAGAGGAGTCGTACATTTTATGACAGATAAAGTTTTTGATAATAACCAGGTAAGCGTAGCTGGTGAGGTAGTAAGCGGGTTTGAATTTAGCCATGAAGTATTTGGAGAGGGCTTTTACAGTCTACAGATTCGTGTGGGAAGATTGAGTGATTCTTTTGATGTAATTCCGTTAATGATTTCAGAAAGACTTATGGATGTTAAGAAAGATTATCAAGGCCAGTACATAGAAGTACTAGGACAATTCCGTTCTTATAACAGACATGAGGCAACTAGAAATCGTCTGGTATTATCTGTTTTTGCCAGAGAAGTAAATGTGTGCGAAGAAGAAGATTCAAGTGTAAAACCAAATCATATTTATTTGGATGGATTCATTTGTAAGGCACCTGTATACCGAAAAACCCCTTTGGGTAGAGAAATTGCTGATTTACTTGTGGCTGTTAATCGTCCTTATGGAAAATCTGATTATATTCCATGTATTTGTTGGGGCAGAAATGCCAGATATGCAGAAAATTTTCAAGTGGGTGAGCATATCCAATTATGGGGAAGAATCCAGAGCCGTGAATACCAGAAGAAATTATCTGAGACAGAAGTAGAAAAGAGAGTCGCTTACGAAGTATCTGTAAGCAAGCTGGAATGTGTAGAAGAAAGAGAAACAGAAGTTGAAGAACCTACAATGGTGTAAGTATTTGCAAAAAAGTAGATTTTTTGTGTAAGATATGCTATAATCAAACAGTCAATGTGATAAGCAGGGTGTTATCACAACTATCAAAGAAAGGATAATGCAGACACAGATAGATAGTGTTTGCTCTTTCTGCAACTATTATAATACATAGTTGCTGGAAGGTTTGGTGGGATGCATGAACACAGAAATGCAGAAAGAAAAGATAGTGCAGATATATTATGGCAAAGGAAAAGGAAAGACTACAGCTGCAATGGGACAGAGCCTTCGGGCCGCCAGTAAAGGACTCAATACCATTGTGATCCAGTTTCTAAAGGGAAAAGATTCAGAAGAATTTTCCTATATACAGAGGCTGGAACCGGAAATTAAGCTTTTCCGTTTTGAAAAAGCAGAAGAATTTTATGGTGATTTGTCTGTAGAAGAGCAGAACGAAGAAAAGAGAAACATTCTTAACGGATTTAATTTTGCTAAGAAAGTATTAAAGGCTGGAGAATGTGATATGTTAGTTCTGGACGAGGTTTTAGGTCTGGTGGATTTAGAGATTATTCAAATTGAAGATATTATTGATTTGATCGATATTCGGGATGATTACTATAAGCTGGTATTGACTGGTCAAAATTTGCCAGCAGAGCTTGAAGATTATGCGGATATGATATCTTTCATTGAACCTAAAAAAGGACTGTAACAAAAAAAGGTCGTCAAAAGGGAGAGGCTTCGTAAGAAGTAGTCTCCCTTTTGTTTTTACACTTACAATTTTTCCGTTTTAGCTATGGAAAATAGGAAGAAAAAATATAAGGAGAAAAAGATGAACAAAGAAAATAATAAAAAAGCATGGATATTAGATATTATTATTATTTTATTCAGCACTATAGGAACAATATGGGAAATATGGGAAAACGGATGGGGAATGCTCCACTATTATACAGTAGATAGCAATATTTTTATTACTATTTGTTGTTTTCTGGATATATTTTGGCAGAGAAGCAGTCAGAAGAAAAAAGAAAGAGCAATTTGGATAAAAAACTTAAAATATATGGCAACTTGCTGTATGATGCTTACTTTTTTTGTAGTTGTGTTTATCCTTGCACCTATAGGAGGGGTAACAGGTTTGATTCAAATTTTAACCGAAAGAGGATTATTGTTTCATCATACCTTGTGTCCTATTGCTGCCATTATCTCTTATTACAGGGTGGATTGTAAACAATTTAAGTTGAAAAAATATATGACATATATAGGAATGGTGCCAACAGTGTTTTATGCTATAGTAGTATTAACCCTAAATATAAAAAAGAAAATTTATGGACCATATCCGTTTTTATATGTGTATGAGCAAGAGTTATGGGTTTCTGTAATGTGGATACTGGTTATTTTGGGTTTGGCTTATGCAATAGGTTGGGTTTTGTGGAAGGGTTGTTATCTGTTACAAAAGAATGAGTTAGAATGTTACTATTTTTAGAATTGCAAAACCCAAAAGAATGGACTTATGTCAGATAATAAAAATGAAAAGCCCTAAAAACAAGGACTTCCGTCACATTAAGAGTGTGCGGGAGTCCTTGATGGTTTTATGGGCAGTCTGAAAATTTGTGGTAGGCAGCAGGTGGGGGCACTTTAAATGAGATGCAGGGCATCAGCATGCCAGAAGGATCACTTACCACCCCGAAGTATGACATTAGCACAGAATATGCCATCATCATAAAGGAACCGGCTGTACCCGCCATTCTTTTCTGCGATATGGCATACGGCCTGCAGCCCCACGCCGTCACCCTTTCTCTTTGAGGACTGGAACACGCCGTTTTTCTCTTCAATCTTCCCATCGTAGGCATTTTCCACTGACAATAACACCATGTGGCTGGAATGCAAATGGGCTGATGCTTTGACCTGACGCTTTTCATGGGCGGTTCTTAAACTTGCTTCCAGTGCATTTTCAAGAAGATTGGACAGCACAGAACACAGATCAGTCTCTGACACTGGAAGTTCACAAGGCAGGTCTAGTTTGAAGGACAGGGGGATACCATGTTTTCGGTACAGTAGTATGAAATGGCCTGCTATGCTGTCCACAACTGTATTGTCGCACAGACCAAGCTCCACATCCGGGATGCTGCCCTGCACATCAGCAAGATATTTTTTCAGGCTTTCCCATTTCTCCTGTGTGGCGAGGTTCTGCAGGATATTGAGATGGTGGTGCATATCATGGCGTGCTTCACGGGTCTGTTCAATAGCAGTGCGAAGGCTGTTATATCGTGCCTGCTGCATGGATAGGAACTGGTTCTCACGGCGAAGGCGGTCATTATGGTTCAGGCTGGATGCCATGAGGTAGAAGAGTACATAAAACAAAAGGAGCAGGAACAGGAGCACAAAGCTGATGATGATGTATAGCTGCCGGAGACGTCCTTGGTCTAAGATGCCCGGATTGTTGGGGATCATGGAAAGGTTCAATCCGATAAACAAAAGTGGCAGAATCCAAAATACATACCATGTATGTGCAAAAGCTTCTTCCTCTAAGAGTTTCCTTGCGGCATGGGTGGCGGGATGCCAGACGGCAGCCATAAGCACACAGCATAGCAGAAACCAGAACAGAGCCGCACGGAAGGAAAGAGGCGGGGCAAACTCCCCTGGACTTAAGATGGCATTTACCCCTATGGCGGTGCTGCCCAGACAGGAAAAGGTTCCGCATATAGCAAGAAAAACACTGATGGACTTCCAGCGTGTGATCTTAAGTGTATGGACATAGAAAATTCCCATTATGATTGTAGCAGGGAAAAACAGCCAGACCGTCTGGATATGGCTAAGGAAGCTTACAGCTCCGCCTGCAAAACAGAGAAAAAGTGTTAGCAGGACTGTTACTATTGTCAGCTTTGCAGGGGACATCCGCAAATGCTGTTTCATGGGCAGATAGGCGATTAGCATACCAGGCAGGAGAATCATAAGCTCCAGTGTGGGGCACAAGAATTCCATCATCTTTAGGCCCTCCTTCCAAATAAAAAGTCTCCGAAAGCCAGTCTTGCAGTTTTGGCAAGGCTACGGCTGACAGCAATTCTTTTTCCATTATTAAGGATAAAGTCCACATTATCAAAATCTTCAACGTATTCTAAGTTGACAATGACACCCCGGCTGCACAGGAAGAAACGCCCATCAGTAAGGCTGGCAGTAAATTCACGGAAGGTCTGGCGCGTTATGGTCTCCTGCCCGCCTGTCCTGTAAATATGTATCCGATGCTGGTAATGCTCAGCATACAGGATTTCTTGAAAGTGCAATCGGACAATACCATCTGTGGTGTTTACCTCAATGTACCTATCCTCAGCAGGAAAGCGTTTTATGATCTCATCAAATAGGGTAGACAGGTCTGAATCTGTGTATGGCTTTACCAGATAGTGAAAAGCCCGGACGCGGAAGCCGTCAAGGGCATGATCTGTGGAGGTAGTGATAAAGACCAGCAGACAGTCCGTATCAAAGCGGCGTAGCATCTCAGCCGTGTCCACCCCGTTTTGGCCTTTCATATAAATATCAAGAAATACTAGGTCAAACCGTTCTTTCCCAGCTGCGGAAAGGAAATCGGCACCAGAAGCAAAATCAAAGATTATAGTGTCAAGGGAAAGGCGGGCAAGCTGGGCATTAAGCTTTTCTCTTAAGTTTTCACGTTCTGATATAATATCATCTACAATGGCGATCCGCATGGAAAAGCCTCCTTTATTTTGTAAAATAATATCTATTCCTATATAATAGCATAAAACTACAAAAAAAGCGAGGAATGCAAAAAAGTGGTGTTGTCAACATATGATTTAGAGTGGATTTTTAACAGTTGGGGACGGATTTTAACAATTCGTGCCACGCCTGTGGAAAAAATCTAAAAAGCTTGTATACTAAATTATATTAATATTGTATCATTTACATTTCACCAAATAACTTTTCTGAGTTTCCATCTGCCACATTGGCTTCACTTAACGATGCCACCACATCGCCTCGTTTAGTCGCCTTGCAGACGGAAAATTCATTCAACGTTATTTAGCAGAAAAAGAATGAGACAATACACTAGGAGGTGAATAAGTAGATGCTGCCAAAAAATATCTATAAAGACGGCAGCGGTGAAGTGTCATGCTGGGGAAACTACCGAAAACCGGGTGTGTACGGCAAGACAGAAGCAGTTATAGCAATGTGATTTTTTATAGTAGAAAGGGGTAGGAATATGAGTATTTATGTTGGTCACAAAGATGTCAGCCTCCAAGGTAAAGAGGATGTTTTTGAGTTAAAGTTCGGATTTGTACCGAGTGAGGTATTGATTGGATTTGACAAATTTAAATTTAGTTATGGTGATAAAACGGATCATCATGTAAAAGAACTTGGATTGAGCATTGCTTCCAAACTTGAAGATAAATTATTAAAATGCACAGTGAAAGGTGTCCTTAGTGATGGTTCCAAACATAAAATGGAAACCGGAAATGTGAGGGTCAGTATTATTGCTTATGCAGATGAATCTACAGAAGATGCGGTGCCTGTGTCTGCACTGCAGAGTTTTAATTTAAAGTTTTCGGGTGATGACCATCATATTGGCAGATATGCCGTAAGTAAAAACGGAAGTTTTATGGAAGATGGTTCAGGACATCAGGCAGACTGCAGTTATAGTATGAGCCCAGTAACGCTGATTCCACATGCAGCGATTGAAAAAATGAAATCTGAAAATGTCCATTTCATCAGCCGCTTTGGTATGGGAATGTACAAAGGGGATCACCATGTTTCCCATACTGGCATTGAGATTGCTGGAAATGAAGATAAGATTACATACGATTTATCAGATAAACAAGGAAATCATGCAGAATGCAATTTTTGCGAGTTTGATGTAGCAGATAATGGAGAAGACACATTCTTTGATAAAATCCTAAAACTAAATGTCAAAGGTAAAAAGATAACAATTGCAGGAAATGCTAATGTTCCTAATATTGCGGCCTCTCATATACAAGGGGTCGTTAAATACGAAAATTATTATATTATGTCCCATAATAATAAGGGGTATTCAAAAGGTGTTTTTGTTGTATCAGATGGAGATAAATATAAACAGTTTGACTCGTATGATGAGCATTATAACCATCCCGGCGGAATGCAGAGGTATGAAAGCTATATGCTTGTGGGCGTGGAAAATTCAGCCCATGACAGTTCCTATATCAGATTATACAATCTGTCAGGTATGAGCTTGGATAAATTACCCCGGATGGAAGAGAGCTTTGCAATCGAACGTAGTAGCATGGGAACCTGTGCCCTTGGAATATGCAAATTACAGGATCAATATATCATTGCTGCCTATGCTCCACATGATGGCACTGCAAGTATTGATTTCTATACTGCTTCTGCAGAGGTGGAACTTCCTCAAGCTGCATTTACTCAATTATGCAGTATCGAAACAGAATATGTTTCTTATCAGAACATTGCATTGTATGCAGAGCAGGATGGTACAATGTATTTAGTAGGATTCCGTTCAGATGATGACACAATAGATTATATAGATCTGTTTGAAGTAGAAATGAAAAGTAGTACTATCGAACTCAGGGCAATATATACACGGCATCTATATACGGAACAGGGCAGCATAATTGGAATCGCCGGGGTTCACTTCCGATGGGGTGCAGCTTTGGAAATGGATGGCAATGGAAACATTATGTTATTGGCAACACAGAGAAACTTCGTTGGACGTGAAACAGCTATAAACGAGTTTCGGGAGGCATAGGATTTTAGGACGCAAAGATTAATAAAAGTATTGATTTTACAAGGCTTACGCCAGTCTGTCAAGTTGCAGGCTTAGAGGAGAATATAATATGAAACAAAAGATAAAACGCTTATTTTTGGTACAAAAAAGGCTATCTTCTAGTGTGAATAGAGGATAGCTTTTTTCGTGTTAGGGGATATTTTATATTGAAATTTCATATACTTATGATATAATAAACTTAACAAGAGTACCCACTCCTAAGTGGATGCTCCCGAGAAATGGCTTATTTGTCATTATGGACACCGCCTATCCCGTTTGCCGACAGGATAGGCAATTTTTATTTATTCTTGTTTCTCTTCTCGAGATACACAAGAAACGTAATAACGAAGCTGCCAAAGGCTATCAGTAAACTGATAATGCCGATGAAAATGATAATAATGTCTGCTGCTGTCATTCTTAGGCACCTCCCTTCTCCTCACCGGTAAGCCGGCTATGTAGCCCGGGAGGCTACCACCTGTCATAGGTACTCTATGTATAGCTGTTGCTACACATAGGGCATTTTACCATATTTATCCTATTCTTTCAATCTGAATAGTTACGGGAATTTATAAATATTTTATCAGGTTATCTGATTCAAATTGGATTTTAACAATTGGGGACGGATTTTAACAATTCGTGCCATGCCTGTGGAAAAGATCTGAAAAACCTGTATACTGAATTATATTAGCGATTAGTGGAGGGGGAAATGTGACAGTTCAGGTAGTCCCTGCACACCTTGCTGTGCAAGGACGTATGAAAGTGTACATTAAGTGTGGCTCACAGCAATTTGCATGCGTTAGCTTGCTGTGAGCTGTAACAGGTCAGCCCTTAGCTGAACTGTTACGGGGAAATGTCTGTCAGCAAAATATTTCAAGACGGAGGATTGATATGTTATGGAAAAGAATAAAAGAATTTTTTCTGGCAAAAAGAGAAGAAAATTGAAACAGGGCATGGGAATCCTGCTGGCAATAGCTGTGGTATTAAACACGCTGCCATTGGGAGGGCTGGTAGTGTCAGCTTCGGAAAACAAGGAAGTGGGAATCTGCACCCACCATAAGCAACATACAAAGGACTGCGGCTACAGCCCAGCATCAGATGATAGAAAGGGAAGCCTGTGTACTTACGAGTGCAAACTCTGTCCCATTGAGGACTTGATCGCCGCCCTACCCGATGCGATGACAGAGGACAATGCAGAAGAAGTGCGGGCACAGATTGATGAAATCCTTGACCTTTACTGGGAACTGACCGAGGAGGAACAAGGGCAGCTTGACATTGCCCATTGTCTGGAGCTGCAAGAGCAGTTGGATGTCAACATCCCTTACGGAGTATTTGACTTTAGCACAAGTATCACAGCAAGTGCGGAAGAAGCCGTTACGCTTCCCACAACATTGCAATTCGGTAATATAAATATCATTGAAAACGGTGAGGTGAAAAATACAAGCGGTGAAACATGGAATTATGATGCAAGTACCAACACAATCAATATCACTGCTGACACGACTGTATCGCATTATACTAAATGCATTTATTCTGACGGAGATTTGAATATCAATGTAGCAGAGGGCGTAACGCTAATATCCACAGTTACAGGTAATTACCCAGATTATGGTGCTATTGAATCCGCCGGAGATATGTTCATTGGCGGAGCTGGTACAATAAAGGCTATCACTGCTGCTACAACCGGTCTAAATTATTATGGTATATACGCAGGCGAAAAAATGCACCTATCAGGTATTACCTTGAATGTAGAGTGCGATAAGATAAACCCTTCTATTTATGAGGCAATTAGAACCAAAGCTGGAGAACTCGTTATAGAAAATGCTGTGGTGACAGCGCCAAATAGTTGCCAGTCAGGTAAGCAGAGCGCACCATGTCCCGTAAAAATTCTCGGGAATAGTGTTGTGAACATAAACAGTGCCTATTATGGTTTGGGCGGCAGTGAGTTTACGTTTTCTGACCAGGCTCATGTGATAATCAAAACCAGCGGGACATACATTATAGGAAATTATAGTTATACTCCAAGCAGGCTTTTTCTTACCGACGAACAAACAACCGATTATTACTGGCGCACAAATCCAGACTCAGCTTTTAAAGATGGAACGACATCATCTTGTGCTGGTACAGCTAATTATAACTACTTCGAGTACATCGGCGCAAAGCATTTGAAGTATACACAAAACAGCGACGGAGAAACTCATAAACATTATTGTACAGACGAATGCATCAATGCCGCCACAGTGGCAGAGAACGAAGCTTGTTCGGGCGGAACAGCAACCTGTGCTGAGAAGGCTGTTTGTACTGTTTGTGAAGAAGAATACGGAAGCCTTTTGCCACACAGTTTGCAGAAAACTGAAAGTAAACTGCCAACTTGTACAGAGGATGGAAATTCAGAATATTGGTACTGTTCGGTATGTGAGAAGTATTTCAGTGATGAAAACGGCGAAAATGAAATACAGCTTGCAGATACGGTAATCAGCGCAAATGGTCATGATTTAACACATACAGAGCAAAAAGAGGCAACCTGTACAGAGGACGGAAATATAGAATATTATCACTGTTCAATATGTAAACAAAATTTCAGTGACAGTGCGGGTAAATATAAAGTATCCTATACAGAAATTTCTGCAAGTGGACATCAATACGGTGGCTGGCAGAGCAATGGCAGCGAGAATGTGGGAACCTGTCAGGCTTGCGGGGATGCGCTTACCGTAGAGGTTGATACTGCTCCCTTGACCTATGATGGCACCGCGAAGGAACCGGACGTGACGGTCAGGCGTGGGGACGCCGAGCTGACAGAGGGCTATACTGTATCCTACACCAACAACATCAATGCTGGGGACAATGCTTCTGTTACTGTTACCGGCACGAAATTCAATGGAACTTTTACACAGAAGTTTTCCATTAAAAAAGCAACTCCTGACATTGGTAAAGTTACAGCACAAGAGTTGGAAAATACCCTTGATATATCGAAAGTGGCATTAAAACGTGAAAACCAGACACTTGATGGAACATTAAAGCTGATAGATGGTAGTACCTTGCAATATGGCACAAATACATATACATGGGAATTTATACCAAAAGATACCATGAATTATCTGCCAATTACTGGAAATGTGGATATTACAGTAAAGGATACCATACCACCTACTGCAAAATATCAGATAGGAACAGATAAATGGAAAGAGTTTGTAAAAACTATTTCATTTGGCTTATTCTGTAAAGATTATAAGACTGTAGAACTTGAATTTACAGATGACACCGATACGGTAAAAGGTAGTGGAATTGCAAAAAAACAGTATTATATATCTGATAAGGAAATCACAGATTTTAACAATATTGAATGGATGGAATATACAAAAACTATTCATTTAGATGCAAAGGGTACATACTTTATTTATGTAAATGTGTCAGACAACGCAGGAAATGAAGTAATTCTTAATAGTGAAGGTATTGTAATCTATGAGGAGAGTGCATTAAGCCCGGCAGCTTTTGATTACACCTACAAGCAGAATAAGGACTGCACTGTACAGCTTACTATGAATGGAAATACCTTCAAAACACTTACAGATAACAAAGGAAATGTTATAAGTACAAGTAATTATACAGTGGAAAATGGCAAACTTACCTTAAAGGCAGCATATCTTGATACGCTGGATAAAGGAGAGTATACCTATAAGATTTATATGAATCCCCAAGATGTAGAGACGGATAAAGTGACATTAGTATATACCTTTACTGTTAAAGTGAAGGCAAAAGAGCTGACAGTAACAGGTGCAACAGCAACGGACAGGGATTATAACGGAACTAATGTAGTGGGAATTACAGAAATTGCATTAAGTGGCATTGCACCAGATGATGATGTGTCAGTTGATTTGAATGGAATACAAGGTTTATTAAGCAGTGCCAATGCAGGAGAATATGATTCTGTAACATTGCCTAAGCTTACCCTTAAAGGAACAAGCAAAAGCAACTATACATTGGTTCAGCCAACAAAAGCTGTTGCAACATCAGTAACTATTGAAAAGGCAGCCACAGAGATTACAGTAGGAACAAGCACTTACAATAAGACCTTTGGAGATGGGGCATTTACTTTAGATGTCACAGATAATAATTTAGAGAAAGATGTGCAGTATAAAGTGACAGCAGGGGAAGATGTTGTCTCCGTAGAAAATGGTACAGTAAATATTAAGAGTGCAGGGACAGCAACCATAACAGTATCGTTACCAGCATCTGTAAACTATAAGGCAGCTACAGACAAGACTATTACAGTTGATGTGGCAAAGAAAAACGGATATACAGTAGAGGCAGTTAACAAGAGTTATTTATATACAAAAGAAAATGCCGATACTATTGATCTTGCAGCATTACTTCCTAAGGACTGTGGAATGGTAAACTATGAGTCACCATCCACATCAGGAGATGTAACATTTAAAACATCTGCTGTGGATGATGGAAAATTATCCTACACATTGGAAAGTGGAAGTGCAAGTGATGAAGGAACTATAACGGTTATTGCAACAACACAGAATTATGAAGATATAAAAATTACAGTAAATGTGAAGTTAACCGACAAAGTACCTGTAAGCATAAAAGAGGGTATGAAAGTGACATTGAAAAATGATACCCTTAACTATGGCGAGGCGTTATCAAAGTTAGAATTTGATGAAGTTGATTTTGTTGACAGTGAAGGAAATAAAGTGGAAGGTACTCTTACATGGAAAAAGGAGGAGACAACACCAGACGCAGGAACCACAAGTGCTACATGGCAATTTTTACCAACCAATAATAGCAAATATGAAACATTAGAAGGAATTGCTGCTATTACAGTAAATAAGGCAGTACCTGTGGTAGATGCAGTTCCAACAGTTACAGAGAGGGTATACAATCCTTCTGTAACTCTTAAAAATATTGATTTGACAGGAGGTATGGTAAGCGTAGAAGGTTCATGGAGCTGGGAGCATGCAAATATTGTACCAAGTGTGGATAACAGCGGATATGTGGCAGTATTTACACCAACAGATAAAACGAATTATGAAACAGTAACAAAGACTATCGTGGTAAAAGTAACAAAGGCAACACCTTATATCAAGACTGCACCTTCTGTAGCAGTAATTACTTATGGTGATGCACTTAGTGTTTCTAATTTAGCAGGCGGAGTAGTACAGTACAGCAATGACAATACAGTGTCAGGTTATGATACTACAATTATGGGTAGTTTTGCATGGAAAGATGATTCCCAGAAACCTGTTGTGGCAGGCAGCAAAGCTTATGAGGTAGTATTTACCCCTGCTGACGGGGCAAATTATAATTCTGTTGAGATAACAGTTACACCAACTGTATTGAAAGCAGAAAATGCTCCTAATATGCCTAATAGTACCATGAATGTATTAAATAGTTGTAAAAAGGTAAGCGATGTGACTCTGCCAGATGGCTGGGAGTGGCAGGAAGCAGATAAGGATACAGATCTTGAAGTTGGCAAAGAGGCAAACGCTGTAGCAATTTATACTGGAACAGATAAAGGCAATTATGAAAAGGAAATGGTGACAGTTGCAATCACAAGAACATCTTGTGACCATGTGGCAGGAGAGATTCTCTATACAGGAACCGGTGAAAAAGCACCAACTTGTACAGAGAATGGATTGGGACATAGGGAATGCACCAAATGCCACTCTTTAATCGAATCAGAAATTGTGGTAACAGCTTTCGGACACATTCACACCGAATTTAGAGGTACGGTAGGGGCAACTTGTATGGCTGATGGTTATACAGGTGACAGCTACTGTAAGGATTGTGGAGTGAAGATTGCAGATGGAACGGCAACAGGTAAGTTGGCACATAATTATACAAGTAGAATAACAAAAGAGCCTACAACCACAGAAGAAGGTGTTAGAACCTATACTTGTATGGGATGTGGCAATAGCTATACAGATACTATTTCCAAATTACCAGAAGAGGAACATAAGCATAGTTATTCTTCACAAATAACGAAAGAACCAACATGCAAAGAAAAGGGTATTGCAACTTATAGCTGTTCTTGTGGTGATAGTTATACAGAAAGTATACCTGCACTAAATCACAGTTATGCAAGTGAAGTAACAAAAGAGCCTACAACGACTGAAGAAGGTGTTAGAACCTATACTTGTATAAGATGCGGTAATAGCTATACAGATACTATTTCCAAATTACCAGAAGAGGAACATAAACATAGTTATTCTTCACAAGTAACGAAGGAACCAACATGCAAAGAAGAGGGTATTAGAACTTATAGCTGTTCTTGTGGTGATAGTTATACAGAAAGTATACCTGTATTAAATCATAGTTATACAAATTGGAAATCAGATGAAACAAACCACTGGCATGAGTGCAGCAGTTGTGGGGATAAGAAAGACACCACCATCCATACTGAAGACAGTGGAACAGTGACAAAGCAGCCAACAGAGACAGAAACGGGAATTAGAACCTATAGTTGTTCTGTCTGTCAAAGAGAACTGCGTACAGAAATTATTGATAAACTTGACCATACCCATACTTATAAAGCAGAATGGAAGTCAGATGAAAAGAACCACTGGCATGAGTGCAGTAGTTGTGGGGATAAGAAAGACACCACCACCCATACCGAGGACAGTGGAACAGTGACAAAGCAGCCAACAGAGACAGAAACAGGAATTAGAACCTATAGTTGTTCTGTCTGTCAAAGAGAACTGCGTACAGAAACCATTGATAAACTGGACCATACCCATACTTATGAAACAGAGTGGAAGTCAGATGAAAAGAATCACTGGCACGAATGTAGTTGTGGAGAGAAGTCAGAAAAATCTAATCATAACTTTGGAGCGTGGGTTGTGGTAAAACAGCCGACACAAGAAAAAGAAGGTATGAGAAAAAGAGACTGTACCGTATGTGGTTACCAGCAGACAGAAAAAATTCCAATGAAGGAACCAGACAAAAATGAACTGGCATTAAATGCTGGGCTTAAGGTAAGCCAGACTGGCAGCCAAATCAACATAGCATGGGGAAAAGTTTCTGGTGCAAGTGGTTATGATGTCTATGTGCAGTATTGTGGTATGAAATTCAGTGCCAAATCTTCAAATCAGGTAAAGGGTGGCACAAAGACAAAAACCACAGTGAAAAAAGTAAATGGAAAGAAACTAGATCTGAAAAAGAGTTACAAAGTTTATGTGGTGGCATACAAATTAACAGGCGGAAAAAAAGTGACAATAAGCAAAAGTATAACTGCCCACATCATTGGCAGGAACAATAAAAAATATACTAACGTAAAAGCAGTCACAGTAAAGAAAAACTCTTATATACTGAAAAAGGGCAAAACGGCAATGATACAGGCAAAAACCTCATTGGTAAGTAAAGGTAAAAAAGAACTGCCTAATAGCCACACAGACAAGTTCCGTTATGCAAGCAGTAACAAAAAGGTTGCAACAGTTTCTGCAAAAGGCAAGATTAAGGCGATCGGAAAAGGTTCCTGCATCATCTATATTTATGCCAAAAACGGATATGCAAAGAAAATAAAAGTAACTGTAAAATAGGCTAATGGAAAAAAGCAGTCATGAACAAAATAGTGTAGAAACAGTAAAGGCAAAGAGGACAGGTAAAAGTAACCTGTCCTCTTTTTTCCTTTATAGGAAAGTTCTATAAAGGAAAAAAGCCCTGCGAGGATGTGTACAGATGCGTAAGAAATATTGTTACATAAAAATATGTAACACATAAGTATTGGTATATAATCAGAAAAAACACTTGACTTTTTTTAAAAGAAGGTGTAATATATAACACCATAAATAGTTGACATAGTTAATTGTTTATTTGTATAAAGTATTTTTGTGAGATTTAGGTGGTTTTATCATAACAGGTCAGCCCTCGGCTGAACTGTTACGTTTTATCCTTAAGCCATCTTATTAGGGAAGGATGAAAAATATGGAAAAGGAAGAGATGTGCATACCGCCATTTCCAATTATAGAAGATTTGCCAATGGACATGGAGAAAAGAACCATTCAATTGCTACAGGTATTTCAAAGAATACATAGAATTAATTTTTCCGCCCAATTGGGAATATCAAAGGGCGAGTTTATTACATTAAATATTTTAGCTGATTATCACAAAGAGCATCCCAAAGAGGAAGGTGTTTATGTTTCTTATATTGCAAAGAAACAAGGTGTAGCAAATTCTCAAGTATCCAGAATGTTAAAAGGACTGGAAGAGGATGGAATAATTGGGAGAAAAGTAGCAAAGGAGGACAGAAGAAATACTTATGTATTTTTAACCAATCGTGGCAACCAGGTTTTACAAGAGATAAAACAAAGAATGGAACAACATTATTGCCGGGTTATGGAACGGTTTGGTGAAGAAAATATGGAAGAGTTAATCCGGCTTTTCAATGAAATGGTAAATATCATGGAGGAGGAGATATAGCAGCAGTCTGCAATATAAGCCGTGAATAATTGAGACTTAATGTAACTATTCAGGTAGAAACACGCATTTACTGCGTGTTTGCGTAGCAAAATATAAGTTTTGATTGTTCTAAGCCCTTCACTGAAGGCGAATTTTCATGGGCTTAGAACGTAACTGTTCATGGTTTTGAACAGTTACGGCTTAATTAATTATATATAGTAAGAAAGGATGATGTAACAAATGGGCAAAATAATAAAGAATCTTTGGGAACACAAGGGAGCTGTGCTTGCAATAATCTGTCTGCTTGTTGTTCAGGCAGTTTGTGATTTATCTTTGCCACAATATACTTCTGATATAGTGGATATAGGTATTCAGCAAAATGGTATAGAGCATGTAGCAATGGAAGAAATGCGAAATGAAACTTATAAAAGTATTGGTCTCTTTTTATCGGAAGAAGATACATCTTTATTTCAGGATAGTTATCAAAAGATAGAGAGTGGTAATTATAGGAGAAAAAAAATAGATGCTGAAACAATAGAAATATTAGATAAAAAAATTGGAACAGCATTGGTAGCCATTTCTGGTATAAAAGAATCCGGACAATTCCAAATAGATAGTATAAAGGCAATGTTAGATGCTGGTACAATTACAAAAGAGCAGATTTTAGAGATGGAAAACCAGATGACAGAGCAATTAGGAGATATGAGCGAATCCATTATTAATCAGAAAGCGGTTATTGCTGTAGAAGAAGAATATAAAGCATTGGGCTGGGATATGGGAAATTATCAAATGTCCTATCTTTTAAGTGCTGGTACAAAAATGATTGGAATTACAATTATTATGATGATAGCTGCTATTCTGGCTGGATTCTTTGGGGCAAAAACTTCTGCGTCAATTGGTAGAGATCTAAGAAGCAGGATATTTAAAAAGGTGGTATCTTTTTCACATAGTGAGATGGATCAATTTTCCACAGCTTCTTTGATTACAAGAAGTACCAATGATGTACAACAGATTCAGATGGTTAGTGTTATGATTCTTCGTATGGTGCTTTATGCTCCAATTCTTGGAATTGGTGGTATTATAAAAGTTTCCAATACCAAAACAGGAATGGGTTGGATAATTGGTGTAGCTGTTGGAATCATTCTGGCATTAGTTACAGTATTAGTAGCAGTAGCAATGCCAAAGTTTAAAAAGATGCAGACTTTGGTGGACCGTATGAACCTGATTTCTAGAGAAATTCTTACAGGTATTCCAGTTATACGTGCATTTTCCAGAGAGAAACATGAAGAAGAACGTTTTGATAATGCAAATAAAGACTTGATGTCTACCCAGCTATTTACCAGTAGGGTTATGACTATTATGATGCCGGCAATGATGTTGGTTATGAATGGAATTACTGTACTTATTGTGTGGGTTGGTGCAAAAGGGATTGATGTTGGAAACCTGCAGGTAGGTGATATGATGGCATTTATCACCTATACTATGCAGATTGTTATGTCCTTCCTTATGATTACTATGATTTCTATCATGCTGCCAAGAGCGGGAGTTGCAGCAAACCGTATTGATGAAGTTCTGCAAATGGAGCCTGTAATTAAAGATAAGGAAGCCGCAAAAGACATAAAAAATACACAATGCAAGGGCATTATAGCCTTTGAAGATGTATCATTCCGATATCCGGGTGCAGATGAGGATGCCTTGGAACATATTTCTTTTGTAGCAGAGCCGGGAAAAACAACAGCAATTATTGGAAGTACTGGTTGTGGAAAATCTACATTGTTACACTTAATTCCCAGATTTTATGATGTAACCAGTGGAAAAGTTACATTAGATGGTATGGATATCCGGGAACTTTCTCAGAGCAGCTTAAGAAGTACACTTGGATTCGTTCCACAAAAGGGTGTATTATTTTCTGGGACTATTGCCTCCAACATTAAGTTTTCTGGAGAAGGAGTAACAGAGGAAACTATGAAAGAAGCTGCTGAAATTGCACAGGCTATGGAATTTATAGAGGAAAAAGAAGATAAATTTGAGAGTGCAATATCCCAAGGAGGTACCAATGTATCTGGAGGGCAAAAACAAAGACTTTCTATTGCCAGAGCCATTGCAAAACAACCAAAAGTATTTTTGTTTGATGATAGTTTTTCCGCACTAGATTATAAAACAGATGCAAAACTTCGTATGACTTTAAATGAAAAGCTAACAGATGCTACTATTATTATTGTAGCACAGAGAATCAGTACCATTTTACATGCGGATCAAATTTTAGTACTGGAAGATGGAAAAATTGTGGGCAGTGGAACCCATGAGGAACTCTTAGAAAATTGTGAGACTTATTTGGAGATTGCTAAATCCCAGTTATCAGAAGCAGAATTAAAAGGAGGTGTAAGCCATGAGTAGAGAACAATCCAGACCACAGATGCGGCATGGAGGTCCAGGAAGAGGTATGATGCCAGGAGAGAAAGCAAAAGACTTTAAAGGAACAGCAAAACAGCTTTTAAAGTACATGGGAAGATATAAAATTGGACTGGTATTTGTCATTTTATTTGCAGTTGGTGGAACTATATTTAATATTGTTGGTCCTAAAATTTTAGGTAGGGCAACGACAGAAATATTTAATGGATTAGTTTCTAAAGTGTCTGGAACAGGCGGTATAGATTTTACAAAAATTGGAAGAATTTTGTTGCTTTTACTGGGCTTATATTTGCTTAGTGGATTATTAACCTTTATTCAGGGAATCATTATGACTGGTATTATTCAAAAGATATGCTACCGTTTCCGGGCAGATATTTCTACAAAGATTAACCGTATGCCAATGAAGTATTTTGAGTCGAAACCAGTAGGTGAGGTGTTATCCCGGATTACGAATGATGTAGATACTTTAGGGCAGGGATTGAATCAGAGTGTAACCCAGTTAATTAGTTCCATAACTACATTAATTGGTGTGTTAATTATGATGCTTAGTATAAGCCCAGCCATGACTTTGATTGCAATTGTAATTTTGCCAATTTCTGCAACACTTATTGGTATTGTAGTAAAGTTTTCCCAAAAGCACTTTGTAAACCAACAAAAATATCTTGGTAAAGTGAATGGACAGGTGGAAGAAGTCTATAGTGGACAAAATATTGTGAAAGCATTCAACAAGGAAGAAGAAATGATAAAGCAATTTGATGAAACCAACAACAATTTGTTTGTTTCAGGATGGAAATCTCAATTTTTATCTGGTTTGATGCAGCCAATTATGATGTTTGTAGGCAATCTGGGATATGTGGCAGTAGCCGTTGTTGGTGGTATCCTTACGGTAAAGGAGAGACTTGCGGTTGGTGATATCCAGTCCTTTATTCAGTATGTAAGAAGTTTTACACAGCCAATTACCCAAGTAGCACAGGTATCTAATATGTTGCAGTCTACTGCTGCGGCAGCAGAACGTGTTTTTGAATTTTTAGGAGAAGAGGAAGAAGATTCACCAGTTTCCAATCCTGTTCACTTGGAGAAGATGGACGGAAAAGTTTCTTTTGAGCATGTACAATTCGGTTATAACCCAGATAACGTGATTATTCATGATTTTAGTTGTGAAGTGCAGCCGGGACAAATGGTAGCAATCGTAGGACCTACTGGTGCAGGAAAGACTACCATGGTAAAACTTCTTATGCGTTTTTATGATGTGAACAAAGGTGCAATTAAGGTAGATGGACATAATATAAAAGATTTTAACCGAAGAGATTTGCGAGAGAATTTTGGCATGGTATTACAAGATACTTGGTTATTCAAAGGAACTATTATGGAGAATATACGATATGGAAGGCTGGATGCAACAGATGAAGAAGTAATTGCTGCTGCAAAAGCTGCTCATGCACATCATTTTATCCAGACCCTTCCAGGCGGATATCAAATGGAATTAAATGAAGATGCCAGCAATGTATCTCAAGGACAAAAACAGCTACTAACTATTGCCAGAGCTATTTTAGCTGATAATCCGATTCTGATTCTGGATGAAGCAACCAGTTCTGTAGATACCCGTACAGAAGGCAGAATTCAAAGAGCAATGAATAATTTAATGAAAGGCAGAACCAGTTTTGTCATCGCCCACCGCCTTTCTACTATTAAAGATGCAGATGTAATTCTTGTAATGAAGGATGGAGATATTATTGAACAAGGAAACCATCATGCATTATTGGAAGCCAATGGATTCTATGCAAATCTGTATAATTCCCAATTTGAACATAGTTAAACAGCAAGGTCTTTATGTAAGTCTGTAACTTACATAAAGGCCTATTGTTATTGTTCACACCTACGGTGCAAACAGTAACAGAATCCAGCCTATTTATAATTCGCCTTCGGCGAAAGGCTGGATTCTTAGCTGTTTTATGTTCTTGGCACATAGCTTGACAGCAAGTGTCAAGCTTGTGAGTGAACAGTA
>JAAVHR010000085.1 GCA_014799595.1 Clostridiales bacterium | reverse complement strand
CTTGCACAAAATATAGCCGTTTGTCAGGACTTTCATAGTAAATTTTACAATGTTTAAGCCCCTTCGCCGCAGGTGAATTTTCATGGACTTAAACGTAACTGTTCATGGTTCTGGACAGTTACTATTTTTGTAACAGTTCAGCCCATAGGCTTAACTGTTACAGAATTGGGCAAGCTTCGCATTAAAAATTGCCCAATTCTATTCTTGTTATACACTTTCTTACGGTCAGCACAGTAAATGTGCAGACCTACCTGAACTGTTACCTATTTTTCTATAAATTACAAGTGATATAGTTGTCATAATAATTAGGACAAAACATATAATTAACTAAGAGAAAGGAAGGATGGGGATGCAGAATAAAGAAGAAATAGTGCGAATTTTACCCATAAGGATAAGAAAGTTAATAGATGAAAATGAAATACAGTATGAATATCTACAAGAAATCCGTTTCAGAGTGGGACAGCCTGTTTTATTACAATATAAGAATCAGGAATTTCTTTTAAAAGAGAAAAATGAAATAAGTGGAAAAAGATATCCAGCCTATTTTTTTTCAAAAGAAGAAATGAAAGAAACTATGGAATATATTAGCAATTTTTCTATGTATGCTTTTGAAAACGAAATGAGACAAGGATTTTTGACTATACCAGGTGGACATAGAATTGGAATTGCAGGTAAGGTTTTTGTGGAGCAGGGCAGGGTAAAGAGAATAACCAATATAGGAATGTTAAACATAAGAATTGCCCATGAAGTGATAGGATGCAGCAAAAAAATCATAGATTACCTATGGGAAAAACAAGAATTTTGCCACACTCTGATTATTTCTCCACCAGGAGGCGGAAAGACTACACTGCTTCGGGATATTATCCGGGAAATTGCAGGAGAAAAAAAAAGACTTACTGTAGGAGTGGTAGACGAACGTTCTGAAATTGCTGCAAGTTATATGGGAATTCCACAGAACCAGCTTGGCTCAAGATGTGATGTTATGGATGGATGTCCAAAGGCAGAAGGAATGCTTATGTTACTTCGTTCTATGGCACCGGATGTTATTGCATTAGATGAAATAGGAGGCAGAGAGGATATGGATGCATTGCAATATGGAAGAAATTGTGGCTGCAAAATTCTTGCTACCATACATGGAAATTCATTGGAAAATATAAGAAGCAAACCTCAAATGAAGGAATTTATAGAAAACCAGGGCTTTGAACGGTATATAGTTTTAGGAAACCGGTTACAAACTGGAAAAATCAGAGAGATATTGGATCAAACCGGAAAAAAATTAGTACAAGTAGGTAATTGCGAAACTCAATTTACTCTATGAGTTTTTGTGCAAAGTTTACATATCACCGCAAGGCACGTTTTCACTGCTCTCAACCGTAGCGGTACATATGCTAGTAAAGCCTAAGAAACCAAGCCAAAAGGCGATGGTTGATTAGCTGCTTTACTGTATGCATGCGAAGCGTTTTTGCTAGGTGCTAAAACACAGCACCTAAGTACCGACGGTCTCGAAAGCACCCAGCTTTGATATGTAAATCTGCACAAAATAATTTAAGTTAATGAGAGTTTTGCAATTACCTAATTAGTACAAATATAACAAGGAGGGAAGTATGATAAGGATAATAGGCTGTATATTAATGATAACAGGGTGTAGTGCCATTGGCTTTTGGAAAGCAGAATGTATGAGAAGAAGGCTACAGGAAATGCATGAATTAAAGCGTTATGTATTGTTTATGAAAGGAGAAATTTGTTGTAGAAACCGTACATTGCCAGAAACATTTTTAGAATTAGAAAAAAAAGCAAAAGGAATCTGGAAACAATTTTTTCACAATACAGGCAGAAGTCTTGAAAAAATGGAGGAAGGCACTTTAGCAGAAATATGGAAAAAAGAAATGATACAACAGCTTTCAGGCTCTTATTTGAAAGAAAGAGAAAAAAAGGAATGGTTGACACTGGGAGAAAATCTGGGATATCTGGATATGGAAATGCAGTTACATATGTTGGAGATTTTTCAAGTGCATTTAAGTGAGAGTATGGAAGAGGAACGGGAAGAGGTAAAGAATCAGTCCAAGCTTAGCCGTATTCTTGGGGTAATGAGCGGAATATTTTTAACAGTGTTGCTGATATAGAATAACTAAAGGGTGAGAAGATGAGTATCAGTTTATTATTTAAAATTGCAGCAGTGGGGATATTAGTGTCTGTATTGGGACAGGTATTAAAACATGCAGGAAGAGAAGAACAGGCTTTTCTAACTAGTCTGGCAGGACTGTTGTTGGTTTTGTTCTGGATAGTTCCGTATATTTCAGAATTATTCCGTACCATACAGGATTTATTTTCTTTGTAGAAAGAGTGTGAGAAATGGTAAAAATTGGAATATTGGGCATTGCGGTAGTATTACTGGCAATGCCTTTCAAAAACTTAAAAGGAGAATATAGCCTTTGTATTAGTATGGCAGGATGTCTTCTTATTTTTTATTACATTTTAAAGAAAATGGAACAAGTAATTAGCACAATGGAAGGAATTATATCATATTTACCAGTAGAATCCGGTTATTTTACTATATTAATTAAAATTATAGGAATAACCTATATTGCAGAGTTTTGTTCAGATATATGTAAAGATGCCGGATATAGTACAGTAGCAGGACAGATTTCAATGGCAGGAAAGCTGACAGTGCTAGGAATTAGTATGCCTATTATTACCACATTACTGGACTTAATTGCTGGGTTGTGGCAGGGGTAGTTATATGAGGATACATAAAAAGATACTTTTTTTTATATGTGCTTTTTTACTTTTTTTTATTATGGGACCAAAGAAAAGGGTATATGCTGCTGAGGATGAGACTTCAATCTCATTAGACTATTTTATGGATGAATCAGATCTTGAAGAAATGCAGCAAATACTAGACGAAAATTTGGTGGGAGTAGATTTTAAAATTGACACCTTTATTAGGAAAATTTGGAAGGGCGAAATCCAACTTTCTGGAAAAAATATTATAGAGGAAATACAAAAAAATATAGAGCAGGAATTGGAGAATAACCGTACCTTATGGATACAATGCTTTTTAATTGTGGTGGCAGCAGGAATTTTCACTAATTTTTCTTTGGTATTTAAAAATGGACAAGTAGGAGAAACTGGTTTTTATATTTCATATTTGTTTTTATTTACCATACTTCTTGGAGCTTTTTATTCCATTTTTACCATGGTAGAACGGTCGGTTTCTTTACTTTTGATATTTATGAAAGCATTATTGCCCGTTTATTTTCTTATGATGGCTGGAACGAATGGTGCCAGTGTGGCTACTCCCATGTACCAGTCATCCTTATGGATAATAGGGGCATTAGAGGTCGTGATTGGAAAAGTGTTACTGCCAGCAATAGAAATCTTTTTTGTACTTTCTCTTATAAACCAATTTTCCAAAGAGGACAAGTTATCAAAATTAACAGAATTTTTGGAAAGTATTATCCGATGGGGATTAAAGGGTAGTATGGGAGTAGTTCTTGGATTGCATAGCATAGAAGTTATGCTGCTTCCGGCAATTGGAAAAGTGAAGCAGAATGCCATTATAAAAACAGGAAGTGCAATACCAGTATTTGGAGATACCTTTGAGAGTGTAACAGAAACCGTTTATGGAATTGCATCTCTTTTAAAAAATGCAGTAGGTGTAACAGGTATTATTGGTATTTTACTACTTTGTGCAGCACCTGTTTTAAAAATTTTTGTTTATATGGTAGTATACAAAGCAGGCACAGCAATCTTACAGCCAATTTCTGAAAAAAGGATCTGGAACTGCTTAAATGGTGTAGCATCCACATCAGGATTATTATTATATTTGGAATTGATGTGCATACTTTTATTTTGTATTACCATAATTATTCTTGCAAAGGGGACAGGATAAAATGAATTGGATTTTTCATGCTGTAAAAGGAATAGTATATTTTTTATTATTTTCCAGCATATTAGAACAAATAGTGTGGGATACAAAAATGGAAAAATATATCCGTTTTTTTACTGGGTTACTTTTATGTATGGTGTTAGTAAATACAGTGAGTAAAGGGATTGATAGCAAGGTTTGGAACCAGGAGATAGAAAACTGGTATAAGAATGATGTGGATTTACAAGAAGATTTTCAAATGCAGGAAAAAAAAGTACAGGAAAAAATAGAAAATTATCCTAAAGAAAATATTTTAAAAGATAATTCCCAAAAAGAAGAAGGGGAGGGAGAGACAATACAGATCGATCCAATTGAAAAAATCCAGTAATGGAACAGAATGAAAATACAATATAATAACCAAAAGGAGGGGGAAAGGTGGAAGGTGATAATTGGTTGCAAAAGCTAAAGAAAAAGCAGAGTTTTTTTACGACACACATTGGAGTAGGAAAGCTATTTTTACTTGTACTTGCAGGCGTCTTTTTGGTGTTGGCATCAAAAACAGAAGGAGCAGAAAAAACGGTAGAAAAACAAACAGAAATAGTAGAACAGACAGAAGTAGAGGATTTAGAAAAATATATAGCAAGACAAGAGGAAAAACTCGCACAGATTCTTGCTAAGGTGGATGGTATTGGAGAAGTAGAAGTTATGATAACAGCAAAGGCATCCAAGGAAAAAGTTACACTAAAGGATGTGCCATATCAGCGGACCGAAACAAATGAGCAGGATAGTGGAGGGGGAACTAGACAAAAGACTGAAATTTCCAGTGAAGAAACTTCGGTTATGGATAAACTAAAGGATGGGGAGGAAACCCCTTATGTAACCAAAGAGCTTCAACCAGAAATAGAAGGAGTAATTGTAATAGCTTCTGGTGCAGAAAATTCTAAAGTTCAAAAGGAAATAAATGAGGCAGTTGTGGCATTATTTGATGTACCAGCACATAAAATAAAAGTAATGAAAATGAAATAATCGTATTGTTTAAAATACGGGATGGAGGTTGCGTTGAAAGGAATTTGGAAAAAAAATCAAATTATTATTACGGCGTTGGTACTTATGGTGGCAGTTGCAGGGTATTTGAATTTTACTGATAATAGCCTGTCAGATGGACTGGATTGGGCAAAACTTGCCGAAGGACAGAAAGAGGAGAGTGTAGAAACAGCAGAGACTGGAGAAGATAAGAAACAGGAGGAGGAAGAAAATAAAAATGTAGCAGATACAACGGATAAATTAATTGATGAAGGAGAAAATATAGATTCAGAAGTGGGAGAGGCTGTGCTAACCAGTGCCCAGAGTAATCAGGCGTTCTATTCTATAAAATTACAAAGAGAGCAGACAAGAGCAGAAAATAAAGAAATGTTGACAGAAATTATTAATAATGTAAATGCTACAGAAAAACAGAAAAATGATGCCATTGATTCTATTATGGAGATAGCAGATTTTGCAGAAAAAGAAAATGCGGCAGAAACTCTTCTTTCTGCAAAAGGATTTCCAGAATCTGTGGTGAGCATGGAAAAAAATCATGTAGATGTGGTAATCAATCAGAAAAATCTTACGGAACAAGATATTATACAAATTGAGGATATTGTAACTAGAAAAACAGAAGTTTCATTGGAAAATATTGTAATTTCTACGGCAAAGGAAAAATAAGAAGGGAATTGGTTGAAAAGAATAAGAGAAATAATTGCAAAAATTTATAAGTTTGTTATAATAGAATAGAGTAGAACATTTATGAGAAAAATTGAGAGACAGTAACTATTCAGGTAGAAACACGCATTTACTTTGCGTGTGACCTGAGAAAAAGTAAATTTTGTAATGTTTAAGCCCTTTCGCCGAAGGCGAATTATTATGGGCTTAAACGTAACTGTTCATGGTTCTGAACAGTTACGGGAGATAAGAAAATAGGAGGTAGGAAAGTGGCTAAAGAGATGGAAAAGGCAGGAGCCTATAATTTATTAGATGAAGGAAACATTGGAGAAGTAAGAATTGCAGATGAAGTTGTAGCAATTATTGCTGGACTTGCAGCAACTGAAGTAGAAGGTGTATCTTCTATGGCAGGAAATATTACGAATGAGTTAGTAGGTAAGCTTGGGATGAAGAATCTTGCAAAGGGAGTAAAAGTCCAAGTATCTCCAGAAGCTGTTGTAGTAGATATGGCACTTAACATGGAATATGGTTATAATATCCCTAAGACTTCTGAACAGGTGCAAGATAAAGTAAAGAGTGCAATTGAGAATATGACAGGTTTAAAGGTTGCAGAGGTTAATGTAAGAATTGCAGGAGTGGCTATTTAACTGGAACAAAGAAGTTTCCCAGTGATAAATGTATGAAACTTTATGCTGTGAAAAAGTTAATTGGTTATGAGCAAGTGTGATGTTTCATTTGACGAAAATTGAATGATACAGTACACGAATAGCGAAGCGGAAAGAAATATCTGCTTTGAATAACGATGTTGAAATGAAACGGATGAAAGATAGGAGTTAGGCATAAGATGACACGAAGAGAATGTAGAGAACACCTAATGGTCATGCTATTTCAAACGGAATTTCATACCAGAGAGGAATTACCAGAGCAGATATCTTATTACATGAATGGTATTATTGCACCAAAGAAAGATGATGTGGCATATATACAAAATAAATTTCAAAGTACATTGGAGTATTTGGAAGAAATTGATGCAATGATTGAAAGTGTTTCAGAAGGTTGGAAATTGAAACGTATGTTCAAAGTGGATTTGGCAATTATGCGGTTGGCAGTCTATGAGATGAAATACGATGAAGAAATTCCTGTAAGCGTGGCAATCAATGAAGCAGTAGAGATTGCGAAAAAGTATGGACAGGATAGTTCGCCTTCCTTTGTAAATGGAATTTTAGCAAAAGTAGCGGATGTGATAGAAAAAGGTTGAAGTATATTCAACCTTTTTGGTATATTTGCATAAGGCAAAAATTATCGGGGTTATTTGCTACTGACAATAATTAAGAAGTGAATGGTAACTATTCAGGTAGAAACACGCATTTACTGCGTGTTTCGTAAGAAAAAGTAAATTTTAATTGTTCTAAGCCCTTCGCCGAAGGCGAATTTTCATGGGCTTAGAACGTAACTGTTCATGGTTCTGAACAGTTACAGTGAATGATAGGTAACAGTTCAGGCAGGTCTGCACTGTTACGATAGAAAAAAGAACAGGAGAGAAGAAAGGAATGAATGAGAAAGCATATTGGGTTTCAGAAATTAACCGGTATATCAAACATATATTTGATTCGGACTTTGTATTAGGACGGATATGGATAAAAGGAGAAGTATCCAATTGTAAATATCATTCTTCCGGACATATCTATTTTACCTTAAAAGATAAATCAGGACAGATATCTTGTGTGATGTTTTCTGCTCATAGATCCGGATTGGGTTTTAAACTTCAGGATGGACAGTCTGTAATGGCAAAAGGGAATATAACCATATATGAACGAGATGGAAAATACCAATTATATGCGAAAGAAATCCGGCTGGATGGTGCAGGATTATTGTATGAGAAATTTCTACAATTAAAGACAGAATTAGAAGAAGAAGGGTTGTTTGCAGGTGAATACAAACAGCCTATTCCTAAATATGCAAAAAAAGTAGGAATTGTGACAGCAGTTACAGGGGCAGCCATCCATGATATAGAAAATATTTCTACGAGACGTAATCCCTATATCAAACTATATTTGTATCCGGCAAAAGTGCAAGGTGATGGGGCAGCAGCCACAATTGTCAGAGGTATCCAATTGCTGGATGAGATGGATATGGATGTAATTATTGTTGGGCGTGGTGGAGGCTCCATAGAAGACTTATGGGCTTTTAATGAAGAAGAAGTGGCAAGAGCAATTTTTAATTGTCATACACCTGTTATATCTGCGGTAGGGCATGAAACAGATGTAACCATTGCTGATTTTGTTGCAGATTTGCGGGCACCTACACCTTCGGCGGCAGCAGAACTTGCTGTGTGTGATATAAGAGAATTATTTGCTCAAATAGATGAATATAAACAACTTTTTTCCCAGTTGATGGATCAAAAGATTAAGGGATGCAGAAACCGCTTGGAACAGATAAAACTTCGTTTGGAATATGGCAATCCAAAGAGTAAGATCCAGCAAAAAAGACAACGCTTACTTGATATAGAAGATGGACTGGATCGCCTTATGAGACAAAGTGTACAAAGAAACCGTTACAGGCTTGCTGTATATGCAGAACGGATGAAGGGTTTGTCCCCTCTTTGGAAGCTAAGCCAAGGGTATGCATTTGTAGCAGATGAAGAAGGCAAGACAATAAAATCTATTGAGCAGGTAGAAAAAGGACAAAAGTTGCAGATATCAGTAACGGATGGTGATCTGGAGGCAACCGTTGACAGTATAAAAAGACAAGAGAGGTAACAGTTCAGGTAGGTCTGCACACTCCGCTGTGCAGACCGTAAAAAAGACTAAAACAGGATTGGAATTGGGCAATTTACATGTGAAGCTTGCCCAATTCCGTAACAGGTCAGCTTCTGGCTGAACTGCTACAAGAGCGGTAATTGAGGTACACAGTAGATTGCAGAATGAGAAAGGAGGTTTTGGAAGTGGCAAGAACAACAAAATCTTTAGAGGAGTCATTTGAATCCTTAGAAGAAATTCTTGGAAAATTGGAAGATGAGGAAATTAGTCTTGAAGAGTCTTTCCGTTTGTATCAGGAAGGTATGAAATTGTTAAAAAAATGTAATACAGCAATTGACAAAGTGGAGAAGGAACTGGTAGTTTTGACAGAGGAATAGGAGAAATATATGGATTTTAAAACGGAAATGAAAGAAAGGGTATCTTATATTGATGAGGTGATAAAGAGATACTTACCAAAAGAAGAAGGATTTGAAAAGACCCTTCTATCTGCCATGAACTATAGTATTTTGGCAGGAGGAAAACGCATCCGGCCAATGTTAATGCTTGAGACATACCGGTTATTTGGAGGAGAGCAAGTAAATGAGATTGCCCCCTTTCTCGCAGCTATGGAGATGATTCATACCTATTCATTAGTACATGATGATTTACCTGCTATGGATGATGATGATTACCGGCGGGGAAGATTAACAACACATAAAGTATACGGAGAAGCTATGGGAATTTTAGCTGGAGATGCTTTATTAAATTATAGTTTTGAGGTAGCAGCTCAGGCATTTTCAGGCACAATGGATATATCCCGTGTTGCCAAAGCGTTTACAGTTTTAACCCGAAAACCGGGAATTGGTGGTATGATTGGCGGACAGGCGGTTGATGTAGAGAATTGCGACCGTCCAATGGATAAAGATAAACTGGACTTTATTTATTTGCTAAAAACAGGAGCATTAATAGAGGGTTCCATGATGATAGGAGCGATTCTGGCAGGTGCAAAAGATGCCAAAGTGGAAGAAATCGAAGAAGCAGGCAGAAAGATAGGATTGGCATTCCAAATACAAGATGATGTTTTAGATGTGATTGGGGATGAACAAGTAATTGGAAAACCAATCAATAGTGATGAAAAGAATCATAAAACCACTTATGTTACACTGTTTGGATTAGAGGAAGCAAAAAAAAAGGTAGAGATTCTTTCTCTGGATGCTCTAAAAGTATTAGAAAAATTCCCAAAAAGAAATAAATTCCTGGAAGAACTGGTTCGGTATTTGATATTTCGGGATAAATAAAATAAAGAGAACAGTTAAGGATGGAGGCAGTAGTTATGCCAAAGATTTTAGATAAAATTCAACAGGCAAATGACATTAAAAAAATTGTAAAAGAAGATTGGTCTGATTTGGCAGCAGAAATTCGAAAATTTTTGTTGGAAAAGGTGAGTAAAACAGGAGGGCATCTTTCTTCAAACCTTGGAGTTGTAGAGCTTACTATGGCATTACATCTTTTTTTGGATTTTCCAGAAGATAAATTAGTATGGGATGTAGGACATCAATCCTATGTTCATAAGATTTTAACAGGACGTAAGGAGGGATTTGATACTCTTCGTCAATTGGATGGAATGAGCGGATTCCCTAAAAGCATAGAAAGTGATACAGATGCTTTTAATACAGGTCACAGTTCCACCTCAATTTCTGCTGCACTGGGAATGGCAAAAGCAAGAGACTTACAAGGAAAAAAGAATAAAGTGGTAGCTGTGATAGGGGATGGTGCATTATCAGGAGGAATGGCTTATGAGGCATTGAACAATGCAGCCAGATTGCATACCAATATGATAGTAGTGCTTAATGATAATAATATGTCTATTTCGGAAAATGTAGGGGGAATGGCAACCTATTTGGGGAAAATAAGAACAGATATTCGGTATAGTAATTTAAAGATGAGTGTAGAGCAGGCTATGTTAAAGATTCCGCAATTTGGGGAAACACTAGTTAGCAAGGTTCGCCGTTCGAAAGAATCTATTAAGCGTTTTGTCGTTCCAGGCATGTTGTTTGAGGACATGGGAATTACCTATCTTGGTCCTATTGATGGGCATAATGTTTCAGAAGTGCTGGGAATGCTTCAACGGGCACAATTGGTAAGAGGACCGGTTATTGTTCATGTAATAACCAAAAAAGGAAAAGGATACCGAATTGCAGAACGTTACCCTTCTGCTTTTCATGGTGTAAATCCTTTTCAGGTGGAAAATGGGAAAAGCCTGTCACCAAAAAGTGGCATTAGTTATACAGAAGTTTTTAGTAAAAAGTTAATTGAGCTTGCAGGTGAAAATAAAAAGATTACTGCCATTACTGCTGCTATGCCAAGCGGAACTGGTCTTGCTGCATTTAAACAAGTATATCCAAGAAGATTTATTGATGTGGGAATTGCAGAGGAGCATGCAGTGACTTTTGCAGCAGGGATGGCGAAAGCGGGCATGATACCAGTAGTTGCCATTTACTCTACTTTTATGCAGAGAGCGTATGACCAGATTCTTCATGATGTCTGCATTGGAAATCTTCCTGTTGTATTTATTTTGGACAGAGCTGGTATTGTAGGAAATGATGGAGAGACACATCAGGGAATTTTTGATTTGTCTTTTCTTGGAAGTATACCTAATATGACAATTCTTGCACCAAAAAATGATTGGGAATTAGAGGAGATGTTAAGTTTTGCAGTAGACTTGCAGCGACCGGTTGCATTACGTTTCCCTAGAGGCAATGCATATCAGGAACTACAGGAATATAGAGAATCTTTAGAATATGGTAAAAGTGAAATATTAATAAAAGGAAAGAAAGTAGCACTTCTTGCGGTAGGAAGTATGGTAAAACATGCGGTAAAAGTAAGGGAATTGCTTCTTGCAGACGGCATTGAGGCTACCATAGCCAATGTCAGATTCGTAAAACCAATGGATGAAACAATGCTTATGGAATTATCAAAGAATCATGATATTTTTGTAACAATGGAAGAAAATGTTGAGTGGGGCGGATACGGACAAAATGTATCAGGTTTTATTTCTAAGATGCATTTATCTGTATCACATATTAATATTTCCATTAAAGATATGTTTGTTGAACATGGGCAGGTATATGAATTATGCCAGAGATTAGGATTAGACCCACAAAGTATTTACCATGAAATTATAAGTGAGATAGAATCAAAGCGGGGATAGAAATGAAAGAAGCAAAAGAAAGATTAGATGTGTTATTGGTAAAAAGAGGATTAGCAGAATCCAGAGAAAAGGCAAAAGCCATTATTATGTCTGGTAATGTTTTTGTGAATGAGCAAAGAGAGGATAAAGCAGGAACTACCTTTCCTGAGAAAGTACAAATTACCATAAAGGGTAATACAATGAAATATGTAAGCCGGGGTGGCTATAAATTAGAGAAGGCTATTGAACAGTATGGTGTTACAGTAGCAGGAAAAATATGTATGGATGTAGGATCTTCTACAGGAGGTTTTACAGACTGTATGTTACAAAATGGTGCGGTTAAGGTTTATGCAGTAGACGTGGGAACCAACCAGCTTGCTTGGAAACTTCGGACAGACGAAAGGGTAGTTTCCATGGAAAAAACAAATATTCGTTATGTAACACCAGATCAGATAGAAGATATCATAGAATTTGCATCTATTGATGTGGCATTTATCTCTTTAACCAAAGTCTTGATACCAGTGCGTGATTTATTGATGGATGAGGGAGAAGTGGTATGTTTGATTAAGCCACAATTTGAGGCTGGAAGAGAAAAGGTTGGAAAAAAAGGTGTTGTGCGTGATAAGGGCGTACATATAGAAGTTATTGAACAGGTTACAGAATTTGTAAGACAAATTGGATTTTTGCCCTTGAAACTGGACTATTCTCCAATAAAAGGTCCAGAGGGGAATATTGAATATTTGCTTCACATAAAAAAAACAGGAAGTAACCCAGTTGAAGTGGAGGATGAGATTACAAAAGACTGTATAAAAGTTTGTGTAGAACAGGCACACAGTACGTTGAAGGAGTAGTCATGAAACATTTTTTTGTTATCACAAATGGGAGTAAGGATAAGAATTTTGAATCCGCTAAGAAAATAAAAACATACATAGAACAAAAGGGATGTTTTTGCTCTATTGCCACAGATTATGGTCAAGATGATACCAAGGAATATTCCACGGATATTAAGGAGATACCAGAAAATACCCAGTGTGCAATTATTTTAGGGGGAGACGGAACCATGTTGCAGGCTGCAAATGATCTGGCAACTACCCGGCTGCCGATTTTGGGAGTGAATCTGGGCAATTTGGGCTTTTTGGCTGATATTGAAGAGAATCATCTTCTTTCGGCAATAGATAAATTGATTGCAAACCAGTTTGTTTTGGAAGAACGGATGTTGCTGGAAGGAAGTTACCTGGATGAAAATGGGAAAGAAAAAAAACAACTGGCATTAAACGATATAGTAATAAATAAAGGGCATTATTATCATCTGGTATGTGTGAAGGTTTATATCAATGGAAAGCTTTTGGATTTTTACATTGCAGATGGAGTAGTAATTTCTTCACCAACAGGCTCTACTGGTTATAATCTTTCGGCAGGTGGTCCGGTAATGTTGCCAACTATGGAGGGAATTATTATTACGCCAATATGTCCTCATTCTTTAAATAACCGAAGCTTGGTAGTATCTGCAAAGGATGAAATTATATTGGAAATTGGAAGTGTCAAAGATGAGAAAAAAGATGAAGGAATTCTAATTATTGATGGAATGGTTCAGCGGACTATGTATACAGGAGAAAGCATTTGTATTCAAAAAGCCAAAGAAAATACAAGATTTATCAAGGTAAATGGTGCTAATTTCCTTGAGATATTCCGTAATAAATTAGGGATGGGAAAGGATATGAAACTATAGAGAGGGGGGAATATATGAAGGTAAAAAGGCATACGAAGATTATAGAAATTATTAGCAAGTATAATATTGATACACAAGAGGAATTAGCAGAGAGACTATATGAGGCGGGGTTCAGGGTAACACAGGCAACTATATCCCGGGATATCCGGGAGCTAAAACTTACAAAAGTTGCTGGAAATAATGGGAAACAACGGTATGTGGTATTAGAGAGTAAAGAGAGCGATTTATATGCAAAATATGTACAGGTTTTAAAAACTGGTTTTTTGTCTATGGATCAGGCACAAAATATTTTAGTGATAAAGACTGTATCCGGTATGGCTATGGCGGTGGCAGCGGCTATAGATGCTATGAAGCTTAAAGAAATTGTAGGCTCTATTGCCGGGGATGACACCATTATGATGGCAGTTCG
>JAAVHR010000084.1 GCA_014799595.1 Clostridiales bacterium | reverse complement strand
TTGCGTAGGCATACATCATGTATAGCATCCCATATAGCCCCTTCTGCCACAATAAAGAAGTGAATCAGTATAAAATGTTCTGCTTTTTCTAAATCCTGAAGGATTGCTTCAAACGCATCTTCACCCATAGAATAATATTCAATCTGATTATTTTTTGTAAGTGGGAAGCCTTCTGATTCCAGAAAATTAGACATTCTGCTTCGGAAGGGATGGATTTTCTGATATTCTTCCATCAATTTCTCATTATGTTCCACATATTCTGTTCCATGTGCCATAATTCTCATTAATTTCTCATCTATCTTCTTGCTGGAATTTGTTTTCCCCCATAACAAAAACATTATCTGTCCCGAAATAGGAAGCACCAGACAAATACTTATCCAAGCAATTTTGTATGCAGGACTTCTGCTGTCATTTACTAATGTAAATACCACAATTAAACTACAAATTTCTAATACAATATAAAAATAAACAGTATACTGTTGCAGCACAAAAGGAAGTAAAATAAGCAGGCCAATTTGAAATAGCACCAAAAGTCCAACAACACATACACGAAAAAATCCACTTAAGCTATTCTTCATTCTTCCTGTCATATCACTAATAATTTTTCCTGCTTCCTGTTCCATTCTATTCCAATGTTGTTTAAATTGTTTTTCCATGTTATCCTTTTCCTTCTGTTTTTTCTTATACTCCCATTATTACCCATATCTTTCATTGTATCATACTTTTATTCATTTTCCAAATTTTATCGAAAAATATCACTGCTTATTCAGTTTTTCTGTTACTGTTCACACCTACGGTGCTAACAGTAACAGAATCCAGCCTATTTAGAATTCGCTTTCAGCGAAAGGCTGGATTCTCCTCTACCACTAACTATTCTTACGTACTTTGCACCAAGTGCAAAGTACTACCTGTGAACAGTAACGTTTTTATAACAGTTTAGCCATGTCATTCATATTTTACCAGAATATACAACATGACTAAGAATCTTATGACTGAAAGTTAATTGCTATGAGTTTTCTAATGCAATCTTTTCAAGTATTTTATTTGCTATAGTTTTAAGATAGTATTCTCTCTGTTCTTTATTTTTAAAACATCCCAACATTTTATTATCTAATTCGCTATAATAAATAACTTCCCCATAAACATCCGGATATTCACATATTAATTGGCCCCATCGCAAACGAACATAGCCAACTTGTTTTCCTTTACAATCCTCTACATCATATTGTTCTGGAGAAGCTGAACAAGTTTGAATAAACTTCAATCCCTTAATTATCATTTTATATACCTTTCAAATTCAAGAAAACCATCAGATATTTACCCTTGCCAGAAAAAGAAAACAAAGAGGATAAGAAAATCTTATCCCCTTTTAAATAGTCTTATTCTTGAAATCAAAATTAGTCAACAGAAATGATTTCTTTCTTATTGTAAGAACCACAAGATTTACATACTCTATGTGGAATCATAAGTTCTCCACACTTGCTGCATTTTACTAAGTTTGGAGCAGTCATTTTCCAGTTAGCTCTACGACTATCTCTTCTTGCTTTTGATGATTTATTTTTTGGACAGATTGACATGGTCACACCTCCTCTTATTCTTAAACAAACACATAATACTATATTCGCTACAATAGCAGCTCTATTTTATTCATCTGCTTGTCCAAAATTCTTAAAAATATCTTGAATGGCAAGCATCCGAGGATCTTTTCCCTGTTCCGAACATTTACACTCTCCGGTATTCAGATTGATACCACAATCGTTGCAAAATCCTTTACAATCTTCCTTACATAATGTCTGCATAGGAAATTGTACAAGGAGTTCCTCTACAATCAAATCCTCCACATTCAAGTCAAATTCTTGAATGTAGGTTGCTTCCTTCAATTCTTCGTTCCTTGTTCCATCTACTTCACGGAAATCAAATTCCCGCTCAAAATCAATATCAAAAGAAACTTCCACATCCTCTAAACATCTGCTACAGGGTATCATAATACTCAAGCTTGTCTTGCAAAGAATCCGTATTTTACGCTCCGCTACAGAGGTGATATCCAAGATTACTGGACTCTTCTTTGTAATCGGATAGGATTCTCCTTGCTTTTTAAAATGTGTCATCTCTAAAGGAACTTCCATGTGCCTTGTCTGACCTACTAAAGTCATGACTTCGGATAAATTTACGAGCATCTTATCATCTCCTAAAAAACCACACTTTTTTATTTATAACATATTTCTTGATTAAAGTCAATAAAATTTTTATTTTTCTACCAGGCATCTTGTTTCTCTTGCAATTGCCAGTTCCTCATTTGTTGGAACAATAAATACCTTCACCTTGGAGTCTGCTGTGGATACCATAACTTCTTCTCCTGTTTTCTCACAAGCCGCCTCATCAACTTTAACACCAAGATAGCCAAGATATTCCATAACTCCCTTTCTTATCTCTATAGCATTCTCACCAATTCCAGCAGTAAAGGCAATTGCATCCACTCCATTCATGGCAGCTACATAAGCTCCTACATATTTTGCAATAGAATAAATAAAAGCATCCATGGTAATTTCTGCCTGCTTGTTTCCCTCTGCTTTTCCTTTTCTCAAATCCCTGAAATCACTTGTCAATCCAGACATTCCTGAAAGACCGGATTCTTTATTTAAGATAGTCATAATTTCATCAATACTTTTCTTTTCTTTATGAGCAATAAATTCCATAATTGCCGGATCAATACTTCCAGAACGAGTTCCCATAATAATACCTTCTAATGGCGTAAGACCCATAGAAGTATCTACAGATTCACCATTCTTAACAGCTGTCACACTTCCACCATTTCCAATATGGCAAACAATCAGCTTAGACTGCTTAAGATCAAGCCCCGCAAGTTCTGCCAATCTTTTTGATACAAAACTATGGCTGGTTCCATGAAAACCATAACGTCTTACCTTATATTCCTCATAGTATCGATAAGGAATTCCATACATATATGCTTTTTCTGGCATAGTCTGATGAAATGCAGTATCAAATACCGCTACCATTGGAACATTTGGCAAAGCCTTTTTACAAGCATCAATGCCTATTAAATTTGCCGGATTATGTAGTGGTGCTAAATCATTACAAGATTCAATTGCTTCTTTTACCTCGTCTGTAATAATAACAGAGGCTGCAAATTGCTCTCCACCATGTACCACACGGTGTCCAACAGCTTCAATCTCCTGCAGGGAAGAAATTACTCCATACTCCTTGTCAACTAATTCATCTAAAACCAATTGGACAGCCACTTCATGATTTGGCATAGCATTCTTTTCTTCATCTTTTATTTTCTTTCCTGCAACTTTGTGAGTCAATTGTCCATCAATTCCAATTCTTTCACAAAGACCAGAAGCTAATGCCTGCTCTGTCTTTGTATCAATCAATTGATACTTTAGGGAAGAACTTCCACAATTTATAACTAAAACTTTCATCTTTATCTCCTTATCTGCTTTTATTTTATAGCTGTGCCTGCGTTACTGTTAGCACCGTAGGTGTAAACAGTAACGTGCCTGCATAGCAGGAATAATCGTCTACTGAATATCTTCTGCTCCTGCCTGTACTGCAGTAATAGCTACAACTCCAACAATATCATCCGAAGAACATCCTCTGGACAAATCGTTTACTGGTTTGGCAATTCCTTGGGTTAAAGGTCCGTATGCTTCTGCCTTTGCCAGTCTTTGTACCAGCTTATATCCATTATTACCAGCATCTAAATTCGGGAATACCAATACATTAGCATGTCCGGCAATGCCGCTTCCTGGTGCCTTAAATGCACCAATACTTGGCACGATAGCAGCATCCACTTGAAACTCTCCATCCAATTTTACTTTTGGATATTTCTGTTTTGCAATCACAGTTGCCTCCACTACTTTATCCACATCTGAATGGGAAGCACTACCCTTTGTAGAATGGGATATCATTGCTACAATTGGCTCTTCCTGCACCAATAACTTAAAACTTTGTGCTGTAGTTCCTGCAATCACTGCAAGCTCCTGTGCCGTAGGATTCTGATTCAAGCCTGCATCAGAGAATATAAAGGTTCCTTTCGCACCATAATCACAATTTGGAACTACCATAACAAACATACCAGATACCAGTTCCGTTCCTGGAGCAGTCTTTAAAATCTGCAGGGAAGGTCTCAATACATCAGCAGTTGCGTGACATGCTCCTGCAACCATTCCATCTGCGTCTTCCAATTTTACCATCATAACACCAAAATGCAAAAAATCTTTTTGCAACAACTCTCTTGCTTTTTCTTCGGTCATGCCTTTCTTCTTACGAAGTTCCACCAAAGTATTCACATATTCATCCATCCGCTCAAAGGTAGCTGGATTTATAATCTCAGCTTTTGATAAATTATATCCATAATTATGTGCTTTTTGCAAAATTTCTTCCTTATCTCCAACTAAAATCAAATCCGCAATATCTTCTTTAATAATACTTGCAGCAGCCTGAATGGTTCTTACATCTTCTGTTTCAGGTAATACAATTCTTTTTTTGTTTTTTCGTGCTCTTTCTTTTATTTTATCAATAAAATTCATCTTGCCACCTCGCTCAAAATAGATTTATCTTTTTATATATTTTATTATAATCCAATCAAATTTTGTATACAAGATTAATTTTTTTATATGTTGCACAAATTTTAATACAAATTTTATCCCTTGTATCATAACCGTTCAGACAGAGTCTAACCTGTTACACAGAATTGGGCAAGCTTCGCATTATAAATTGCCCAATTCCAATCCTGTTTTAGTTTTTCTTACGGCCTTTAAAGCAAAGTGTGCAAGACCTACCTGAACTGTCACCTTGAATCTTCATCCTTTCAAGGCTATAATAACAATAGTGTACACAAATGTAACTGTTCATAGTTCTAAACAGTTGTAACAGTTCAGTCGAGGGGCTGACCTGTTACGGAATTGGACAAGCTTCGCATGTAAATTGCCCAATTCCAATCCTGTTTTAGTCTTTTTTACAGTCTTTAAAGCGGAGTGTGCAAGACCTACCTGAACTGTTACAAACAGTTACAGTATAACATATATTTTATGAATTTCAAAGGAGAGAATATCCCATGAAAACAGTTGGTATCATTGCAGAATATAATCCTTTCCACAATGGACATCTCTATCACATTACAGAAGCAAAACGCCTTACAAATGCAGATTATGCAGTTGTTATAATGAGCGGAAACTTTGTACAAAGAGGTACTCCTGCCATATTAGACAAGTATAGCCGTACAAAAATGGCTTTATCCTGTGGTGCGGATCTTGTGTTTGAACTTCCTGTGCAATATGCCACTGCTACTGCAGAACTCTTTGCCCATGGAGCTGTGTCTTTACTAAACAGCTTGGGTTTTGTGGATTATTTATGCTTTGGAAGTGAGCATACTACCCTCTCTGATTACCAAAAATTGGCACAATTATTAGAAAAGCCACCATGGAAATTCCAAGAATTACTTAAGCATTTCCAAAAACAAAACGATTCTTATCCAGTTGCCAGAAGTAAGGCTCTTCATGCTTTCTATGCCAAAGAACAGGACATGGATATCCTTTCCTTTCTTTCCAAGCCAAATACTATTCTTGGAATTGCGTATATACAAGCATTATTACGTCTTTCTTCCAATATTATTCCAGTCACTTTAAAAAGAACCGATAAGGGATATCACTCTACCGAATTAGATCATTCCATTGCTTCTGCCTCAGGAATCCGCAAAGCATATCAGGAGCAGAAATCCCTTAGTTCTCTTTCGGATTATATTCCTGATGCTGCCTTTTCTATACTAAAAAAACAGGAAAAGAAAACTTTTCCACTAGAAATGAATGATTTTAGCAGCTTACTTTATTATAGACTTAACTCTAACCCACCAAAGGAACGATACACAGATATTTCTGTGGATTTTTGGAATCGTATTTACAAATCCTATAGCTACTGCACTTCTTTTTCCCAGCTTTGTGATACCATAAAATGCAAAAACCTCGTGTATTCCAGTGTATGCCGTAATCTCCTTCATATCCTTCTTGATACTTCTGCCCCAGATAAGAAGGATATCCCTGGTTATTTGCGGTTATTAGGATTGAGAAAAGAGGCAAGCTGGCTGTTAAAGTCCAAAAGACAAGCCTCTAATCGTCCATCCGTCCCAATTATTACAAAAGTTGCAGATGCACAAAAAATCTTATCTGCAAAAGAATATGGTCTTTTTGAAGAAGATATAAGAGCCTCTCATTTATATTATCATATTTGCCATGAAAAGTTTGGTTATTGTGCAAAATCAGAATATCAGCAAAGTCCTATTGTTTTATAATAGTTTGTAACAGTTCAGCCGGGAGGCTGACCTGTTACGGAACCCTGCAAGCTTCGCATGTAAATTGCCCAATTCCAACCCTGTTTTAGTCTTTTTTACGGTCTGCACAGCGGAGTGTGCAGACCTACCTGAACAGTTACAATAGTTCTTCCATCTGATCCAACAGATCAGCAAAGACGTTTAATGCCTCCTGGATAGGTTCTTTTTTGCCCATATCTACACCAGCACCTTTTAGGAGAGAAATTGGGTCCATAGAACCTCCACCACTTAAGAATTTATCTATATAGTCTCTTACAGCAACTTCTCCTTCTTTTAGTATTCTGGCAGATAAAGCAATTGCTGCAGAATAACCAGTTGCATACTGATACACATAGAAAGATGTGTAAAAATGAGGAATTCTTGCCCATTCCATGTCATTCTCCTCATCCACAACAACTTTTTCTCCAAAATATTTTACATTCAAGTCATGATATATCTCACACAGTTTTTTCGCTGGAAGTGGTTCTTTGTTCTCTGCTATATGGTGGGTAATCTTCTCAAATTCTGCAAACATGGTCTGTCGGAAAAGGGTAGTCCGAAATTGCTCTAAATAATAATTTAATAAAAATGCTTTTCTTTCTTTATCCTTAGTTTTTTCTAATAAATCATGAATCAAAAGTGCCTCATTGCAAGTAGAAGCCACTTCTGCCACAAAAATTTGATATCCGGCACAAATTATCGGTTGATTCTTATCAGAATAATAAGAATGTATTGCATGTCCCATTTCATGTGCAAGAGTAAATACACTATTCAAATTCTCCTGATGGTTCAAAAGTACATAAGGATGTGTGCCATAAGCTCCCCAGGAATATGCTCCACTTCTTTTTCCTACATTTTCATACACATCAATCCAACGATTATCAAATCCCTCTTTTAATATATTCTGGTACTCACTGCCGAGTGGTTTTAATCCCTCCAAAACCATTTTCTTGGCAGTTTCGTAATCAATTTTCCCCATATTATCTTCCACAATAGGCACATACAAATCATACATGTGCAATTCATCTACTCCAAGTGCCTTTTTCCGAATATCCATATAACGGTGAAGCTGTGGCAAATTCTCATGGACAACTGTAATTAAATTATCATACACCTCTTCTGGAATATCACTGCCATCCAGCTTCATAGCAAGAGAAGATGAATATTTTCTGGCTCTGGCATAAAAAATATCCTGTTTTATATTTGCACCAAATGTAGCCGCAAGAGTATTTTGAAAGGACTGATATACACTGTAAAGACTTTTAAAAGCATCTTTTCGTATCCTGCGGTTCTTTTGCTGTAAAAGCTGGATAATAGAACCATGGGTAATTTGAATCTTTTCNCCTTTCTCACCTTCTATGGAAGGGAATTTTACATCTGCATTATTGAACATTGAGAAAATATTACCCGCACTATCTAGTGCTTCTTGTCCACTTGCCAGCAACTCTTCCATTTCTATAGATAAGCTATGTTCCTTACTTCTGATAATTTCATAAAAAAATCTACGATATCCTTCTTCTTTCTCAGGTATCTTCTTGAAAAAGCCTTCTGTAATTTCTTTATAGTGCATTTCCTCTGTACCTAAAATCTCTGGCTCTAAAAAAGCAACACTTTCCTTATATTTTGCCATAAGTGCATCTGCACGTTCCGATAATCCTTGGTATTTGCTGTTCGTAGTGTCTTGATGGTATTTCTGTCCAGCATAAACATAAACACGCTCCAACATAAGGTTTGCCTTTTCATATACTTCAAAAAAGTCTGCCATACGCTCCACACTGTCAAATAAGGTTCCTTTGTAATTTGCAAGTGCATCACATACTTCATCTAACTTCTTAAATTCTTCTTCCCATGCCTCATCTGTGGCAAACAAATCTTCCATAGCCCAAGTATCTTGTTTATTTACTTCTTCTCTTTTTTTTAATGTTTCTGACATATTCTGACTCCTTCCTATTTTCTATCTCTTTCCCTTTATTCTTGTAATGTTACCAGTTTTTCATTTTCAGCAAGCATTTTTACCTCATCAACCATCAATCCTGTGTATTCCGCAATTTCTTCTATTGGCAGTCTACCACCTTTCAACATTCGTAATGCAATCTCTCTCTTTTCACTATCTATCAAATCTTCCATAATCTTACACATCTCTTCCACTCCTTTCTCATCTTCCTTAAAATATCTCATTTTATCCGCTAAAAGTTTATAATACATATCCTCTGGATTGGTACATGAAAAATCATGCATCAATTTTCCCAATGGTGATTCATCCCGATATGTTCCATTCACATATATAATATGTGCTTCATCTCCGAATAACTCTCCTGTTTCTTTTATAACACGGTCAATATGATAAAGTGGTTTATTGTAACCAATCACACCATTTTCTGTTATAAAAATAACGTATGTTTCGGGTAGTTCTTCAAACTCTGTGCCTGTTGGAAGAGATTTCG
>JAAVHR010000083.1 GCA_014799595.1 Clostridiales bacterium | reverse complement strand
GCACCGCATTTTTTGAGGGATTTGTCAAGTGTTTTGGCAAAAAAAGTGGGGGAATTTTATAAAAATAGGATTTGAAAACAGCATAAAATAGGGGCTGAACAATCCGAGAGGCTATAAGTATTTACAAGGAGGGATAAGATGAGGAAATGTTTGATATGCAGGGAACGGAAAATAGAGGATTATGGAATATGTGAGGATTGTAAGAAATTAAACCGTGAAATGGCAGATATACATGTAGATTTAACAGATTATACAGCCCTTGTAACTGGAGGCAGAATTAAGATTGGTTACGCAACAGCTATTCGTATGCTGCGGGATGGTGCAAAGGTTATTGTGATTACCAGATATCCTTATGATGCATTAGACCGTTATTCTAAAGAGCCAGATTACAATGAATTTAAAGAACGGCTTATTATTTGTGGATTTAATTTGATGTGGGTAAATAAATTGGATGATTTGTTGGAATTTATTCATAAAGCAGCTCCTCAAGGGCTTGATATATTGGTAAATAATGCGGCACAAACCATAAAAAAGGCAAGCTCTTATTATGCACAGTTAGAGGAGAGGGAACAACAGATGAAGGCATTGTATCAAAAGAAAGATGCAAGTCAGCTTGTTTCTACAGTATCAGATAGTGTACAGCCAGAATATATGCTGATGCAGAAAGAGAATACACCTACAATAAAAGAAGAAAGCCTGATGTATAATTCATGGGTAGCAAAGGCAGAAGAAATTAGTGTACAGGAAATGCTTGAGGTACAGCTTATCAATGTGACAGCACCATTTATGCTGGTAGGGCAGCTAAAAGAATGGATGAAGAAAAGTTCCCATAAGAATAAATTTATTATTAATGTATCTTCAGTAGAAGGAAGATTTAACCGCAACAAAAAATTGTCCAGACATGTGCATACCAATATGGCAAAGGCATCTTTAAATATGATGACACACTCTTTAGGTATGGAATATGAAAAGGATCGGATTTTTATGTATAGTGTGGATCCAGGATGGGTATCAAACCAGTTTCCTGCTGGATATAATGCCAGTAAGGAGTTTAAACAATATTTGTCTCTTGAAGATGGGGCATCAAGAATCTGCTATCCAATTTATACAAAACTGGACACAGATGTTATTAAAGATGCAGGTACATTATGGAAGGACTATAAAATTGTAGAGTTTTAACATTTAACGCAAGTGGATAGTAACCTTTCAGGCAGGTCTGCACATTTATTGTGGATAATGGATTTAGAGAAAACATGATTGACGTTCTAGTGAGCAGAGATTTCTGCCCGGCTTTGTATCGTGGTCCAGTGGCAGGACACCTGCCTTCCATGCAGGAAACTATGGTTCGATACCATACTTTGCAATAAATGTAATAGAGTTTATATGAATATCAGGTAACAGTTCAGGTAGGTCTTGCACATTCCGCTTTAAAGACCGTAAAAAGACTAAAACAGGATTAGAATTGGGCAATTTATAATGCGAAGCTTGCTAGGTTCTGTGTAACAGGTCAGCCCCTAGCTGACCTGTTACAATATGAGAGGAAATGGCTGATGTGTTCACTTATGGAATGCATCAGTCATTTTATTATGTTTACGTTGTTTCTACCTGAATAGTTACCAAAATTTTTACATATAGAAAAAGAGATTGATGTTTTTAGGCGGTGTTGTTATAATGAATATAGTCGGTGGTCTATATTTAAGATGTTCTCCTGCTAAGAGAAAGAAGCAGAGGTTTCTGCCCGGCTTTGCACAGTGGCCTAGTGGTAAGGCGTCTGCACCTCATGCAGGAAACTATGGTTCGATTCCATACTGTGCAATAAATGTGTAACAGTTCAGCCGAGGGCTGACCTGTTACGGAATTGGGCAAGCTCTGCATTATAAATTGCCCAATTCCAATCCTGTTTTAGTCTTTTTACGGTCTGCACAGCAAAGTGTGCAGACCTGCCCGAACAGTTACACAATGAAGTAATATAATAAAAAAGGGGGATTTTTATGCGATTAGTAACGAGATCAGATTTTGATGGACTAGCTTGTGGAACACTTTTGCTGGAGGCAGGAATTATTGATTCATGGAAATTTGTTCACCCGAAAGATTTGCAGGATGGATTGATTCCAATAGATGAAAATGACTGTCTCGCCAATGTACCTTTTGTAGAGGGCTGTGGATTATGGTTTGACCATCATTCCAGTGAATTTGAAAGGCAGCAGTTAGAAGGAAAATATAAAGGTGAAAGCAGAATTACTCCATCTTGTGCTAGAATTATTTATGAATATTATGGTGGGAAAGAACGCTTTGCTCATTTTGATGAGATGATGGAAGCTGTAGATAAAGTAGATTCTGGAAATTTAACATTAGACGAGATACAGAATCCAAAAGGATGGATTTTGGTAGGATTTTTAATGGATCCAAGAACCGGTCTTGGAAGATGGCATGATTTTGCCATTCCTAATTATAAACTTATGGAAATCTTAATGGAAGATATCCGCACTATGTCTACCGAAGAAATATTGGCACTTCCTGATGTACAAGAACGTATTAAAGTATATGAAGAACAGACAGCAAATTTTAAGAAGATGATAGAGGCACATACCAGAATAGAAGGGAAAGTGATAATTTCTGACCTTCGAGGGGTAGACCCTATTTATTCCGGTAACCGTTTTATGATTTATAGTATGTATCCAGAACAGAATATTTCTATCTGGATTGTGAATGGAAAAGGTGGAAAAGGATGTTCCTGTGCAGTGGGATACAGTATCCTTAACCGTACTTCCAATATTGATGTGGGAAGCCTGATGCTTAAATATGGAGGCGGAGGCCATAAAGCAGTTGGAACTTGCCAGTTCCCAGATGAGACTATGGATGAGAAGATTCCACAATTAATTGAAGAATTGGTAAATGGTTAAACTCTTACGAATTTTATGAGAAAAAAGAGAAAATGTATCAAAAAAATGTTACATTTCTCTTTTTTTTTCATATACAGTTGGAGGTGAAGAGTTCATGAGGAAAAACAGGTTTGATAAAATGTGTGAAACATATTATGAAAAGGTATATCGTTATGTATGGGTGTCCACAAACAGTAAAGAACGGGCAGAAGATATTACCCAAGAAGTTTTTCTGATTGCATACGAAAAAGGACGGGATTTTCTGGAACATGAAAAACCATTAGCATTTCTTTATACCACCGCAAAAAATTTAGTATATGAATCTTATCGGGAAAATAAAAAATGTATGGTTATGGAGATTCATGAAAATGCAATGGTATCACAAGAAGAAGATTTAGCGGAGTACATTTGTAATCAGGCAGATAAAGAAATTGAAGTAGAACCTTATGTTAAGGAGATTATAAAAAGTTTATCAAAAGATAAGCAAAGACTTTATGAATTATATTATGTGGAACATAAATCTATGAGAGAGATTGCCAAGGAGTCTGGAATTAATGAAGTTACGCTTCGGATGCGGTATGTACGGCTTAGAAAAGAAATTAAAGCAAGGGTAAAGAATATGAAACTAGTCTATTAATTTATCAATTTTTTGGTTTAAAGATGAAAAGGTTAGTACAAGGGAAAACATAAGCAACAGAGCTTATACAAAAAATATAAAATAATTGTTACCTTTTACTACAGATTACATATATAAGTGAAGGCGGCGCGCAAAGCTTTCACGACCAAGCAGGTTAGGAGGTCATGTAGATGAAAGAAAGAATGAAAGGAATTTACAAAAACTTGGAACATGCAATTGAAACAGAAAACGAAAAAGAAACAGAAAAGTTAGTGAATCTGCTGGCAAAAGAAAAAGGTTTCATGGAAGAAATTTCTATGCCAAAGAATTTTGCAAGAGAGATTCAAAAAGAGAAAGGAAGAAGAATTATGGCAAATAAAAGCAGAGTTTTAAAAGTAGCAGCAGCTAGTCTGGCAGCAGTATGTGCATTGGGTGGAACCACTTATGCAGCAACCCACTGGAATTTTGATAAAGTACAATTCACTGATGCTGGAATTATGATTGTAGATGACGAGAACAAAGATGTGAAGGTTGAGGATGATTTTGATGGTAGTGCACCAGTGATTAAAAGTGAAACTGTAGGAGATAAGACATATACAACCATAACAAGTGGAGAGGGTGCAGAAGGGGCAGGCATTGAAGAGATAGAATCTCTTTCACCAGAAATTGAAGAGATGGATGTTACAAATGAAACTTTAGATGAGCAGAAGGGCACAAAAGATACAAACTGGAGTTATATGGTCAAAAAATTGGTGACATCACCGGGTTATGGATCAAAGGATGGAAAGAATTGGGAACAAACTGGAGTGGATAAATATTATCATACCGATTATACTTATGACACCTGGGATAAGCTTCGTGCGGATAAAGTAATGCCAGTTATTTTTGATGAAAAAGCCTTTGAAGGATTTGCATTAGATAATTCTAAAATTCGATACATAGAAGAACAGCTCAAGTTTCTAGCTAAGGGAAAACAAGCAGAAGAGGAAACTAATTCTTACAAAACTTACAAAGCTACTTATCTAAATGGAAAGAAGAAAATGGAAGTTAAGCTTAAGAAAGATGAAGATTTCCAGAAAACGAAAGAAGATGACGTTGAGATGGTTAAATTTGTGTGTGATTCTGATGATGGTAAGTCAGAGAACCATCGTTATTATACCACAAAGAAAAGTGTGAAATATGCACTGGGAGATGTAACAAGAGATAATAAAAAAGCTACCTTTGCATATTTAAGCGGAAATGGTTATATGGTTTCTCTTTTCTTCACCAACATGTCAGAAAAGGAAATACAAAATGTGTTAGATACTATTGATGCAACCATGCTGTTTGAATAGAACAATGTAACTATTCAGGTAGAAACACGCATTTACTGCGTGTTTACGTAGCAAAAAGTGAAAGTTGATTGCTATGTGCTACGCACTCCCGCAATCACCAATTGTATTCGTATTTCGGGCTGCCACCCTACATACTCATACAGTTTAGCCAGCCAAATGTCTATATTTCTTTACAAGCAAGCTTGCATGAAATATAGACGTTTGTCAGGACTTTCATAGTAAATTTTGATTATTCTAAGCCCTTCGCCGAAGGCGAATTTTCATAGGCTTAGAACGTAACTGTTCATGGTTCTGAACAGTTACAGAACAATTATATATTTATAAAATAGGGAATGCGGTCATGTATTTGACCGCATTTTTTNNTTTANNNCCATTTCTCTTCTTGTGCATATACTAAAAGAAAATTAAAAGGNNTAAAATAAGATTTTATGGAAAATTTTAATGTTTTGTTTGCCTCAATTTTAAGCCAGAGAAAACCGGATGCAGTAGCATGGATAAAAGGGAATGAGGAGAATCCTAATTTAAGTGGCCAGATTGGGTTTTACCGGACTCTTGGCAATGCCATTTTAATTGCTGTTGAAATGTTTGGATTGCCAGATAAAGAAAATTTAACAGGATTTTATGGCATGCATATTCATGAATATGGAAATTGTGAGGATTCCTTTGAAAAAACAGGGGGACACTATAATCCAGAAGAGGTTCCTCATCCGGAGCATGCTGGAGATTTTCCTTCACTTCTAAGTGTTAATGGTTATGCGTGGATGGCGTTTTATGATCAGCGGCTTACTATAGAAGATATATTAGGCAGGTCTGTTATAATACACAAACAAAGGGATGATTTTACTACACAGCCTTCTGGGGATTCTGGAGAGAAGATTGGATGTGGTGTGATTATTTCTTTCAAAAAATCTCCATATCCGGCAAATGACTCTCAATGGGGGTAATGGGGGAATANTTTACTCATGTACTTCCACATATACTTTTGCATGGCGGGATTGTTATATGTTATAAGTATTTGCTATGTGAAACTGAAAAGAGTATAATGTTTAGTAGAAAAGCAGATAATTTAACCGAGATTATTCATGGNCTTAAGCATGAAATAAGTCTTATGTAANCNGAAGGCTTAGAAATATTATATATAATAAACATGAAATAATTTGTGATGGAATATAATAATAGTCACAAAAAATATATGCAAAAAGAAATGGAGAGAAAACATGAGAGAAATCAGACAAGAATATTTAACAGGAGAGAGAGCCTTATTTCAAGGGGAAAATTTAGAAATATATGATACGATTTTTGATGAAGGGGAATCTCCTTTGAAAGAAAGCAGTAATATTAAGTTATATGGCAGCATGTTTAAATGGAAATATCCTCTTTGGTATAGCAAACATATTACCATGGATGATTGCACCTTCTTTGATATGGCAAGAGCAGGAATCTGGTATACAGATGACATTATCGTAAAGAATACAGTAATTGAAGCACCAAAGAACTTTAGAAGAACCAGCAATATTGTATTGGAGAATGTAACATTTCCAAATGCACAGGAAACCCTTTGGTATTGTAATGGAGNAAGGATAAAGGGAGGCAGTGCAAAAGGAGATTATTTNGCTATGAGCAGCGAAAATATGGAAATCAGTGATTTTACTTTANTTGGAAATTACTCTTTTGATGGGGCAAAAAATATTGAAATGCATAATGCAAAATTGTTATCAAAGGATGCTTTTTGGAATAGTGAAAATGTTACTGTATATGATTCNTTTATTTCTGGAGAATATTTAGGATGGAATGCAAAGAATCTGACTTTAATCAATTGTAAGATTGAAAGTTTGCAGGGTTTGTGTTATATTGATAATCTCGTTATGAAAAACTGTGAGCTNTTAAATACTACTCTGGCATTTGAGTATTCTACGGTGGATGCACAGATTAACGGAAAGATTCAAAGTGTCTTAAATCCTACCAGTGGAACTATTCAGGCTGACTATATTGGTGAACTGATTATAGAAAANGATCTGGTAGATGNTAGNAAGACAAAGATTATTTGTAAGGATATAAAAGAAATATCACAGACNAATAAACTGATCACAAATAGAGCATAGGGTTACTGTTCACAGGTAGTACTTTGCACTTGCTGCAAAGTACGTAAGAATAAGTAGTGNTAGAGAAGAATCCAGCCTTTCGCAGAAGGCGAATTNTAAATAGGCTGGATTNNGTTACAGTTTGCANCNTAGGTGTGAACTGTAACAGCATAGGTAACCAGCTGGAGGCTGAACTATTACGAGCATAATGAAAGGACTTATGGGAATATGAGATACGATTTTGATACACCAGTGAACCGGAGAAATACAAACTCCCTAAAATGGGATGTGGCGGAAGATGAACTTCCTATGTGGGTTGCAGATATGGATTTTCAGACAGCACCAGAGATTGTAGCTGCCCTTCAGGATAGGGTTAGCCATGGTGTGTTTGGATATTCGGATGTAACCGCAGAATGGTATCAGGCAATTATAGAATGGTGGAAGAGACGGCATAATTTTATCATGGAAAAGGAATGGCTAATTTTTTCTACAGGTGTAGTGCCGGCTCTTTCCAGTATTGTCAGAAAATTGACCACACCAAATGAAAATGTTTTGATACAGACCCCTGTTTATAATATATTTTTTAACTCCATTGTGAATAATGGACGACATGTATTAGAGGCACCATTGACCTATAATGGACAGGAATATTCTATAGATTTTGAAGATTTGGAGGAAAAGCTGGCAGACCCACAAACCAGTTTGATGATTCTTTGTAACCCTCATAATCCAGTTGGGAAAATTTGGGATAGAGAGACTTTGGAGAGAATAGGATTGTTGTGTAAGAGACATCATGTAATAGTAGTTTCTGATGAAATCCATTGCGACCTTAGTGCACCAGGATATAATTATATACCCTTTGCATCGGTATCAGAAGATTGCAGAGAAAACAGCATTACTTGTATTGCACCAACAAAAGCCTTTAATATAGCAGGATTACAGACGGCTATTGTATCTGTGCCAAATGACAATCTTCGCCATAAAGTATGGAGAGGACTGAATACGGATGAGGTGGCAGAACCAAATGCTTTTGCCATTCAGGCAGCCATTGCCGCATTTACAAAAGGAGAGCCATGGTTAGAAGAATTAAGGAAGTATTTGCAGGGAAATAAAGAGTGTGTACTGGATTATGTGGAAAGAGAAATTCCGCAGCTTTCTATTGTATCTTCTAATGCTACTTATCTTCTTTGGCTGGATTGTAAAAAGTACACAGAACATACCAAAGAATTTGCCGAGTTTATCCGGAAAAAGACAGGATTATATTTATCAGAGGGCAGCCAATTTGGAGGCAATGGTAAGCAGTTTTTAAGAATGAATATTGCCTGCCCGAGAGCAACCATTATGGATGGGCTGGACAGACTAAAAAGAGGCTGTGAAGCCTATGCAGAACAAAAACAGAGTAGGAAACAAATATGAAGAAAATTTTAAAAAGTTTAATTGTATTATCCATTCCTACTATTATTGAGCAGATTTTGTCTACTCTTTTGCAATATGTGGATACAGCCATGGTGGGACAACTGGGAGAGCAGGCAACAGCATCAGTAAGTGTGACCACCACAGTTACCTGGCTGGTAAATAGTGTGCCAGGTGCTCTTGGAGTGGCAGTGCTTGCCATGATTGCAAAAGCAGCAGGCAGCAAGGATGAAGAACTGGTAAAAAGAATTTCAAAGCAGGTTATTTTGTTAGTAGTTTGTTTTGGGGCATTAACAGGAGGAATATCTTTGGCACTCAGTTCGGTTATACCAGTATGGATGGGAGCAGAAAAGGCAATCCAAAGGCAGGCTTCCATATATTTTGCACTGGTAAGTATTCCTATGTTATTCCGTTGCAGTACAACCATATTTGGTGCTGCAATCCGGGCAACAAAGAATACAAAAACACCCATGTTAATTAATCTGCTTGCTAATATTTTGAATGTAATCTTAAATTATTTGTTTATATATATGCTAGATTTTGGTGTAACAGGAGCAGGAATTTCTTCTGCAATCAGTTACACGGTTTGTGGAGTTCTTATGTTCCGGGCATATCGGAAGAATGAACTTCTCTATTGGAAGTGGGAAGAATTTTCTTTGGATGTTGAAGTTTTAAAGCGATGTGGTAAAATGAGTCTTCCGGTTCTTGGAACCAATGTGGCTTCCTGTCTTGGATATGTAGTGTTTGCCAGTTTGGTATCAGGAATGGGAACGACCATATTTGCTGCACACTCTATAGCAGTTACAGCAGAAACGATTTTTTATATCCCCGGGTATGGGTTGCAGACGGCTACTTCTACATTAGTAGGAAATGCTCTTGGGGAACAGAATAAGAAAAAATTTGAAACAGTAAGTTACCTCAGTATTGTGATTACCATTATTATGATGTGTGTCAGTGGATTCGTTTTATACTTAGCTGCGAAACCTTTAATGGGGTTATTTTCGCCAAACAAAGAAGTGGTTGCAATTGGTGCTTCTATGTTAAGATTAGTAGCATTTTCAGAACCATTTTTTGGTTTAATGATTGTATTGGAAGGAATATTCTATGGATTGGGAAGAACCAGATATGCATTTTTTATTGAAATATTTAGTAAATGGGGTATCCGCATCTTTTTTACATTCTTATGTGTAAAGGTATGGGGACTTGGACTTCGTGCTGTATGGTATTGCATGATTGCAGATAATATATGCAAAGCGGTTTTATTTACCCTTCCGGTATTATCAAAAAAGAGAAGGGAAAAGATGTTCTTGGGATGTTAGTGTTCACAGGTAGTACTTTGCACTTGTTGCAAAGTACGTAAGAATAAGTAGTGGTAGAGAAGAATCCAGCCTTTCGCCAGAGGCGAATTAAAAATAGGCTGGATTCCGTTACAGTTTGCACCGCAGGTGTGAACTGTAACTCTTGGATGAGTGGGAGGTTTTTTGAAGCATGATTACGTTACTTGCAAGATTTTTTATTAAGAATTACAAGGAAAAAGAAAATCCCAAAGTGCGGACTGCGTATGGCATACTGTCTGGAGGATTAGGAATTTTTTTGAATATGTGTCTGTTTTTTGGAAAGTTTTTTGCTGGTCTGTTCAGTGGTTCTATTGCAATCATGGCAGATGCCTTTAACAACTTATCAGATGCTGGTTCATCTTTTATTACTATGCTTGGATTTAAGCTTGCCAGTGCAAAACCGGATAAAGAGCATCCTTATGGGCATGGACGTATAGAGTATGTATCAGGGATGTTGGTTTCTGTTTTGATTTTGTTGATGGCTGTGGAATTGATACAAAGCTCCATAAAGAAAATTTTAAACCCGGAGGCTATGACTACATCGGCAATAACAATTGTGATTTTAGTAGCATCCATTTTAGTGAAACTTTACATGATGTGTTATAACCATTCTTTAGGAAAAGTTTTACAGTCGTCTGCTATGGTGGCTACAGCAAAAGATTCCCTTAGTGATATGGTCTCTACAAGTGTAGTATTATTGTGTACATTTTTGTATTGGGTTAGTGGAATAAATTTAGATGCCTATTGTGGTATTCTGGTTGGACTTTTTATTTTTTACACAGGAGTAACTGCAATGATTGATACAATTAATCCATTGCTTGGGCAGGCTCCTGATCCAGAATTTGTAAAGCGTATTGAGGAGATTATTAAAAGAGAATCTGCTATTTTAGGAGTGCATGATTTGGTGGTACACGACTATGGACCGGGACGGGTTATGGTGTCTCTTCATGCAGAAGTGCCAGCTTCTGGAGATATGTTGGAAACCCATGACATGATTGATAATGTAGAAAGAACCTTAGAGGAAGAGTTAGGATGCCCCGCTACCATTCACATGGACCCAGTAGCAAATGATGATGAAAGGACAAAGGAACTGCGGGATATGGTAAGGAATATTTTGCAGGAAATTGATACTGTAATTACGATGCATGATTTTCGCATTGTTCCTGGGCAGACTCATACAAATTTAATTTTTGATGTTGTGATTCCTTATCAATATGATATGTCAAAAGAAGAACTAATAGAACGAATTCAAAGTGAGCTTTGGAAATGTAGTGAACAATTTTATGCTGTAATAACAGTAGATAGGAATTAACTGGGATTATTCACGAGCTGCAATAAAAGTTGTGAATAATTGAGGATTAATTAGGTGATTGTGGAGGAAAAGGAGAACTTATGAAAGAATATGACTATATTTTATTTGACTTAGATGGCACATTAACAGAACCAGCAGAAGGAATTACCAATTCTATAAAATATGCACTAGAGAAGTGTGGAATTTCTGGTGTTACAACAGAAGAATTGTTAAAGTTTATTGGCCCACCATTAAGGGACACTTTTATGGGATTTTATAATTTTAGTGAGGAAGATGCAGAGAAGGCGGTTGATTATTACCGCGAATATTTTTCTGGAAAAGGAATTTTTGAAAATAGAGTATATGATGGAATTTCGGAACTATTGGATAAATTGAAACAAAAGGGTAAGAAATTGTTAGTAGCAACCTCAAAACCAGAAAAGTTTACGAACCAGATATTGGAACACTTTGACTTGGCAAAGTATTTTGAGTTTGTAGCAGGTGCAACTATGGATAATTCACGAGATAAAAAAGCTGATATTATCCAGTATGCTTTGGAACATATTCAAGAAAAAGATTATGATAGAGTTATTATGGTTGGTGACCGTCATTATGACATAGGTGGTGCGATTGCAAACCATATAGATTCTGTAGGAGTCCTATATGGATATGGAACAAAGGAAGAATTAACAAAAGCAGGAGCTACTTACATTGTCTCTAGTGTGAAAGAGTTGGAAAAATTTCTGGTAATATAGAACATAAATAGATGAGATGTAACTGTTTAGAACCATGAACAGCTACGTTTAAGCCCATGAAAATTTGCCTTCGGCGAAGGGCTTAAACACTGCAAACTTTAATTTTTTTCAGGTTACATGCAAAGTAAATGTGTGTTTCTACCTGAATAATTACGATGAGATTAAAATATGGAGAAGAGGTAAAATATGGCAATAGAAGTAAGAGAAGCAACCAGCAGGGAAATGGAGAGAAATAAAAATCTGGTAGGTAAATTATCAAAGATTTTAGGATTTGATGAAAATTTAGATAAAGTGAATATAAAGCGGATGAGAAGAATGTATGATTTGTCTTTCGCTTTTCTGCCAAGAGAAAAAGGCGTGCTTTATGAAAAGAGGAAATTTGGAGAAGTGACCTGTCAGATAACTTTGCCCAAAAATTGTAAGGATAATCATATACTAATGTATATTCATGGTGGTGGTTTTNTAGCAGGAAGTGCAGCTTCCACAAAAGGGTATACCTCTATGCTTGCTGCTTTTTCAGGGAGACAAGTCATTGCACCAGAATATAGAAGAGCTCCGGATAATCCTTTTCCGGCAGGAGTCAACGATTGTTTTGAGGTATATAAGGCAATTTTAGAAAAGTATCCAGAAAGCAGGGTAGCACTTCTGGGTGACAGTGCTGGGGGAAATCTGGCATTAGTTACTGCCTTAAAAGCTATAGATGAGGGAATAAAAAAGCCGGTCTGTGTGATTACCCATAGTCCGGNGGTAGATTTTAGTGGAAATGTAGAACGAACTGGAAGAACCATTCAAGATGCTATTGTAAAGATAGGTTGTGAAAAACCTATGTATGATATGTATGTGGGAAGAGCAGATACAGAGAATCCCTATGTCTCACCAATTTTGGGAGATTATAAAGAATTTCCGCCAGTATATATTACTTGTGATTATAATGAAACACTAAACAGAGATGCNCATGCCCTTTATCAAAAAGTAAAAAATGCTGGTGTGGCAGCAACGTTGGTGGAGGTAAAGAATGCCTACCATGCTTTTGGAGCATTGGCAATGAGTACGCCGGAGATGAGAGAAATCTGTAGGGAGACAGTAAACTTAATAGACAAGTGTTTACAAGGTGCATCTTTGTAATTCAGAGGGCGGCAGCATTTTAGGCTGCCGCTCCTTTATTGGATCTTTGATAACAGTGAGAAGTTATTTTTTTAAACATTCCAGAATAGGTTCAATATATTTTTTATCAGAAATATCATAAGAGGAAGATATCATTTTTATCATTTCTTCCTCTTCTTCTGTTTTATTCTTTTTTGATTTCAGTGTTTTTATAAATATCTTCATCATAAGTTTTGATGGAACAGACATTTTTTCATAGTTAAATCCACCTGGACAATAAAATACATTTACTTTTTTAAATTCTGATTCTTTAAAGTTCCATTTAAGAGTAGGCTCGATTTCTGGATTATCTATCGGACCTCCACCAACACAAAATGCAATCAACTTCTTATCTGCCCATTTGTCTATATTACTTTTAAACCAACTTAGCTTGCTAATGCCACCTGCACATGCCCAACCACCAAAAATAATTGCTTCGTATGCAGCCATACTTTTCTTTTTTGCCTCGGATAGTTCTAAACAATCAGCCTCTGTTGCTTCTGCTATCCATTGGGCATAGCGTTTTGTAAAACCTGTCTGTGAATTATAAATTACTACTGTTTTCATTTATTAAAATCTCCTTTTTCTATTGCGTTTTCAACAGCCTTTAAGATACATTTACTGCTCACCGTAGCCCCCGACACTGCATCTATATCTAATGATTGTTTTTTCACTACATCATCGACTATGCTTTCTGCGGCACTACCCAGTCCATTACCATGTTGTAGAATTACAATATCTGTTATTTGATGATTATTGATAGATACCTCAACTTTTACATATACAGGTGAAATGGAATATTCGCCTATATAATTTCCATCTTGCATAACTGATAAGTCAGGCATGGAAACAGAAATATGCTGGACATTCCTAACCATATTTCTAATAACGATTTTTCCTGTAAAAAATAACAGCAAAACTACAATAAACCGAGATTATTCACGGCCTTAAGCATGAACTAAGTCTTATGTAAGCCGAAGGCTTAGAAATGAAGACTTAGTCATGCTTAATAGGTCAATTGACGATGATTGCAGACAGGTGACGCTNCCAAGCGGCTCCTAGCTGCGATAGCAGCGGTCTGCAATATAAGTCGTGAATAATTGAGGATAAATATTATCAGAAACACCTTTTTATTTTTCTTCATTGGCAATCCTCTTTTCTAAATTTTCTATCCCTGCATATAACCTCGATAAAAGAATAAAAAGTGTTTCAATTTCTTTCTCTGTATAAACTTCAAAAAGATACTTCAATTCTTTTTGATATTCAGAAAAATCGTTCTGAAAATAATCATTCACTTTTTCTGTAGGGCAAATGCACATGGCTCTTGTATCAATGGGACTTTGCTGAATAGTAATAAATCCTTTTTTCATCAGAACATCAGCTAACTTTTTAACATTTTGTCTGGAACAGCCCAGCAAATTTCCTAATTGAGTAAATGTTAATTGTTCTTTTGATTGTCTGACTATCGACAGCAACATAAATTGTTTTAGTGATACCTCTGGAATGTGGTTATCGAAAAGTGTTTGCAGCTTATTTCCAGCAATAAATAATGTGCTAAAAATAGCCTTACTTTGATTTTCTGTGGTACTTGAAAATCTTGTAATCAAATCATCTAAATTCATGTAATTCCTCCTTATGGGTAACTTGTTGCACTTGTAATTATGGCAACAAGTTACCTATATGTCAAGATGAAAGATAGAAATGAGTATGTTGATGATATAAATAGCTTTAAAATAAAAAACTTTAAAAATAATATTGACAATATAAATATATAGTGGTAATATAAATAACGTTTTTGATTATAATAGTATTTCGTAATATTATAATCGGAATTTTATCTGCACTAATGAACATACACTGGGTATATAATTTACAATTTATTTGAAAAGAAGAAAGAAATGAAGAGAAAATTTTTGTCAGTAGTATTAGTTGCAAGTTTAATTGCATATCCATTAACCAGTTACATACCAAGATGTAATGCAAAAGAAATAGAGGAAAGCATTGATGTGCAGGAATATCTTGAGAGTTTGGCTAACTTCTTATGCTACAGCATTAACCACCAGAATTGCAGCATTAATACGAAATAGAGTACCATTTGAGTATAATAAGAAAAATATAAAGCAACTGATTTTAAATACAGTAACGAAAAAAGAGAGTTTAAATGGGAGAGTTAATTCAGCAGGTATTATAAATATGAAACATGCAATAGAAGAATTGGAAAATGCAAAAATAGGTAAAAATGACACTGGAAGTCTATAAGACTTTTGGTGTTTTTTTACTTTATTTATTGTATTCAATATAAGCATAAAGAGGGAATGTACAAGAAACCACAAAAACCTACAAAAAACCACAAAAACCTACAAAAACCTACAAAAATTATAAAAGTACCCACAAAAACCAAAAAAAACCAAAAAAAACCTAAAAAAACCAAAATAAACCTACATAAATCTACAAAAATTAGGTACATAAACCAATATAAATAATTTTAAAAGTATTATATAATTTATAAAATTTATATTTATCCATAAGCAGGGCATCCATAGATGTATCTGTTTTAAGGGAATTTGCAACGTTTAAATACAAAAGAAAGGAAAAATGAAAGTCTATCAATGTTAAGTTTAGGACTGAAAACCTGAAAGACTTTCATAGGGTACGAGATGAAGAAAAAAAGAAAAGTACAAATTGGAGCAATATTAGGTATATGTATTGTTTTTTTAGGAATTTATTTCTTGGGTAGGAATCCAATGACATCAAAACAAACATACCTTGCAGAACATGAAACAAATGTGAATCTTCAGGAAGAAGTGGTATCAGGGAATCTTTTAGAAGAAACAGAACAAGAAGGGGGAAAGGCTGAATATGTCTATGATAAGTTAAACCGGTTAAAGAAAGTGTTATATGCAGATGGAAGTTATATTTTGTATTCTTATGATAAAAACGGGAATATAAAGACATCAAAGGTAACAGCTATAGCAACACTAACGCCAACGCCTATTATAACAGCGACACCTCATAATAAGAATATAGTAGAAGTTTACTATCAAAACACAAATTGGGAAAGTGCATATATTCATTATCGGGTAGGAGATGGGGAATGGACAAATGCTCCAGGTGTGAAAATGAGCAATTCCAATGAACAGTCTGGATATATGTGGAAATATACCATTGACTTGGGAACTGCGACAGAAGCAACAGTGTGTTTTAATAACGGAAGTGGGTTATGGGACAGCAAAAATCAGGAAAATTATAAGGTATTTGCTGGAATATATGGTATAAAAAATGAAACTGTAAATAAATTACAAAATATTATACCAACCACTACACCAAATACGAATAGAGTAGAAGTTTATTATTATAATTCAAGTTGGTCTAATGCATATATCCATTATCAAGTAGGAGATGGAGAGTGGACACAATCACCTGGAAAGAAAATGAACAGCACAAATGAACAAAATGGATATATGTGGAAGTATACCATTGATTTAGGAACTGCGACAGAAGCAACAGTATGCTTTAATAATGGAAATGGGATATGGGATAGTAGAGACCAGGCAAATTATAAGGTATACACAGGATGTTATGGTATAAAAAACCAAACCGTGAACAAGCTGCAGACCATAGAAGAGACACCATTACCAAGCCAGAATACAGCAGAAGTTTATTATTATAATACAAGTTGGACAAACGTATATATTCATTACAAAATTGGAAATGGAGAATGGACAGCAGTGCCAGGGAAAAAGATGACAAGTACAACTGAGCAATCCGGATATACATGGAAATATGTCATTGAGTTAGGAACAGAGACAGAATTGACAGTATGTTTTAATAATGGAGAAGGTTTATGGGATAGCAGAAACCAACAAAATTATGTATTATCTGGAGAAAAAAGTTATGGTGTAAAAAATGGAAACATTTATACACTAAAGTAATAAAACAAGATTAATAATCAATTAAGGATAAATATAAACTATTTGATAAAAATTGGGAGTTGTCTTATTTAGGGAAAATATTATATTTGGTACGACAATTTCCTCAAATACGAAAAGGAGAAAAACTATGAGAATATACAATAAGAGAAATTTTATACAAATAATAGTTATGTTTTTAACAATAGTCCTAGTTTTAGAGAGTGCAGATTATAGTTCTGTAGTAATTTGTGCTGCCGAAATTATGGAGAATCTGGAGAACAAAGAGAATAAAACAGATCATACAAATACCAAGAAAAGATATACAGAAATTGTATTAAGCTGTACAGACCAGAGTGGGACTTCTGTGAGTCTGGACTGGGAAGAAGAAAATACGACATTTGATGGAAATTTTATATTATTCAAAAATGGAGAAGAATATAAAAAACTTAATGACACTAATTTTACAGATTCTTCCCTTGCTTTGGGACAACATACCTATTATGTGGAAGCATACAATAAAGAAAATGAATTGATTGGAACGAGTAATAAGGTTGTAGTGAAAGCTCTGGAAGGTAAAACCATTTCATCTGACTATACATTAAATCAGGATATGGAAGTTGGAGATTTGGTCGTTAAAAACTCAGCAACACTTAACTTAAATGGATATATCTTAACTGTTCATGGAAGTATTTCTATAGAAAGTAATAGTAATCTTAAAATAAATAAAGGATACCTAAAGTGCCATGGCAGTTTTCAAATTGACAGATATAGTTATCTCTATATGACAAATGCAAATGATTATGTCTGGATCAATGGAAATGTAAACTGGAACAGTTATTATTCTGGTAAAGATTACTTATATGCAGGAATTATGGAGATTAAGGGGAATTTTGTTCATACAAATGCCAATTATTCTTTTACTTCAAAAGATGATTTTTCCGTGGTATTAAGTGGAACAAGACCTCAATCCATTTCTTTTGGGAACATTACATCTTATATTAGCAGCTTAGAATTGAATAATTATAGTGATAAAGGAGTCACATTTCAAGGAGCTATTCAGGCAAAAAAGGTAATTCGGAATGGCTGTAATGTAAATTGTGGAGATATAAAGGGGAAGTATGGCTGGACATTAGAGGAAGATGAAGAAATAGCAGGTGATCTTGTGCTGCTTACAGACACCTTGGATTTAAATGGGCATACTTTGACTGTAAAAGGTGATTTAATTCAAATAGGTGGAGAAATTTTTGTAAATAAAGGTACTCTGATTGTAGAAGGAGATTATAGAATTCAAACAAGAGTGAAGAAAGAAGAGGAAATTTCTTATACACAGAGCAATGGATATTTAAGAATGAATAGTGCCGAGGATTATGTAAGAGTACAAGGGGATTTTTATACTTCTGCATTGTATTCTAATGCTGGATATTTAACAGATGGAATTCTTGAGTTAAAAGGAAATTTTGAGCAAACCAGTAAAAATGAAACCAATAATTTTATTGCAAGCGAGAATCATACAGTACTACTAAGTGGAAATAAAAAACAGGAGATAAACTTTGCAAATGTGGGAAGTGATCATTCCTATTTTGCCAATCTGGAAATCGACAATGAAAGTGAAGAAGGTGTAGTATTTGGTTCCAATCATGTAATGGTAAAGGGATTGGTAGATGATAAAGGAAATAAAACAAGTGGATATCTGTATCCATCAGTAACTACTACCTTTGCAAACCATAAGTTTCAGGGAAATGTGTATTATGGAGACAGTTTTACAATACGTAATAAGCTAGAGATTGCAGGAAATGTAATAGTAGGAAGTTACCAGACTCTAGGAGGGAATCTTAAGATAGGGAAAAATTTAACTATTCAAGACTATTTTAGATTAAATGAAAAGATATTAGAAGTAGAAGGAGACATAAACCATATTTCTGGAACTTTCTATGTAGATGGAGGAGAAGTATATTGTGCAGGGAATTATATCAATGCAGATACTTTGGAAGGTTATAATTATTTACAAATGACAAACAGTAAGGATTATTTTTGTGTGAAAGGAAATTTAGTAATCGATGGATATTATAAAAACAATCTGACAGCAGGAATCTTGGAAATCAAAGGAAATTTTACACAAAAATATGGAAGTAGAGAAGATAATTTTGTAGCAGAGGGAAGTCATGTTACGATCTTTAGTGGAACCGAAAAGCAGATTATACAGTTTGAATCAGAAAAATCTTACTTTAATATAGTAGAATTGCAGAATCATAGTGATGAGGGAATTTATGCACCAGGAGGAATCAATGCAACAACAATAAAAAGAAATGGCTGCAACATAGATTATGGAAATGATGGAAGGCTTGGCTGGACACTGGAAAAAGATGAGACAATCGAAGGAGATCTTTGGTTGACAGGGGATGAATTGGACTTAAATGGTCATACACTGACTGTCCAAGGAAGTGTCATTCAGGTAGGAGGAATCATACATGTAAATGGAGGAAAGCTGGTAGTTGAAAAGGACTATAGAATCCAGTCCCAAAATGTAACAGAAGAAGGCATTTGTTATGGAAAAAGTAGTGGAATTCTTTTAATGGATGGAGAAGAGGATTATGTAAAAGTAAAGGGGAATTTTGTACAAGGATCCGTCGTAAGCCATAACTCTAAGCTGACTGCGGGGACATTGGAAATCAAAGGGAACTTTACCCAGACTTCTTATGCATCCCAATCAAGCTTTATAGCAACAGGAACCCATAAAGTATTGCTTAGCGGAGAGAAAAAACAAGAAGTAAACTTCGCTAATGTAGGCAGCAGTCATTCTTATTTTGCAAATCTGGAAATCACTAATGAAAGTGAAGAAGGTGTGGTATTTGGTTCTAATAATGTAATGGTAAAGGGATTGGTAGATGATAATGGGAATAAAACAAGTGGATATCTTCATCCTGTAGCAACTACAACCTTTGCAAACCATAAGTTCCAGGGAAATGTGTATTATGGTGATAATATAACCACAAAAGAAGATATAGAGATTGCAGGAAATGTAATTGTGGGAAGTACTCTGTATCTGGGAGGAAATCTTAAGATAGGGAAAAATTTAACAGTTCGGTCCTACTTTGAACTGAATGGAAAGACAGTGGAAGTAGCAGGAAATATTAACCACACTCATGGAACTTTTTATATTGATGGTGGAAAAGTATATTGTGCAGGGAATTATACAAATGCGTATACCGAAGGAACTTATAATTATTTACAGATGACAAATAGTAAGGATTATTTCTGTGTAGAAGGAAATGTAGTAATTAATAGTACCTATGGAAATAATCTGACAGCAGGAACGTTGGAGATAAAGGGCGATTTCACCCAGAAGAATGGTTATTATGAAAGCAACTTTTCCGCAAGAGAAAGTCATATCACAATCTTTAGCGGAACCAGAAAACAGACCATACAGTTTGAGTCAGAAAAAGCCTGCTTCAACATAGTAGAATTAAGAAATTATAGTGAGGAAGGGATTTATGCACCAGAAGGAATCAACGCGGCAACCATAAAAAGAAATGGCTGCAACATAGATTATGGAAATGATGGAAGACTTGGCTGGACATTAGAAAAAGATGAGACAGTCGAAGGAGATCTTCTGTTGACAGAGGATGAATTGGACTTAAATGATCATACATTGATTGTAACAGGAAATATCATTCAGGCAGGAGGAACCATACATGTCAATGGTGGAAAGTTAATAGTAGAAAAGGACTATAGAATCCAATCCAAGAATGAAACAGAAGAAGGTATCAGTTACGGAAAAAGCAGCGGAATTCTTTTAATGGATGGGGAAGAAGATTATGTAAAAGTAAAGGGGAATTTTGTACAAGGATCTATCGTAAACCATAATTCTAAGCTGAAAGCAGGAACCTTAGAGATAAAAGGAGACTTTGTCCAGACTTCATATATATCCCAATCAAACTTTGCCGCAACAGGAACTCACAAGGTGTTGCTAAGTGGAAATAAAAAACAGGAAGTGAAATTTGCTAATGTAGGAAGCTTTGATTCTTATTTTGCAAATCTGGAAATCACCAATGAAAGTGAGGAAGGTGTTGTATTTGGAGCCAATCATGTAATGGTAAAAGGATTGGTAGATGATAAAGGAAACAAAACAAGTGGATACATACATCCTGTAGCAACCACAACCTTTGCAAACCATAAGTTTCAAGGAAATGTATACTATGGTGACAGTATAACTACAAAAGAAGATGTTGAGGTTACAGGAAATGTAATAGTGGAAAATTCTCTGTATTTGGGAGAAAATCTTAAAGTAGGGAAAAATTTAACGATTCGCTCTTACTTTGAATTGAATGGAAAGACAGTAGAAGTAGGAGGAGATATTAACCATACTTCTGGAGATTTTTATATAGATGAAGGAAAAGTATATTGTGCAGGAAATTATACAAATGTATATACTTACAATTATATCAATCATTTAAGAATGACAAACAGCAAGGATTATTTCTGTGTAGAAGGAGATGTAGTAATCAATGGATACCTTGGAAATGAGCTGACGGCAGGAACATTGGAAATCAAAGGAAATTTTACCCAAAAGAATGGCAATAAAGAAGATAACTTTGCAGCAGAAGGAAGTCATGTCACCATTTTTAGTGGAACAAGAAAACAGACCATACAGTTTGAGTCAGCAAAATCCCATTTCAATACTGTGGAGCTGCGAAATTACAGTGAAGAAGGTATTTATTCAGAAACCACCATATATGTAAATAATCTGGTAAATTACGGAAGTAAAGTAACATACGGTAATAACAGTGTTACCGGATGGACGTTGCAGGATGATGAGGTTATTGAGGACGATTTATATATTATGGGTGGAACCATGAACTTAAATGGGCATTCCCTAAAAGTAAATGGAAATCTAATCTTCGGAGAAGGAACATTTAAAATAAATGGAGGTGAACTAAAAGTTTCAGGAGATTTCCGGATGCAGGGAATGATAAAATCAGAAGAATCATTATCTTACACAACTAGTAATGGTATATTGGNGATGACAAAAGAAAAGGATTCTCTCACAGTAGAAAAAGATTTCATTATCCAGACCAATGGAAGTCATACAGGAAAATTAACAGCAGGTACAATTGTGGTAAAAGGGGATTTATATCAATATGAAGCAAATGGTATATTTGCAGGAACCAAATCCCATACCATACAGTTATCTGGAAATAAAGGGCAGACGGTAAGTTTTGCCAGCACTGCAAATGATGGAAATAGAATAGCAAACTTAGTGGTAAAAAATACTTCAGCCGGTAAAGTAAAGTTCGTAAATCAGTTGTATGTGTCAGGACAGATAAAAGACGAAAGTGAAAATATTACTGGAACAGGAGCTATTATCATTGATACATTATCACAAGTGGAAAACAACAAATATAGTGGAAGTGTGGTATTAACAGGAAATACTAAGTGCGAAAAGGATTTAACCATTGGCGGTACTTTCACAGTAAAAAATAACTTTAATGTCAATGGGCAAGTAGTGAAGGTTAAGAATCTTAGTATTACAAATGGAGATTTTCAGGTAAATACTGGTAATGTACAGTGTAGCAACAACATGAATCTGTCTGATTCATCGAGATTGATTATGAAAAATCCTTTGGATTATGTTGTGGTAAGTGGAGATTTCTATACTTCATCAAACAATTCCCATAGTGGATATTTAACGGATGGTGTATTAGAAGTAAATGGAGATTTCACACAGGTTAAAGGAAATAATTACAATTTCTGTGCCACAGAAAATCACAAAGTCATATTAAAAGGAAAATCAGGAATATTTGGAAGAAATTATATTCAAGCGATATCATTTAGTACAGTTGGTTATTCTAAATTTGCTACTTTGGAACTTACCAGAAACATATCCAAATATAAATTCAAAACGGATGTAAAACAGCTATGTTCTACTTTAATTCATAACGTTACAGATGAAGAGGCACCAAAGAAAGTAAAGAGTATCTATGTATCTGAAGCTAGTATATCCAGTTTAAAAATAGGCTGGGAGGCAGCAGAGGACAATGAGGGTGTAGTGGGCTATGAGGTTTACAGAAATAATATACGGATTGCTACTACTGGAAATACAAGTTATTTAGATAAAAACTTAAAGCCAGATACTTTGTATACTTATGTGGTCTATGCATTTGATGAAGCGCGTAATGTATCCGAAGCTTCTGATGAATTATTTGCGACTACAGAGAAAGATGAAGAAGCACCAGATGTGCCACAAAACTTAAAGGTAAAATCCAAAACTGGTTCTTCCGTTCAACTAGGCTGGGATTTCTCACAAGATAATGTTGAGACGAGCGGATATAAAATTTATCGTGATGGTGAATTTCTGGCAGATGCAGGAAGTAAAAATGCGTACAAGGATAACACAATTACCAGTGGAAAAGTCTATACTTATCAGGTATTGGCTTATGACGAAGCTGGAAATGAATCAGAACTTTCAGAAGAGATTTCCAGTTATGGGGAAATGCCGGATATTACAAGAATAACACCAGAAGAGAATCGTACATTAGGTGGAAATAGTATAAATATTAAGGTATTCTTCAAAAATGTAGGAAATAGTACAGGAAATAAAGTGAAAGCAGAATATAGCCAGGATAATGGAGAAAACTGGAAGGATATCAACACCAATCTTGCCGGACAGCAAAATACTGGAGATAAGGAACTTTATGCATCTATTATATGGAATACAGATAAACTGATTAGTGGAGAATATTTAGTGCGGGTAACCTTATATGATGCAGATAACAATAGCTGTACAAAAGAAATTTTATACCAGCTTGATAAGGATGCACCAGTGGCACCAGTTACTCCAAGTGCAATTTCCAAAGACGGAGCAGTAACCATCAGCTTTTTGTCATCAGTTAGTGCAGATACAAAGTATCATACCATTTACCGTAGAGCAGAAAATGAAACAGTATTCCAAAAAATTGGGCAGCTGGAAAAGAATTATGTATATTTTTATCAGGATACAAATGTAAAAATTGGAACAATGTATGAGTACTATGTTACGGCTACCGACTATTTTGACCAAGAGAGTAAACCGTCCCAGTCTGTATACATTCAGGTGGCAGAGGATAAGACTGCACCAGTGATTCAGGGGATGTCTCCATCTGCAAACAGCAGAGTGAATAAAGAAAGCAAAATTACTGTAAATGCTTATGATGTAGCAGGAGTAGCTTCTATTCTTCTGGAATACAAAGATGGAGAAGAATGGATTTTAATAGGAGAAAAAGAAGCATCTAAGGAAGGTGCAGCTACCTTTACTTGGAATAACCAGGAACTAGAAGATGGAACTTACACTTTAAGGGCAACAGCTATAGATGTAAATGGAAACCGTGGAGAGGAGGAATATACCAGAAAATATATTGTGGATAACACTGGAATATCCAAAATCAATATTACAGATGTAACAGCAGATTCCTCTTATGTAAGTTTGAAATGGGAAGATGTAGGCGATGAAGATTTTGCATATTTTCAGGTGGAACAGAAAAAGGATGGCAAATTTGTTTCTGTAGGAACTGTGAAAGATATTTTGGGAATGCATATAAAAAATCTGGAAGCAAATACTGAGTATACATTCCGTGTAGTGGGATATGATACCTTGGGAAACAGGGGAGAAGAATCTGACGAAGTTACCATAGAGACAAAAAGGGATACAACTCCGCCCGTAATCACACAATTTTTGCCGGCAGCCAAAACTTTTTCAGAAAATATCACTCTTTCGATAACGGCAACAGATAATATTGGCGTGGAAAAAGCTGTCTTTGAATATTCTTTGGATGAAAAAGAATGGAAGGCTTTAACTACCATTACCAAAAAAGCAGCAAGCAGCAACACTTTCCAATACAAATGGGATATTTCCCAATTAGCAGAGGGACGTGTATACGTCAGAGTGTGTGTATACGATACTGCGGAAAATGAAAATGTATACAAAGAGGGTATCTTGACCAATTCTTATGTTGTTGACCATACAGCACCAGATACAATTGCTGATTTGAAAGCAGAGGGATTGGAAGGTTACGTTTCCTTAACTTGGACAGCACCAAAAGCAACAGATGTAGAGTACTATAAAATATACCGTGCAGAGGACGAGACAGGCATTTACAATCTAATAAAAGACAAATGTACTTATGCCAATTATTATGACAGTACTGTTTCTTATGGTGAGACCTATAGTTACAAAATAAAGGCTGTGGATATTGCAGGAAATGTAAGTGAGTATTCCAATGAAACAGCAGCAGATGTAAAGAAAGATACAAAAGCACCAACGATTCATAGTGTATCTCCAAGTGATGGAGAGATCGTGGGAACAGATACCGAAATTAATGTATTGGTATATGATAATGTAAAAGTTGCAGACCTTACCATAGAATACAAGCAAGAAGGTACAGAAGATGTATGGACCAATGTAGAGGTAGGAAAGGTAGATGCAAAGGAAAAACTGGTAAAAGTAAAATGGGATACCAAAGATTTAGAGAGCGGCACATACTTATTCCATATTTATGCGAAAGATAGTAATGGAAACCAGAGCAAAACCTTTACAACATCTTACAAGCTGGATGCAGATGCACCAGAACCAACAGAATTAACCATAGAAGAAAAAAACTGGCAAATAGATTTGTCTTGGAAAGCAGCCACAGAAGACGACTTTGCTTATTATGAATTATTTAGAAAGGCATACAATGAGACAGAATACCAGTGTGTTTATAAAGGAACCAAAGTTTCTTATCAGGATAAAGAGGTAAAACCAGATATCAATTATTATTACTACTTATGTACTTATGATATTCATGGTAACCAGAGTTCTGGTGAGAAAAAGATAGGAACAGCAATGCCAGAAGATACCATACCACCAGTAGCTAATGCATCTGTAAATATGGCAGGTGTTACGGGAATGGAAATGGCATTTGACGGAACTGGATCTACTGACAATGTAAGAGTAACAAAATATACATGGAAAATGGGAGATGGAACTACAAAAACAGGAGCACAGCCAACCCATATTTACAACAGTGCAGGTACCTATACTGTGATTTTAACGGTTCAGGATGCCGCAGGAAACAAAGCATCCACAAAAATTATTGTACAAATTTTTGATGCAGCTACCGCAGGAACTGTTACTTTACAAGTGGTAGACCAAAACAATGAACCATTATCCTCTTCTTATGTGTATGTAAATGACAACAGCCAGAATTCTGGAAAAACATTTGTTACAGATGCAGAAGGAAAAGTAACCATTAGTGGAGAGAATGGGGATTACCAGATTGCTGCTTATAAGCAGAATTATCTTCCAAAAGAAGAGTACATCCGTTTGGAGGGTGGAAAAAATACCACAGCAAAGATTATGCTGGAATCGGGTGATGTTGTGGTTGGAAATCTGGAAGTAAAGAAAATGGAACTTGCTGAAATGCTAGAGGCAGGTATTGATTTATCAGATCCAAGCAACTATCATACATTTTCTTATAAAGTAACACTGGCATTTGCAGAAGCTCCATTGCCGGTAGAATATGTGATTACAACAACTGGAGGAGGTGTAATCAGTTCCCGACGGACTGAAAACGGAGGAGGAACAGGAGGAAGCACTGGAAATGGCTCAGGTGTTTCTTTCTATACGGTTCCTGTAGAAACAGAAGGAGAAGAAGAGCCGCCAATTTTAGCCTATATGTCTGATACTGGAAGGATATCTTGGTTAAAGGATATGTTTTCCGTAGAATTAGGAATTATTAATGCAGCAGATCCAAAGTTTGTATTGAAAGACTCCTTGGCAACATTAAAACTGCCAGATGGAATATCCTTTGCCACATTGCAGAATAAAGAACAGACAGAAACTATAAACTTAGGTGATATATATGGACAGCAGGCAACCTCTGCACTCTGGTATATTAAAGGGGACAAGTCTGGAAGTTACAGTCTGTCAGCAGACTTTACTGGAACATTGATGCCATTTGAAAAAGAAATCCATGCTACCTTTACAACCGAAACAAATGTAAGAGTACAGACAGGAGAAGGTCTGGAACTTACCATTATGCCAGAAAATGCAGCTTATGTTGGAGAATCCTACTATATACAATACCGGTTAACCAATACATCAGACCGCTATTTCTATAACTTGAGAACAACCTTTGGAACTTACACTCTTCCGGGAAAGTATACCATACAAAGAATTATTGATGAAAATGGGGATGTACAGGTATATGAGCATAGAGAAAGTGATTATTACATTAATGGGACTAATCAATGCCAGAGTGTACCTGTATTATACAAGGGAGATGTACTGGAAATAGGTGTTTTTGCACCAGGAGATACCATTTATGGAACTACTGTTATGGGTGCACCATCATCCACAGGTGAATATGAAGAAGGTGAGTATTACTTTAAACTGGTAGACAGTTTTGTAGAAATATTAGAAAAAGAAAANAAGGGAGTCAAAGTAACCGTGTCTCCAATCAGCAGCCATGCATCCAGCAGTATTATCCGTCATATCACAATAGACAACAGTATATGGGGTGATCCAGTAGACACTTCATCTGGAGCCTTTGTAGACGAAATAGAGGCATTGGCGGTNAATGGAGCTACAACGCTNTCTCTGGATATGAATTACAGTTCCATGTTGACACAGAANGAAGGTGATATGGGAAAAGGCTGGAGCCATAACTTCCAGACTTGTNTNAAAACAGAGGGAAATATGGTAAATCTGTATTGGACACCAGATAGTTATTCTTCCTTTGTTCGTTCAGAAGCCATTTCACACAGTGATATTTATGGAACATATATTAATGAAAAACAGATTGCATTATCAGAAAAACAGCCAAACAGNCAGAAATATACANGNTTATCTGCAGGCATGGAGAAGGCAGTTTTAGAAAGGCAAGAAGATTTAACTTACACCTTAACCCTGCCAAGTGGAGTAATCTATGAGTTTAACAAAGAAGGTAAACTCAAGAAGATGACTGACAAGAATAAAAGGGAAGTAACCCTCACTTATAAAAAGGAAGGAGAGAATAACACTGTTACTACNGTAACAGAAAAAGCNACAGGNAAANNTATCCAGCTTCATTANAACGAAAANGGCTATCTGGTAAAAGTAACCGATGAAACNGGGCGTGCNACAAAATTTACCTACGAAAACAAATGCCTGNCAAGCATCACCAATCCATTAGGGGAGGTTACCACATATACCTATGATGATAANGGAAGGATATTAACTTCNACAAACAATGANGGGGTAGTAAAAGTAACCAATACTTATGATGAGCATGGAAGNGTTACCNTNCAAAAGGATGCCAANGGAAAAAGTACAAAGTTTGCCTACGAGGATGATGAAAAAACAGGGGAACTGGCAGTTACCATTACAAACAGNGACGGCAACACCGAGAAGGTAGTCAGTGACCGAAGCGGAAATGTGATCCGTTCCACCAATGGAAATGATGAAACCACAGTCTATATGTACGATTCCGACAACAACCTGCTCTCCATAAGGGATGCAGAGAATCAGGTAACCAGCTATAAATATGATGGAAACGGCAACCAGACAGAGATACGGGATGCTTATGGCTGTGTAACCTCCATGACTTATGATGGCAATAACAACCTGACTTCTGTAACCGATGGAAAAGGAAACAAAACCAGCTATACCTACAATGACAGGAACCTTTTAACCGATGCCATCTACAGCTCTGGAAAAAGGGTGCATTATACCTATAATGCAGATGCACAGCTGACCACAGAAGAAATCATAGGGCTTGGAACCCGGAAATACTATTACGAAGAAGGGTATCTGGCAAAACTCAGCGACCTGAACGGGAACAGCCAGACCTACGAATATGACACTATCGGAAACCTGACAAAAATAACAGACAGCTGCGGAGGCATAACCTGCTACACTTATGATAAAGCAAACAGAGTAATCAAAGAGGAAACCATGGAAGATACGGACACTGTATATTCTTCCATCCGTTATACTTATGATGTAAATGGAAATAAAACCAGTGTAACTGATGCCAAAGGCAGCAAGACCTGCTACAACTATGATGCCAACGGAGAACTGGAGAGCATTACCAGAGGAAGTGACAACACAACCCTGACCTACCAGAAAGACGGAGAAGGGCATGTCACAAAACAGACAGCAGCAGATGGAAGCACCACAACCTTTACTTATGATGCAGTAGGAAGGGTACTTACCAAGACGGATGAAAAAGGAAACACCACATCCTGCCAGTACAACAGCAGGGGAGATGTAACCAGGGAAACGGATGCCAAGGGAAACAGCACCAGCTATACCTATTATCCAAACGGCAAGCTGCAGAAAGAAACCTATGCAGACGGAACCTCAACCCTGTACAGTTATGATGCCTGCTGGAACCAGACAAGAGTAACCCTTGCCAATAACAGCTCCACCACCTACGAATACGACACAGTAGGAAACCTGGTCTGTGTAAGGGATGCCCTGGGAAATGAAATAACTTATGAGTATGACATCTATGGAAGAAAAACCTCCCAGACCGATGCCAACGGAAATACTGCCAGCTATACCTACGATGCAGAAGGGAACTGCCTCCGTGAGACCAATGCACTGGGAGAAACCACCACATACACATACGATAGCTGCAACCGTCTGGTAACCGCCACCCATAAAAACCAGGCAGGAGAAGACGTAAGCATCAAATATGGTTATGACCGCTATGGAAGAAACACCAAAGTAACCGATGAATGCGGAAACACATCCCAAAAGACCTACGACAAAAACGGAAATGTATTAACCGTAGTGGATGGAAAAGGAATTACCGTAGAAACCTGCAAATATGACAGCAGCAACCAGCTGGTATCCACAACGGATGCATTAAAAGTAACAGACAGATATACTTATGATGTGATGGGAAGGGTAACCAAACAGACAAAGCAAGCCGATACAGAAGCAGAGCAGGAAACAAAATACATATACAATGCAGACGGAACCCTGTCCCAGGTAGAAGATGCCGAAGAGGGAACCGGAAAATATGGGTATGATGCGGCAGGAAACATCACAAAAGCCACCGACCCAATGGGAGGCATCACAACCTATACCTATGATGCATTAGGAAGAAAAACCAAAGAAACCAATGCCATAGGAAGTGAGCATGCCTATACCTATAATGCAGTGAGCCTGTTAGAAAGTTACACAAATGCCAAAGGGGAAGAAACCATATACAGCTATGACAAGGCAGGCAGGCTGAAAAAGGTCAGTGACGATGCAGGCAACATAGCATACACCTACGACAGAAATGGAAACATTGTCACAGTCAAAGATGAAAAAGGTGTAATAACCAGAACCTACGATGCCCTGAACCGGGTAACCAGCTACACAGACAGTAACGGAAACACCATAAACTACAGCTACAACCAGATGGGGTATCCGGACACCATGACCTATCCAAACGGGGAAGAGGTAAGCTATACTTACTATGACAATGGCAAGCTGAAATCCGTAACCGATGGGAAGAACCAGACAACCACCTATGAGTATGACCCAAACGGCAGAACCACTGCCCGGCATAACAGCAACAGAACCACGGATACATACGAATATGACAAAGCAGGGCAGCTGACCAGCCAGAAAGTAGTAAAAGGCACAAAACACTTACACCTACGGGAACGGACTGTTATCCCAAAGCAGCATAAGCGGCAGCCTGACTTTCCATTACAACAACATAGGAAGCACCATCCTGTTAACCAACGAACAGGGAGAAAAAGAGGAAACCTACAGTTATGGACCTTATGGGGAACTGTTAAGCGGAGACAGAAGCAAAACCCCTTACCTGTATAATGGTATGTACGGAGTAGCTACGGATGCCAACGGACTGTACTATATGAGGGCACGGTACTACAATGTGGCAATCAAAAGATTTATCAACCAGGACGTTGTAGATGGAAGCATCACCAACAGCCAGAGCCTGAATAAGTTCTCCTACGTGCAGGGCAATCCAATCCGCCTGACAGACCCATTCGGACTATGCCCGGATATCAGCCTGACCAGAATCGGACATGCAGCACTGGACCTTCTTGGAATCATACCAGGGTTTGATGGCTGTGACGGAATCAATGCAGTATGGTACTTAATCGAAGGAGACTATGCAAACGCAGCCACCAGTGCAGTAGCGGCATTGCCACTGTTAGGAAGTATAATTGGAAGCGGAATCAAGTGGGGAGCCAAAGGAATAGCCAATGCGGAAAAGATAGCAGACGGAATCAAGGCAGGAAGCAGAATTATAGGAAACGCAGGAGCCTTAATCCAGTCAGGAAGCCAGACAGTGGAATCCGCTAAGAACCTCTATGATAGCTATGTAAAAGACGGAGAGATTATAAGCTGGAAGAATGCAACAGACCTAATCACTCTGGGACTAAGCGTAGCCGGAATGGGAATGGCAGGAAAATCACTGGCGAAAGATGGAAAAGCCCTGAAAGCGGTGAGCCAGGGTAATGTGAATGTAAAACCAGCGGCGGTGAGTAATTCGACAGCAGCAAACGATTCTATAACTGATAAAACTGGTCGGTTCAAGATGAATTTGCAGATGTTTGCAAGTGATACAAGTTCTGTACAGCTAACAGCAGGTAAGAATCTCAAAAGTCATTATATAGCTCATAAAAGATTGTTAGAAACAGTATTGGATAAAGAGTATCCCAAATTCAAAAATAGTAATAATGCAGAAGAGTTTCTTAACGATCTAAGTGAGATGATTAATAATGAAACTTTGAAATATGTATATAAAAGTACTGCACAAAAAAATGGAGATATATTGAATATATATGTTGGAAAAGGATTGGTGCTTGCAACAAAGCAAAATAATGAGTGGGTTACATTATTGGAAGAGGGAAAAGGAATGGCTATT
>JAAVHR010000082.1 GCA_014799595.1 Clostridiales bacterium | reverse complement strand
AAATTCGTCAGTCGGTGCCTGCCCTTCGTAAAGGGCAATATTCTGTGGAGGATGTAAATGGCTCTATGGCATTCAAACGCAGATATACCGATGAAAATGTAGATAGTTTTGTATGTGTTACAATTACCGATGGAGCAACTTTCCAGAATCTGCCAGGTGGAACTTATACAGATGCCGTTACTGGTGATGTGCAAACTGTTTCAGAAGGTGGAAACCTTACTATTTCAGCACCAGGAGCAGGTAATATGCGAGTTTATGTATTAGACACAGCAAAAACCAAAGCCCCGGGTAAGGTAGGAGAGAATGGAAAATATCTAAAATAAAATAGGAAAAGGTCTGCCACTATAAAGATTTAAAAGATAGTCTTTACTTGTGTGACAGACCTTTTCTTTGGGTATAATGAAATTATATGTAAATCTGCACAAAATAATTTAAGTTAATGAGAGTTTCGCAATTACCTATTATGTGAAAGAAAAAAGGAGGAAAGTTGTATGAAAATAAAGGTGATTTTTACAGGAGGAACTATAGGGAGCCAAGTGAAAGAAGATGGTTATATTGCACCAAAAGAAAAAGCTCCTTACAAATTGATAGAATTGTATCAGAAAGAAAATCCAAGCAACATAGAATTTGAAACTACAGAACCTTACTGTATCCTTAGTGAAAATCTTACTGCCTATGAAATAAACCAGCTAATTACCTGTGTAAAAGAAGTTTTAATGAAAGAATTGGCAGATGGAATTATTATTACCCATGGAACAGATACGCTACAATATAGTGCAGCAATACTCTCCTATGTGTTAGGCTCTGCTAACGTGCCGGTTCTACTGGTATCAAGTGATTTTCCTTTGGAGGATAACCAGGCAAATGGACATATTAACTTTGCTTATGCTATAAAATTTATTGAAGGAAGATATGGAAAGGGTGTTTTTGTCAGTTATTGTAACAAAGGAGGAAAACCTATTATACATAGGGGAGCAAAATTGTTACAGCACAAGGCATTTTCGGCAGATATAGAGAGTATAAAAAATAGCTGGTATGGGAGTTTTGAAAAGGAGATTTTTACATGCAAAGACAGTGATAATTTAAAGGATATGGATAATGGAAACATGCAGGATAAACCGATGTTTCAGATGGAGGAAAAGGTTCAGTTATTTCCACATTCTATGGAAATTTTAAGGATTGTGCCATACGTGGGGATGAAATATCCTTCCATTGGAGAGTCAGTAAAAGTGATACTTCATGAAAGCTATCATTCAGGGACGATTGGTATAAGTGATGCATTAAGGGAGTTTGTAAAAAGTGCAAAAAAACGGGAAGTTCCCATTTACATCACTGGATTAACACAAGATAATAATGCCTATGAAACAGTAGCAGAGTATAAAAAAATGGGCATGATTCCACTTTTAGATACAGCACCTATAGCCCAATATTGTAAACTATGGTTAGCACTTAGCAACAGAAAAAACATTAAACAAGTAATGGAACAAAGATATATTGGAGAATAAAATGATGAGGATTTTTACCAGCCATTATGGGAATTATTAGATTCTATGTATATTCTGGAAAAATCCGAATGAGGGGTTCTGAACAGTTACAATATTTTTAGTCATGATGTATATTGGGGCAAAATAGCAGTGGCATGGCTGGACTGTTATGATAATGTTAAGGTAACTGTTCAGAAGCATGAACAGTTACCTTCTAAGCCCATGAAAATTCGCCTTCGGCGAAGGGCTTAGAACTATCAAAATTTACATTTTGCTACGTAAACACGCAGTAAATGCGTGTTTCTACCTAAATAATTACATATTAATATAAATATAGATTTTTTCACAAAGTATACACAAATATTCTGTAGAATATTTGTAACAGTTCAGGTAGGTCTGTGCATTTACTGCACTGACCGTAAGAATACGCAGAACAGTGATGGAATTGGGCAATTATAAATGCGAAGCCTGCCCAATTCCGTAATAGTTTAGCCTATGGGCTGAACTATTACGAATAATTAGGTAAAAAGGAAATGAAAGATTAGGAGGGTAAACGTTGATTGAAGTAAAAAATCTTGTAAAAAAGTACGGAAATCATACGGCGGTGAAAAATCTTAGCTTTACCGTTGAAAAAGGACAGGTATATGGTTTCCTTGGACCGAATGGAGCCGGTAAGTCCACCACTATGAATATTATTATTGGTTATCTTTCTGCAACTTCTGGAGAGGTATTGATAAATGGACACAGTATTTTTGATGAGCCAGAAGAAGCAAAACGCTACATTGGTTATTTGCCAGAGATTCCACCATTGTATCTTGACATGACAGTCAAAGAATATCTGGTTTTTGCAGCGGAATTAAAGAAAATTCCCAAAAAAGATAGAGCGAAGAATGTAAAAGAAGCAATGGAAATGACGATGATTACCCAGATGGAGAATNGGTTGATTAAACATTTATCTAAGGGATATAAGCAGCGTGTAGGTTTGGCACAGGCGATTCTTGGATATCCGGAAATCATTATTTTGGATGAGCCGACNGNAGGTCTTGATCCAAAGCAAATTATTGAGATTCGTGATTTGATTAAGAAATTAAGTGAAAAACATACTATTATCTTAAGTTCCCATATTATGCAGGAGATTAGTGCAGTATGTGACCATATTTTGATTATTAACAAAGGGGAATTAGTAGCAGAGGGCACACCAGAGCAGTTGACAGAATTAGCACAGCCAACACAGGAAGTGAAAATGCGTGTGAAAGGTAATAAATCTGCAATTGAAACAGTATTAAAGGGAATGAAAAAGGTTCATAGACAAGAGTTCTCAATATCAGAAGAAAAAGGTACTGTAGATGTGTTGGTATATGCTGCAAAAGAAGCGGACATCCGGGAAGAATTGTTTCATACATTTTCAAAAGAAGAGCTTCCAATATTATTTATGTCTGCACAAGTGAAATCCTTAGAAGATATCTTCTTAGAAGTTACAGACGACTCCAAGAAATATGTACCATATAAGAAGTCTGGAAAGAAGAACACAAAAGAAGAAGTTGTGAAGGAAGTTTTGGACGGAAATGAGACAGAAGAAGTAAATAAAAATATCAAAACAACAGAAAGTGAGGACGGAGATGAAAGCGATATATAAAAGAGAAATAAAATCCTACTTTAGTTCTATGGTGGGATATGCTATTTTAGGCTTTTTCCTGCTAATTGTAGGATTTTATTTTTGGGGAATTAACTTAAGCGGTGGAAGCTCATCAGTGGGTTCCACATTATCTAATATTATGTTGGTATATACAGTTATATTGCCAATTTTGACTATGCGTCTTTTAGCAGAAGAACAAAAACAAAAGACAGATCAGTTATTATTTTCTTCTCCAGTCAGTATTTGGGGAATTGTTACAGGAAAATATCTGGCAGCAGTTACTATTTTTACAGCACCATTTGTAGTGATTTGTACTATGCCAGTTGTATTAAATCTATATGGTAATGTAGATTTTGTAGGAAATTATGCAACCATTTTTGCCTTCTGGTTATTAGGGGATGTACTTCTTGCTATTGGACTTATGGTTTCTTCTTTTACAGAAAATCAAATTGTAGCAGCAGTAATATCATTTGCAATAAATATTACCTTGTTTTTGGTATCTTCTATTGCCAGTATTTTACCAAGTACAGCACTGCCTTCTATGGTTGGATTAATGGTACTTGTACTATTAGTAGGAATATTTCTATTTGTATACATAAGAAATATTATTGTATCCGGTGTTGTTGTGTTTATTGGTGAAGCTGCATTATTAGTAGTGTATATGATAAAATCTTCCTTGTTTGAATCAGCATTTGCTAATGTAATATCAGGAATTTCCTTTATGTCAAGATATACAAAATTTGCAAGTGGAAATTTCGATTTAGGCTCTATATTTTATTATGTAACTTTTATAATTTTATTTTTGTATCTGACTGTACAGTCTATACAGAAGAGAAGATGGAGCTAGGAAGGAGGAGCAGACGTGGCTAACAAGCAGAAATCAAATAATTTGCAACCAAAGAAAGAAAAATCCTCTTTGGTGCGTTTTTCAGGAAATCGTTTCCGTAATGGAAGTTTTAGTGCAACTATGATTTTAATTGCTATTGCAATTGTAGTAGTTTTGAACTTGATTGTTTCCAAAGTTCCAAGTAAATATAGAGAATTGGATATGAGTGGAAATAAGCTATATACATTAGATGATCAGTCAGAGGAATTGTTAAAAAGATTGGATATGGATGTAACCATTTATTTTCTTGGAAATAAGTCTATAGAAGACCGATATCCAGAGCTTTCCAGATTGTTAGGAAATTATGAAGATGGAAGTGACAAAATTAAAATTGTAAGAAAAGATCCAGAGCTTTATCCGAACTTTGGTACAAAATATGAAGCAACCAGTTCTACTGTGTTAATTGTAGAAAGTGAAAAACGTACAAAGTTAATTGATGGTACAGACTTATATACTTTAACTAATCAAGAAGCGGTATATTATTATGGTGAAGCTGAAAAATATGAGTTTAATGGAGAAAATTTAATTGCTAATGCAGTAAATTATGTAACTACAGATAGTGTTCCAAAGTTATATACTTTAACAGGTCATGGCGAGACAGAATTTGATGATACTCTTCAGGAATATATTAAAAATTCTAATATTACTTTAGAGGAACTGAGTCTGGCAACTGGTGGAGGAGTGCCAGAAGATGCAAGCTGTATCGCTATCATTGCACCAAAAAGTGATTTAAATGATACAGAAACAAAGGCAGTTTCCAAGTATTTAGAAGCAGGCGGAAATGCAATGATTTTTGGCAGCGAAACAAATAAAGAATTGCCGAACTTTAATTCATTATTAGAACAATATGGTGTCACTATGGAAGAGGGAATTGTATACGAAGGGGATGCTAATTATGCGATGACAGATAGTCCTACTTATATTGTTCCAAAAGTAGAGACACATGATGCCAATAGTATTGTGAATGAAAATAATGGATATATTTTAATGACGGATGCAAAGAGTATTGCAGAAACAGAAAATCATAAAGATAACATTTCAGTAACCACTTTATTCTCTACAACAGAATCTTCTTACCGTAAGGAAAATGCGACAGATAGCAAAAGTGTTGGAAAAGAAAAGGGAGATTCAGAAGGTCCGTTTGCTCTTGGTGTAGCAATTACAGTAACAGAAGGGACAGAAGGAGAGACAGAAGAAGAAACAGAGAGTACAGCAGAACCAAAAACAAAATTAGTGGTTTACGGAAGTACTTCTTTAATCTCACAGAATATTTACATGCAATTTTCTTATAATGTTGCAGAGGTATTAAGCTCTCTTGGATGGATGTGTGATACAGAGGATAGTATTGCTATTGCAGGTAAGAGTATCAGTTCAGAAGCTTTGACATTGACAGAAGGAGATGTGAATAAGTGGATGTCTGTTTATTTAATTATGATTCCAGTGATTACCATTGCAGCAGGTATTTTTGTAACAATAAGAAGAAACAGAAAGTAGTAACATGGGAGGCCGGCTGAGTTTATGAAAAAAAAGAAACAGATAAAAACATTAATCATTACCTTATTGGCATTAGTTTTGCTGGTGGGTGGATATGTTGCTATGACCTTACTGATGCCAGAGGAAGAGGAAACGGAAGAAACCGAGGAAGATGAAGTAGTGCATACCATAGAAGAGGATACCATTAATAAAATTACTTATACAAATGAGAATGGTACGATTGAATTAGTTTTTAATAATGAGAAATGGTCTTCGCCTACAGATAAGAATTGTCCAGTAAATAAATATACTGTAGACTCTATGGTGTCTGCCTTAGAGGAAGTAAAAGCTTCCAGAACTATTGAGAAAGAAGAGGTAGACAAAGAAGAATTTGGACTGGATAACCCTTCTTTGGTAGTAGACTTTACTCAAAAGGACGGCACAAAGACGACTTATACATTAGGTACATTGAATAGTGTGGTAAGTAAGTATTATTTTCAGGTATCAGGAGACGAAAAAGTGTACTTAATAGATACTACTATGTATAATTCTTTTGACTATGACTTATTACAACTGGCAGAGGTAGAAGAGTATCCATCTATGGGAGGACAGGATATTGCAGACTATACTTTGACTATGGATGGCAAGACCTTGTACTTTGTGGATTCTAAGGATGCTGCACATAAAAAGAACGAGGAAGAGATCCCAGAATGTGTCTGGAAGTATGGAACAAATAAAAATAGTCTCAAAAAAATGGATGCAGATTTAGCAAGTGATGTGTTACAAGCAATTATGGGACTGACAAATGCGGAATGTGTTACTTATAATTTGACAGACAAAGATTTAAAAAAGTGTGGTCTGGATAAGCCGAAGATGTCACTGACTGTTCATTATACCAAAATGGATCAGGCAGAGGAAGATGAGGAAGAAGTAACAGATACGGATGATGTGAAGGAAGAGAAAAAAGAAGCAGAAATTCTTGATTGTGAATTTACAGTTTACTTTGGAGATACGGATTCAGATAGTGGGGAATACTATGTGCAGATGGAAGGCTCTAAGGCTATCTATACCATGAATGTATCTGGTGTAAATACCTTAATGAGTGTTTTTGATAAGAAATAGTTGTTACTAATTTGAAAATGGGATTGATTTTGTATATAGGCATCATAAGAAAGTATGTTGTCATAAGACAGAATCAATCCTGTTCTATTATATAAGTGGAAATAAAGATATAAGTGTGGTATACTTAGAATAAGTGTAGAAAAGAAATGGGGGACAATATGAAAACAAGATTATTTCGTGTAATAGCAGTTATACTAATGCTACAGTTTGTTTGCCAGAACTGGTCAGGGATAGAGTGGACAGATACCAATGACAGGAATGTGAATATTCTGGCAAAAGCAGAAGAGACAGACTCTTTGGAACCCAAGGCACAGAAAACTACCATAAGGAAAAGAAAGATGACAGGAACAGTGGAAACCTTTATGGCAAGTTCTTCTGCTGCCCAAAGTACAGTTAAGACGAAAACTGCATTTATGAAAAAATTACATAACTATATGAATGCAAGAAAAACAAGATTTTCAATTATATTTAAAGGAAATTATCGCAAAATATATAATGGTGGAGATATTGAAAAAATGTTTGCCCAGGCTTGGGATATTGATAATAAAAAGCATAGCAATGATTTTGATTATCTGCACTGGACTATTGCATCCTATGGATTTTCTATTGATTACTATTCGAATAATAAGTCAGTATTTAGTTTTAAGATGAGTTATAGGGAGAGTGCAAGCCAGTTAAAGAAAGTGAATGCTAAAGTGAAGAAGGTACTTGCATCTTTGAAACTGAATAAAAAAAGCAGGGTGGAGAAGATTCGTGCCATACACGATTATATTGCAAAGACAGTACAATATGATCATTCTTTGAAAAATTTTACAGCATACGCTGGTCTTGTTCATAGTAACCATAGGACAGTTTGTCAAGGATATGCACTTCTTTTTTATAAGATGTGTATAGATGCAGGGATTCCTTGCAGAATTGTAACAGGGTGGGCAGGAACCCCTCACGCTTGGAATATTGTAAAATTAAGTGGAAAGTGGTATTATGTGGATGTAACTTGGGATGATACAGATAACACATATAAGCCATATACTTATGATTACTTTCTGATTGGTTCCAATAAAATGAATTGGAATCACTCATTAGATAGTGATTATAAAACAACTTCCTTTAAGAAACGATATCCTATTAGCACTACCAACTATAAATGGAGTTTGCCAACAGCAACACCAGTGCCAACCATGAAACCAACAGCAACACCAGTTATTACCAAGAAGCCAGTAACAACACCACTAGTAACTGGAACACCAAAGATAACAATAACACCAATTGTAATAAAAACACCAGTTGCAGCAGAGGATAATTCTAATCGCATTAGTTATATTAAAGAGGCATCCACTGCATTGAAAAATAATTGGAAATATGATAATGCTACGAAGAAGAATCAATATATCTATGATTGTTATTTAACAACTTTGGAGAAAATTATTTTACAGTTGACAGAAGAAACCTTTGTAAAGTTAGAAGCAGGCACTCTAAAAAATGATATTTATTCTTCTATGGATGTTTATTGGTATGAAAATTTGACTTTGCCAGCAAAGGAATATTTGCAGGGAAGTGAATTTACAACAGATACAGAACGTATATTTCAAAATGCGTATACAAAAGCAGAGATAGAAAAAATGACAGAAGATGAGAAATTAAAGAATATGGAAACCTGTGGTAATGTAGCTTTTATAGAAAAGTATAAAACATTATATAATCAGGTAGCAGAAGAGTTGATAAATACAATAGTTATTATGTTGGAAAAGGAGTAAAAAAATGGATGTTAATAAAATGGATGAGTTATATTACTATGATGGAAAAGATTTAGGCTGCACTTACACAAAGGAATATACTACCTTTCGTGTATGGGCACCAACTGCAGAGAAAGTCGCTTTGTGTATATACGAAAAGGGGAATGGAGATTGTCTTTTGGAAACTATCTCTATGGAATCGGATGTAAAAGGAACTTGGTATAAAAAAGTACAAAAGGATTTACAAGGACTTTATTATACCTATAAGGTTTCTGTTGAAGGAGAAACAAAGGAGACAATGGATATTTATGCAAAGGCTGCAGGTGTGAATGGTGAAAGAGCTATGATACTGGACTTCAAAATTACAAATCCTGTAGATTGGGAAAAGGATAAGCCGGTTAACTTAGAAAAGAATACAGATGCTATAATATATGAACTACATGTAAGGGATTTGTCTTCTGATGAATCATCAGGTATTAAGAACCGCTGTACTTTTTTGGGATTGACAGAAACTGGTACTAAGAGTCCAGATGGACTTACTACAGGTATTGACCATATCAAAGAACTTGGTGTTACACATGTGCATTTACTTCCACTTCATGACTTTGGCAGTGTGGATGAAACAAAACCAGAAGACAATAAGTTTAACTGGGGATATGATCCAGTAAACTACAGTGTGCTAGAAGGCTCTTATTCCACAGATCCTTATCATGGAGAGGTACGTGTACGGGAGTTTAAAGAGGCAGTTACTGCTTTCCATAAAGCTGGAATAGGTGTTATTATGGATGTAGTTTATAATCATACTTATCGTACAAAAGATTCCTATTTTGAAATGACAGTTCCAGGGTATTATTATCGTATGAAAGCTGGAAAGTTTCAGGATGCTTCTCATTGTGGAAATGAAACAGCATCAGAACATTTAATGATGCGTAAGTTTATGGTAGATTCTCTTTGTCATTGGGCAAAAGAATATCACTTAGATGGTTTCCGCTTTGATTTGATGGCAATACATGATGTAGATACTATGAATGTTATTGCCAAAGAACTTTATAAGATTAACCCTAATATTATTCTGTATGGTGAAGGCTGGGCAGCAGATACTGTGGCACTGCCAGAAGAAAAAACAGCAAAGAAAACAAATGCAAAGAAGATACCAAAGGTTGCGATGTTTAGTGATAATATCAGGGATGGAGTAAAAGGACATGTATTCTATGAAGAACAGCCCGGATTTGTAAATGGAAAACCAGGTATGGAAGAAGAAATCAAATTTGCAGTTGTGGGAGCCATTGACCATCCAGAAGCTGCAAAAGGAAAAGAACCTGGATGGGCAATTCATCCAACCCAAAGTGTGAACTATATTTCGGCTCATGATGATTTAACATTATGGGACAAGTTTGCGATCTCCAATCCAAAAGATAGTGTAGAAACACGAAAGGATATGAACCGCTTAGCGGCAGCTATTATTTATACTGCCCAAGGCATACCTTTTATGCAGGCTGGAGAGGAGATGCTACGCACTAAGCCATCTTTAGAACCAGACAGGAAATATAATAACGATAGCTATAATTCACCAGACAGCATAAATAGTATAAAATGGAGACAAAAAAAAGAATTTTATACAGAATATCAGTATTACAAAGGTCTTATTGCTTTTCGTAAAGCACATGGAGCGCTTCGTATGGCAGATGGAGAGCTGGTAAGAGAGCATCTGCACTTCTTAGATGCCCCAAAGAATGTAGTAGCATATACGATTAGCAAGCCAGATGAAACAGAGAATCTGGAAAAGCTTTGTATTATTTATAATAGCAATCAAGAAGAAGTTGAAGTAAATATTCCAGAAGGCGACTGGAATGTCTATATAAATAAAACGCAGGCAGGAACCAAGATTCTGGATAAGATGCAGGGAGGAACCATTAAAGTTCCTGGAATTAGTGCGTTGGTTCTTGGATAATGCATGAGAGCATTGCCGATTGATGGGTAGGTTTTTAGATGAATAAGATGAAGATAGATAAAAGATTGAACTGGTATTTACGTTGGCCCCTATATTTATCAATATTATTAATCTGCATGAATTTGATTGTGTATTGTGTAAATACTAGAGCAGGTGTAACTGTAACAGGCTTTTTAATTATTTATATAATATGTGCATTTGCCTTATTTCTTGCGAGAAAACATAACATTATGGCAGGATTAATTGGCTATGCAAGTGATTATTCCCAAGTTCAGCGGCATCTGATGAGGGAATTAGCAATTCCTTATGCAATGCTAGATAAGGAAGGCCGTTTAATGTGGGGCAATGATGAATTTTTAGGTTTAATTGAAGAAGGAAAGCATAGTTGTAAATATATTTGGAGTATTTTTCCAGTGATTACGGCAGATACTCTTCCAACAGATATGATGGATCAGGAACTGCATATTACATGGCAAAACCGTAATTATAAAATAGTTCTGCGTCGGATCAAAGTAGATGATTTTAGTGAAAAACTGCAAGATACAAAGGTAGAATCAGAGGATGAAAATGTATTAATTACCTTATATATGCAGGACGAAACAGAGCTTACTGCTTATCAGCAGGAATTAGAAGATTGTAAGCTTATTGTGGGTTTGCTTTATATTGACAATTATGAAGAAGCATTAGATAACGTAGATGAAGTAAGAGCATCTCTTCTTCTTGCACTCATTGACCGTAAAGTAAATAAATACATGCAGACAATGGATGCTATTGTTAAGAAGCTTGAAAAAGATAAGTATGTGTTTATGTTCAAAAAGAAATATTTAGACCAGCTTGAGAGCAGCAAATTTTCCCTTTTGGAAGAAGTACGTGCTATTAGCATTGGAAATGAGATGTCACTTACTATAAGTATTGGTCTTGGAATTAGTGATGATGGTTATCTACGGAGCTATGAATATGCCAGAGCAGCTATGGATTTGGCATTGGGACGTGGAGGAGACCAGGCAGTTGTAAAGGCAGGGGAAAAGCTGACCTACTACGGAGGAAAGAGTGTCCAGATAGAGAAAAAGACAAGGGTAAAAGCAAGAGTAAAGGCACATGCCCTTCGGGAACTTATGGAAGCAAAAGAGAGAGTCGTGATTATGGGACATAAAACAGGAGATGTAGACTGCTTTGGTGCAGCCATAGGTGTTTACCGTATTTCAACGGCTCTTGGCAAAAAGACTCACATTGTCATCAATGAAATTACCACATCGGTAAGACCTTTGATACAGCGTTTCCAAACCAATGCAGAATATGAAGATGATATGTTTTTAAATAGCCAGGAGGCTATGGATATTGTAGATTATAACACATTACTGGTTATTGTAGATGTACACAGACCAAATCTGACAGAATGTCCGGAACTTTTACAAAAGACAAGACATATCGTAGTTTTAGACCATCATAGACAATCAGGAGATGTAGTAGAGAATGCTGTACTGTCATATATTGAACCTTATGCTTCTTCTGCCTGTGAAATGGTTGCCGAGATTTTACAATATATAGAAGCTAATCTGAAATTACGACAGGTAGAAGCAGATGCTATGTATGCGGGAATGATAATAGATACCAATAATTTCCTGACAAAAACAGGAGTAAGAACCTTTGAGGCAGCAGCATTTCTTCGAAGATGTGGTGCAGATATTACCCGGGTACGAAAGATGTTCCGCAGCAGTAATCAGGAATATAGGATCCGGGCAGAGTCTATTAGCCGTATGGAGATTTATTTAGAACATTATGCCATTACAGAGTGTAATGCAGATGGAATGGAAAGTCCTACAGTACTTGGTGCCCAGGTAGCCAATGAATTGCTAAACATTAGTGAGGTAAAAGCATCCTTTGTTTTGACTCCTTACAATAATATGATATATGTTAGTGCAAGATCTATTGATGAGCTGAATGTCCAAATGGTTATGGAAAAACTAGGAGGTGGCGGACACATGAGTGTGGCTGCTACCCAGTTAAAGGATGTGGATATGCCAAGAGCAAAACAGATGATCCGGGATGTTCTGCTATATATGTATAATGAGGGCGAATTAAACTAAGAATAAGATAAAAGGAAGGTTAAGAGCAATGAAAGTAATTTTATTAGAAGATGTAAAGTCAGTAGGAAAAAAGGGCGAAGTAGTAGAGGTAAATGATGGATATGCAAGAAATTGTCTATTGAAGAAAAAAGTAGGCATAGAAGCAACACCAAAAGCATTGAATGATTTAAAATTGAAAAATGCCAATGATGAAAAGATTCGCCAACAGATTTTAGAGGATGCAAAGAAATTTGCCAAGGAACTAGAATCAGAAGATAAGATGATTGAAGTAAAATTAAAATCTGGTAAAGATGGAAGGACATTTGGTTCTGTTTCTGCAAAAGAAATATCAGAAGCTGCAAAGAAACAGTATGGATATGAACTGGATAAGAAAAAAATGCAGTTACCAGAAGCAATTAAAACTCTTGGAACATATAAAGTGCCAATTCGTCTGCATCAGCAGGTAACAGCAGAATTGACAGTAAAAGTGGTAGAAATGTAGTAACCGTTCAGGCAAGCTTGACACTTGCTGTCAAGCTATACACCAAAAATGAAATTATGCAAGATTTTGGTCCATGCATCCAAGATGCATTTATAATGGGTTAAAATCGTCACTGGGCACAGGAGACCTGTGAATAGTAACGAAATAATTTGAGAAAGGAGTTATAAGATGAAGGTCAATAACTCCTTTTTTGTAACAGTTTAGCCGGGTAAAATTATATGTGTAAATTGCACAATTGAGCTTGCTCATAGAGGGTAATTTACACATATAATTTTATGTGCTTAACGCCATTCATGAATAAAGTGTCCAGCCAGAAAAATATTTTTGGTCAATTTGTATATTCTGGCACTTTATGAATGAACCCGGCTGAATTCTTACCTTTTTTTATACGAGGAGAAAGATTATGGAAGAAGTCATTAAGAGAATACAGCCTCATAGTGTGGATGCAGAGCGTTCAGTTATTGGATCTATGCTTATGGATAAAGATGCTATTTTAGCAGCATCAGAAATACTAAATGGAGAGGAGTTTTATCAACAGCAATATGGTGTGTTATTTGAGACGATGGTAGAACTTTATAATGATGGAATACCAGTAGACTTAGTAACTTTACCAGAGAAGCTTAAGGAGAAATCATTACCACCAGAGCTTACTAGTGTCGAATTTATCAGGGATTTGTTAAGTGCAGTACCTACATCCACTAATGTAAAACATTATGCAGAAATTGTACGGGAAAAATCGGTACTACGTCGTTTAATCAAAGTAACAGAAGGAATTGCTAATACATGTTATCAGGCAAATGAGCCAGTGGAGGAAATATTAGCAGAGACAGAAAAGCAAATATTTGATGTGGTACAGAATCGTGCCAATGGGGATTTTGTCAGTATTAAACAGGTCGTTATTGAGGCAATAGAGAGTATAGAAAGAGCAGCAAAAACTAATGGAAAGGTAACAGGGATACCAACAGGATTTTATGATTTGGATTATAAGACCGCAGGATTTCATCCATCAGATTTAATTTTGGTGGCAGCAAGACCAGCTATGGGAAAAACAGCATTTGTATTAAACATTGCGGAGCATGTGGCATTAAGGGAAAAGATTTCTACTGCTATCTTTAGTCTGGAAATGTCAAAGGAACAGTTGGTAAAGCGTATTTTGTCCATGAACTCTAAGGTAGATTCCCAGTCTATGCGAACTGGTGAATTACAGGATGATGACTGGCTGAAACTGGTAGAAAGTGGTAAAAGAATTGGCGGTTCAGGCTTGATTATTGATGATACACCAGGTATTTCTATTTCGGAGCTTCGTTCAAAATGCAGAAAATACAAAATAGAACATAATCTTGGAATGGTAATTATTGATTATTTA